>JAKOWJ010000353.1 GCA_029781595.1 Pseudomonadota bacterium | reverse complement strand
AGGGCACGCACACGCGCCTCTTCGACCGGCTGGGCGCCCACGCCATCGCGCACGAGGGGCTCCCCGGCGTGCACTTCGCCGTCTGGGCCCCGAATGCGCGGCGCGTGTCCGTCGTGGGCGACTTCAACGGCTGGGACGGGCGCCGCCACGTGATGCGCCGGCGCGTCGACATCGGCGTGTGGGAGATCTTCGTCCCGGGGCTCGGCGAGGGCACGCTCTACAAGTACGAGGTGATCGGCGCCGCGGGCGAGCTGCTGCCGCTCAAGGCCGACCCGGTGGGCTTCGGCGCGGAGCTGCGGCCGTCGACCGCCTCCGTCGTGCGCGACACCGCCCGCTTCGCGTGGACGGACGCGGCGTGGATGGCTTCCCGCGCCGCGCGCGACCCGCGCCGCGCGCCCATGGCGATCTACGAGCTGCACGCGGGCTCGTGGCGCCGCGGCGAGGGCGGCCGCTTCCTCTCCTGGGACGAGATCGCCGACCGCCTGCTGCCCTACCTCGCCGACCTCGGCTTCACCCACGTCGAGCTGATGCCGGTGACGGAGCACCCGCTGGACGCCTCCTGGGGCTACCAGCCCGTCGGCCTCTTCGCGCCCACGGCGCGCCACGGCGAGCCGGCGGCCTTCGCGCGCTTCGTGGACCGCTGCCACGCGCAGGGCATCGGCGTGATCGTGGACTGGGTGCCGGCGCACTTTCCCACCGACCCGCACGGGCTCGCGCGCTTCGACGGCACGGCGCTCTACGAGCACCTCGACCCGCGCCAGGGCTTCCACCCCGACTGGAACACCGCCATCTTCAACTTCGGCCGCCGCGAGGTGTCGAACTACCTCGTCGCGAGCGCGCTCTACTGGCTGGAGCGCTTCCACGTGGACGGCCTGCGCGTGGACGCGGTGGCCTCCATGCTCTACCTCGACTACTCGCGCAAGGCCGGCGAGTGGGTGCCCAACCCGCGCGGCGGCAACGAGAACCTCGAGGCCATCGACTTCCTGCGGCGCCTGAACGAGACCGTGTACGGGCTGCACCCCGGCATCGTCATGATCGCGGAGGAGTCCACCGCCTGGCCCGGCGTGTCGCGGCCCACCTCCGCCGGCGGGCTGGGCTTCGGGTTCAAGTGGAACATGGGCTGGATGAACGACA
>JAKOWJ010000352.1 GCA_029781595.1 Pseudomonadota bacterium | reverse complement strand
CACCCCGAGCAGAAATACGGGATGCGCGCGGCGCGTGCCCGGGGCTTGGCCAGCGCGGCCTCCTTCGCCTCCAGGAACTTGAGCCGCGCCTCGACGATCTTCGACGTGTAGAACTTGCCGATGCGCGCCGCGATGACGCGCGCGATCATCGCCGGCGTGAGCTCGCCCGCGGCCGGCAGGAGCCACTCGGACCGGTGCTCCTCCCACTCGCCGTGCTCGTCGTACTTGCCGATCACGCGCGGGCGCACGTCGTCGCGCCAGTTGTAGAGCTGCTCCTTCATCTGGTACTCGATGAGCTGGCGCTTCTCCTCGACGACGAGGATCTCGCTGAGCCCCTGCGCGAACTCCCGCACGCCGTTGGGCTCCAGGGGCCAGGGCATGCCCACCTTGAAGAGGCGGATCCCGATCTCGGCAGCGTGTCGCTCGTCGATGCCCAGGTCCTCCAGCGCCTGCAGCACGTCCAGGTACGACTTGCCCGAGGCGATGATGCCCAGGCGCGGGGCGGGCGAGTCGATCGTCACCCGGTTCAGGCCGTTGGCCCGGCAGTACGCGAGCGCCGCGTAGATCTTGTCGTGCTGCAGGCGGCGCTCCTGCTCCAGGGGCGTGTCCGGCCAGCGGATGCCCATCCCGCCGGGCGGGACGGCGAAATCGGCCGGGACCCGGATCAGGGGGCTCGCGGGATCGACGACGATCGATGCCGAGGAGTCCACGGTCTCGGAAATCGTCTTGAAGGCCACGTAGCAACCGGAATACCGCGACATCGCGAAGCCGTGCAGGCCGAGTTCGATGATCTCCTGCACGCCCGTCGGGTAGAGCACGGGGATCATCGCCGCGTCGAAGGCGTGCTCCGACTGGTGCGGCAGCGTCGAGGACTTGCACGCGTGGTCGTCGCCCGCGACGAGGAGCACGCCGCCGTGCCGCGAGGTGCCGGCGGCGTTGGCGTGCTTGAACACGTCTCCGCAGCGGTCGACCCCGGGGCCCTTGCCGTACCACATGGCGAAGACGCCGTCGTACTTCGCGCCCGGGAACAGGCCCACCTGCTGCGAACCCCACACGGCCGTCGCCGCGAGCTCCTCGTTGACGCCTGGCGTGAAGAAGACGTGGTGCGACTCGAGGTGCTTCTTCGCCTTCCACAGCGCCTGGTCGAAGCCGCCGAGGGGCGAGCCCCGGTAGCCGGAGATGAAGCCGGCGGTATTGAGCCCCGCGGCGAGGTCCCTTTCGCGCTGGATCATGGCCAGGCGCACGAGCGCCTGCGTGCCGTTGAGGAAGACGCGGCCGGACTCGCGCGTATACTTGTCGTCCAGGGAGAGGGATGCTGCGGACATCGGTGGCTCCTCAAATTGGGTGCTTTGGGGCGCTTCGGTCGCCGACCCGGAAAATTGTGTTCCCCGGTGGCAAACGGGGCAAGAGAATAGCATCGTTGGCGCCCGCCGTTGAACCCACAGCTCGACCTGTTCGGCCAGGCCCCGGACGCTGAACCGGCGCCGGGCGGATCCTGCCCCGCCGCGCTCGACGAGGCACTCGTGCGCCTCGCCAGCCGTCTGCCGGAAGGCGTTCGCCTCGGCACCTCGTCGTGGGCCTTCGCGGGCTGGACCGGTCTCGTGTACGACCGCGCGCTTCCCGAGAAGGTCCTGTCCCGCGACGGGCTCGCGGCCTACTCGCGCCACCCGCTGCTGCGCACGGTGGGCCTGGACCGCAGCTTCTATGCACCCCTGCCCGCGCCGGAATACCGGCGCCTTTCGGAGCAAGTGCCGCCCGGCTTCCGCTTCCTGGTGAAGGCGCCCCAGTCGCTCACGGCAGCCTTCACCTTCGAGACGCGCGAGCCGAGCCCGCACTTCCTCGACCCCGCGGCCGCCTGCGATCTCTTCGTGGGGCCGTGCCTCGAAGGACTGGGCGCGACGGCGGGCCCGCTCGTGTTCCAGTTTCCGCCGCAGGGCCGCGCAGCCACCCGGGATCCCGCGGCGTTCGCCGCGCGCCTCGCGCGCTTCCTCGAGGGCCTGCCCGGCGGGCCGCTGTACGCGGTGGAACTGCGCGACCGGGAGTTGCTTGCGCCGGAGACGATGCGCGCGCTCGCCTGCGCCGGTGCGCGCCTGTGCCTCAGCGTGCACGCGCGCCTGCCCCCGATCACGGTGCAGGCCGCGGCCGCGACCTCGCTGGGCGCGGGGCCGATGGTGATCCGCTGGAACCTGCACGCGAGTTTCGCCTACGAGGAGGCACGGTCGCGGTACGCCCCATTCGACCGGCTCGTCGACGAGGACCCCGCCACGCGCCACGCCATCGCCGCGATGTGCCGGGAGAGCAGCGCGCGGGGCGACGAAGCGTGGGTCATCGCGAACAACAAGGCGGAAGGCTCCGCTCCTCTCACGCTCGCGCGGCTCGCGAGCGCCATCGTGGAAGGCGGGGACTAGAAGAGGCCGAGCTGGCCGCCGGGCGCCGGGGGCCGGAACGCGCCCGTGGACAGGACGGGCGGCCTCGTCGCGAGCCCGAGGCGTCCGCAGGCCGCCGCGAATCGGCGCCGGATGAGATCGGTGAACAGGCCCTCGCCCGTCATGCGCGTGCCGAACCGCGGATCGTTCTCGCGCCCGGCGCGCATCTCGGCCAGCCGCGACATCACGTGCGACGCCTTGAGCGGCGCGTGGCGCTCGAGCCAGTCCTTGAAAAGGTCCTTCACTTCCCAGGGCAATCGCAGGAGCGTCCACCCCGCCCATCCGGCCCCGGCGGCCGCCCCCGCCTCGAGCAGCGACTCGATCTCGTGGTCCGTGAGGAATGGGATGATCGGCGAGACGTTGATCCCTGTCGGCACGCCCGCCTGCGCGAGCCGGCGGATGGCCTCGATGCGGCGTGCGGGTGCGCTGGCCCTCGGCTCCATCCGCGCGGCCAGGCGAGCGTCCCGCGTGGTGACGGAGAGCACGACGTTGACGAGACCTTCCCGCGCCATCGGCGCGAGCAGGTCCAGGTCGCGCTCGACGAGGGCGGACTTGGTGATGATGGCCACGGGATGCCTCGCCTCCCGGAGCACCTCCAGGACCGATCGGGTGATCCGGTGGACTCGTTCGAGCGGCTGGTAGCCGTCCGTGTTCGAGCCGATGTTGAGGGGCTCGCAGCGGTAGCCGGGACGGGAAAGCGCTTCGCGCAGCAGGCTGGCCGCCTCCGGCTTTGCGAACAGCCTCGTCTCGAAGTCGATGCCCGGCGACAGGCCGAGGTAGGCGTGCGACGGTCGCGCGTAGCAGTAGATGCAGCCGTGCTCGCACCCGCGGTAGGGGTTCACGGACTGCGAGAATCCGAGATCGGGAGAGTCGTTGCGGGTGAGGATCGACTTGGCCGCCTCGAGCGTGACGGTCGTCCGCGGACGCGCGACTTCCTCGTCGCGCTCCCCGGGCCAGCCGTCCTCCACGTGCTCGCGGCTGGCGGTTTCGAACCGCCCTTCGGGGTTGATGCCGGCGCCGCGGCCTTTCGCGGCCCCGCCGTGGTCGCCGGCCGTCGTCTTCATGGCCATCGGACAGTCTAGATCGGCGGACAGCCGCGACCCTCATGCGGCAGCCGATTGTGGATAACCCTGAAGGCCGCAAAAGCAAAATGCCCGATCCTTTTTGGGATCGGGCTTTCTGGGGGTACGGCCCTGGCGTTGACCTACTTTCTCACGGGTAGTCCGCAATATCATCGGCGCGACGTCGTTTCACGGTCCTGTTCGGGATGGGAAGGGGTGGGGCCAACGCGCTATGGTCGCCAGGAATTCGGTGTCGTGGGTGCCTCTATGGGGCATCCACGCGCTGGTTCGGGGATGGGGAAGGTGGTTGGGTGATGCGTTGCCTCGCGCGCGGGTGGCGCACAGGCGTTCGATGCAGAGTTATAGAGTCAAGCCGCACGGGCAATTAGTACCGGTTAGCTCAAGGCGTTACCGCCCTTGCACACCCGGCCTATCAACGTCCTGGTCTCGGACGACCCTTCAGGGGGGTC
>JAKOWJ010000338.1 GCA_029781595.1 Pseudomonadota bacterium | reverse complement strand
CGTCGCGAGATGCTCGGCGGCCTCGTCGAAGAAGACGCGTGCGAAACCCGAGAGGTCGATCGGGGCGGCGGCCTTTCCGGCTGCGCTGGGCCGGGGGCGTGTGGTCATGGCGTGCCTGTCCGGGCCCCCGTCAGGCGGGCAGCACCTTGCGCACCACGTCCAGCAGCTTGGCCGGATCGAAGGGCTTGACGAGCCAGCCGGTGGCGCCGGCCGCGCGGCCCTTGGACTTCATGTCCTCGCCGGCCTCGGTGGTGAGCAGCAGGATGGGCGTGCGCGCGTACGCCGGCAGCGCGCGCAGCGACTTCACCAGCGTGATGCCGTCCATCCTCGGCATGTTCTGGTCCGTGAGCACCAGGTTCACCGGCGTGGTGCGCGCCTTCGCGAGCGCCTCCTCCCCGTCCGCCGCCTCGATCACGTTGAACCCCTGTCCCTTGAGGGTGAACGCCACCATCTGCCGCAGCGAGGAGGAGTCGTCCACCGCGAGAATCGTCTTGGCCATGTGCCGGGTCTCCGGATGCCTGGGAATGCCTAGAAGAGTTCGACCGAGCCGCCGGCCACCTCGCGGGCGCGCACGGGCGGCCGGGCGATGGACTCGCGGAACATGATCAGCCGCTCGCGCAGCGCCGCCCCCGCCACGCGCGGGCTGGCGAGGTACTCCTTGGCGTAGCGCTCGAGCTCGCTGGTCAGGCGCGAGAGCAGCTCCATGCGCTTCTTGGAGTGCTCGGCGATCTGCGAGGCCATGTCCTGGAACTGCATGGCCGTCACCGCGCTGTTCACGTGGCGCTCGACGTCGATGGCCACCTCGCGCATGCGGTCCACGCCCTCGCCCATGCGCTGATTGAGCGACTTGAGCTCCTCGAGCGTGCGGTCGGCGGTGCGCTTGGAGTCGCGCGCGCCCTCCATGTCCTGCTGGGCCACGCGCTCGATCTCCTCCTTGGCCGTGCCCACCGTGGAGCTGATGTTCTCGATGCCGGAGCGGATCTGCTGGCTGAACTGGTTGGTGCGGTCGGACAGGGCCCGCACCTCGTCGGCCACCACCGCGAAGCCGCGGCCGGACTCGCCGGCGCGCGCGGCCTCGATGGCGGCGTTCAGGGCGAGCAGGTTCGTCTGCCGCGCGATGGCCTCGATGTGCTTGAGCAGGGCGAGCGTGCCCGTCACCTGCCCCATGATCTCGTCGGTGCGCAGCACCAGGCCCTTGGCCACGGCGCTGGAGGACTCCGCCCCCTCCACGAGGTTGGAGAGCATGCTGGAGGTGGTGCGGGCGAACTCCGTGAAGTCGGCCGCGCCGCCCTGGCCGCCGCCGGTGGCCACGCCCGTGGCCAGCTCGCGCTGGCGCTCGGTGAGGACGGTGAGCTCGTTGAAGGCGGCCACGAGCTTGCCGATGGCGTCCGAGAGAATGCCCTGCAGCTGCGTGGCGTCGGCGTGCGAGGCGCGGAACTGCTCCTCGAGCTCCTTCACGAAGTCGGCCACGGCGCCCGAGTCGTCGTTCTCGCGCTCCTGCTTGGCGTCGAGGCGGTGCAGCAGGCGCCGGATGGTGGAACCCGACACCCAGGCCTCCAGGGCGAGCGCCACGAAGATGACGCTGCCTTCGGCCCACGCCGTGGCCCTTCCGGTGGCGTGCAGGGCGACGACCGTGCCGATGGCGGCAACGCTCACCGCGAACGTGGTCGTGAGGAGGGTGACGGGAATGCTAGACTTCGGTGCGGAGTCGGCCATGAGGGTTCCTGCCGGGGGTTTGCCGGAATTGTCGGAGGACTTATCGGCCGTCCATCGGGAAAACAAAGGGCGCAAGCCCCGTCTTTCCCGGCGTTCGGGGCCCCGGCCGGCCCCTCCCGCAGCCACAGGCCGCCCTGGACCATGGATGCCACCCGCCCCCCGACCGACGACCCCGCCCGTCGCCCCCTGCGGGTGCTGGTGGTCGAGGACAACCCGACCGCCTTCGACCTGCTGCTGATCCACCTGCGCCGCCAGGGGCTGGACCCCGTGGCCCGCCGGGTCGAGACCGCCGAGGCCATGTACGCCGCCCTGGCCGACGAGGACTGGGACGCGGTCATCTCCGACTACAACCTGCCCCGGTTCAGCGCGCTGGGGGCCATCGAGACCCTGCGGGCCTCCGGCCGCGATATCCCCTTCATCCTCGTCTCGGGCGCGATCGGCGAGGAGCGCGCCGTGGAGGCCATGCGCGCCGGGGCCGAGGACTACGTCCCGAAGGACCACCCCACGCGCCTGGTGCCCGCCCTGCGCCGGGGCCTGCTCGCCGCGGCCCAGCGGCGCGAGCGCCGCGAGGCCGAGGCCGCCCTCACGGCGGCGGCCGCGAACCTCCCCGGGGTGCTCTTCCGCCTGCAGACCACGCGCGAGGGCGCCATCCTGTCCTTCCCGTACATGAGCAACGGGTCGCTGCGCCTCTTCGGGCTGCCGCCGGCCGAGGCCATGAGCGACCCGGCGGCCTTCCTGGGCCGCCTGCCGCCGGAGGACCGCGAGCGCCTCGCCTCGGGGCTGGCCGGCGCCGCGCGCACCAGCGGCACCTGGCGCGACGAGATCCGCGTGCAGACCGACGCCGGCCAGATGCGCTGGGTGCAGGCGACGGCCAGCCCGCGCACCCAGGAGCGCGGCTTCGTCTGGGACGGCCTCATCGTGGATGTGACGGCCCTCAAGGAGGCCGAGGCGAGCCTGCGGGAGTCGGAGGGCCAGCTGCGCAAGCTCTCGGTGCACCTGGAGCGGGCCAAGGAGACCGAGCGCGCCGCCGTCGCCCGCGAGATCCACGACGAGATCGGCGGCAGCCTCACGGCCATGAAGGCGGACCTCGCCTCGCTCGCCCGGCGCGTGACGGGCGACGCCGTCGCGGGCGAGCGCCTGAGGAGCCTGGAGGAGCTGGTGGCGCGCGCCATGGCCACCTCCCAGTCCATCGCCCGCGCCCTGCGGCCGGCGGCCCTGGACCAGGGCATCTACCACGCCCTCGCCTGGCAGGCGCGCGACTTCCAGGCCCGCCACGGCATCGCCTGCCGCGTCGTGGCCAACGACGAGGACGCGCCGCTCGAGCCGGAGAGCGCCACGGCCCTGTTCCGCATCGGCCAGGAGGCCCTCACCAACGTGGCCAAGCACGCCGGCGCCCGCAGCGTGGAGCTGAACCTCTTCTTCACCGCGTCCCAGGTGAGCCTGGAGGTGCGCGACGACGGCCAGGGCGTGGACCCGGCCAACCTCGACAAGACGGGCTCCTTCGGCGTCTTCGGCATGTACGAGCGCGTGCGCGCCCTGGGCGGCTGGCTCGAGATCGACGGCGGCGGCGGGCGCGGCACCACCATCATGGTGACGCTGCCGCGCGGCAGGCCGCGCACGGGGGCCGGCGCGTGACGCGCGTGCTCATCGCCGACGACCACCCGATGGTGCGCCGGGGCCTGGCACAGATGCTGCGCGAGGCCGGGCTCGAGGTCGCGGGCGAGGCCGGCGACTACACCGGGGTCATGAAGGTGCTGCGCGAGGGCGAGGTGGACGTGCTCGTGCTCGACCACGACATGCCGGGGCGCAACGGCCTGGAGATCCTCAAGATCGTGAAGAAGGAGTGGCCGCGCCTCGCGGTCCTCATGTTCAGCATGCACGGCGAGGGCGAGTACGGCGTGCGCGCCCTGAAGGCCGGCGCCTCGGCCTACGTCTCCAAGAGCGCCCCGCCCGACACGCTCATCGAGGCCATCCGCGCCGCGGCCGACGGGCGGCGCTTCGTCACGCCCGAGCTCGCCGTGGCCCTGGCCGAGCGCGTGGCCGACGACACCGAGCGCCCCCTGCACGAGCTGCTCTCGGACCGCGAGTTCCAGACCATGAAGCTCATCGCCTCCGGAAAGCGCCTGTCGGAGATCGCCGAGGCCATGGCCCTGTCGCCCAAGACGGTGAGCGTGTACCGCGCGCGCGTGCTGGAGAAGATGCGCATGCGCACCAACGCCGAGCTCACGCACTACTGCGTGAAGAACGCGCTCGTCGACTGAGGCGGCGGCGGGGCCGCCGGCCGCCCTAGCCCTTCAGCTCCAGGTACAGGCGCGACAGGAGCGTCTGGACCTCCCGCGAGCAGCGCGGGAAGTCGCCCTCCGCGAGCAGGGAATCGGCCCGCTCGCGCCGGCCCTCCTGCACCTGCTCGACCACCTGCGAGGCGGCGACGTGGAACTGCGCGTGCCGCGCCTTGAGCAGGTGGAAGAGCGAAAGGTGCGAGGAGTGCGACGAGCCCGCCGCGTAGATCCACTTGCCCAGGGCGCACTGGTCGTCCCGGCAGATCACGTGCGGGTCGAGCTTCTCGCCCGAGGTGCCCTGCACGTAGTCGGCCAGGCGCTCCTTCCACTTGCGGTGCGCCTCGATGGCCGCCACGAAGTCCAGCCCCTCTATCTGGCCTTCTTCCTTGATGGCGCCCGCCTGGGGCTTGTCCGACGAGCCCGCGTCCTCGCCCCGCGACAGCGCCTTGAACCAGTCCAAGAGTCCCATGGCTTCCTCCCGATCGTTCGTTGGTCGGGCCCGGGAGGTCCTCCCGGGATGCCGCGGGCCGCCGGCGAACCCGCACGCCCCTCGTGCCGGGGCGGCCGGGCACTCGCGCGCCGGCGGCCGCGCCTAGCCGAACTGGCGCAGGCAGGCGACGAGGTCCCTCTCGGAGACGGGCTTGGTGAGGTAGTGCTTCGCGCCCTGGCGCATCCCCCAGATGCGGTCGGTCTCCTGCACCTTGGAGGTGCAGATGACCACCGGGATGTCGCGCGTGGCCTCGCCCCGCGTGATGGCGCGCGTGATCTCGAAGCCGTTGCGCCCGGGCATCACCACGTCCATCAGGATGAGGTCCGGCCGGTCGCGGCCGAGCCGCTCGAGGGCGGCCTCGCCGGAGTCGGCCTGCTGGACCTCGTAGCCGTTCTTCTGCAGCACCCCGGAGAGGAAGGCGAGATCCGTGGGCGAGTCGTCGACGATGAGGATCTTTTTTATGGTCATGTTCCCGTGTCCCGTTCGCGCCGGTGCCGGCAGGGCGCCGCCCGGACCGTGCGCCATTTCAAGATAGCAAGCGCCGCGCGCGGCGGGGAAGCCGCCCGCGCAAGGAATGCCTGAATATTTTTTCGGCGGCCGCTTGACGCGAATCAAGCACG
>JAKOWJ010000333.1 GCA_029781595.1 Pseudomonadota bacterium | reverse complement strand
CGCGGCGGCGGTCGTCGCGAGGATGAACGGCGGGTAGGCCATGTCGAGCGTGCCCTTGCTCGCGATGATGGCCATCTTCTTCGGGCTGTCGTCTGCCATGGGAGTCCTTCCTGGGGCGGGCGGGGAGCGGGAGGGCGCGCGTTACTTCTTGCGCAGGTAGAACACGTATTCCTTGCCCTGCTCGGCCTGCGACACCAGCGGATTGCCGGTCTGGTTCGCGAACGCCTGCATGTCCTTGATCGAGCCCGGATCGGTCGCGACGACCTTGAGCACCTGGCCGGAAGCCAGGTCGTTCAGCGCCTTCTTGGTCTTCAGGATCGGCAGCGGGCAGGACAGCCCGCGGGCATCCAGTTCCTTGTCGTGGTTCACGGTGGTCACGGTCGAATCTCCTGATTCGGGGTCGGGGCGGCCTCGGACGTCGTCGCCCGCGGCCGGAAGGCCGCCTGCGAGCGCCCGCGTGGCGCGGCCGACGGCCCCTCCAATGTATCGCGCATTAGGCGCGGGCCGGCGCGAGCCAGTCTATAACCGTGGCGGGTAAGACCCCACTACCCGGATGGGGGAGTGGGTGTGGGATCCCCCCGAAGCGCGCTGCGCGCGCCTCCCCCCAGGGGGCCGCGCCCTTGGGGCGGCCCGTCGGGCGCGGTGATCCCCCCGAAGCGCGCTGCGCGCGCCTCCCCCCAGGGGGCCGCGCCCTTGGGGCGGCCCGTCGGGCGCGGTGATCCCCCCGAAGCGGCCTGCGGCCGCCTCCCCCCGAGGGGGCGCGGCGACCTCGGGGCGGCCCTTCGGTCGCCGCCCGACTTCGCTGCGCGTCACGCCGCCGCGACGCGCCTGAGTGCCTCGGCGAGGGCCTGGGCGGTGATGCCGAAGTGCTCGAACAGCACGCCGGCGGGGGCGGACTCGCCGAAGCTGTCCACGCCGATGACCGCGGCGCGCGGGTCGTCGGCGGCGCCCACGTACTTGCGCCAGCCGTCGGTCACGCCGGCCTCGATCGCCACCCGCGGCACGCCGGGGGGCAGCACCGCGGCCCGGTAGGCGGCCTCCTGCCGGTCGAACGCCTGCGT
>JAKOWJ010000312.1 GCA_029781595.1 Pseudomonadota bacterium | reverse complement strand
CCAGGCAGCTGAACGCGCTGCAGTTCGATCCGGAGAGCGGATTTCTCGCGCGAAAGGGCAGGGAGGCGGTCGACGGGCTGGCGGATGCCGTTTCGCAGGCCGAGAGCGTGCGCGGCAGCGTGCTGCAGGGAGCGCCCAACGAGGTCGTGAAGCGCGTGGCGGACCCAATCATCGCCAGGGCGGTCGAGGGCGCCGTCGCCGCGATGAACCGGCACGCGCGCGTCGAGAGTGACCGCTGGGCCCTTTCCAGCGCCGAGGGGGTCGCCACGGCGGCCACGCAGGCGATGTCGTTGAACTATCTCGACGAGCGCCTTTGGGGGCAGACGGTCGGCACGCTCAAGTTCCAGGCCGAGACCATCGGCCGGATCAAGGGCGAGGACCCCACCGCCGTTGAGCAGGGGCTGCTCGATCGCGCGTGGCGGGCGCGGTATCGCGCCTGGGTGCAGCACGATGCCGTGGGCGCGTTCACGTCGTTCCTGGGCAATCGCGAGAAGATGGACCCGACGACGGCGCTGGGCCTCGAGCACCAGCTCTTCACGGCGGCCGCGCCGGCGCTCGCCGACCAGCTGCTGACGGTGGGGGGGCCGGGCGTGGTGGCGCCCGCGGTGCCTGGCGAGAAGCTGCCGCGAGGCATCCGCAACAACAACCCGGGACTGCTGCAGCGCTCGGAGGAGCGCTGGGACGGCGAGATTCCGGGCAGCGACACGCGCTACGCGAGCTTCGAGACTCCCGAGGCTGGGATTCGCGCGATGGGCAAGACGCTGCTGGCTTACCAGGACCGGCACGGACTGCGGACGGTCGCGGGGATCGTGTCGAGGTGGGCGCCGTCGACCGAGAACGACAGCGCGGGATACGTGCGCTTCGTCGCGAAGGCCATGGGCGTGCAGCCGGACCAGCAGTTGGACCTGCACGATGCGGGCACGCTCAGCAAGCTCGCGCGCGCCATCGTGACGGTGGAGAATGGGGCGCAGGCTGGCGCGAGGATCTCCGATGCGCAGCTCTCCGCGGGGCTCGATGCCGCGCTCAACGATCGCGCGCCCCCGCGCGCTCCTGGCACGGTGCTCGCCTCGCGTGACGCGTCGATCCCGACGTACTCGGCGCTGGTCGATGCCCTTCCGCCGGACCAGAAGCTGCACGTGATGCAGATCGCGCGGGCGAGGGCCCGCGAGGCGCAGGGCGCGGCACGCGAGGTGCTCAAGGGGAGGGTGCAGGACACCGAGGCGGCCTACCTCACGACCGGCGCGGCGCCGAACCCGCCGAGCGAGGCGGAGATCCTGGGGGCGTACGGCCAGATGCAGGGCCCGGCCGTGATTCGGCGCCTTCGCGAGACGCAGGCTCTCGGCGTGAACATCCAGCAGGTGAAGACACTTGCCGACCGCGACATCGAGGCGGTGCTCTCGGCGGCGAGGCCGCAACCTGGCGACGGGTACGCGCAGCGAGCCGCCGACTTCAAGCTGCTGGAGGAGGCCGCAGGAAGGGTGCGTGCCTCGCGGCGCGCCGATCCGGTCGGCTACGCCGGGGCCGTGGGCGCGTTCGGCGTGACCCCGCTTCCGAGCCTGGCGGATCCGGCGGCCATGGGCGCGGAGCTCGGCCGGAGGGCCCAGGTCGTGGGCGACATCGCGCGGGACTACGGCACGGCGCCGGCGCTCTTCACGAAGCCCGAGGCGGCAGCGCTCGCCACGGCGCTGCGCGGCGCGCCGGTCGAGCTCGCGAAGAACTACCTGGGCGCGATCTACACGGGGCTCGGTGGCGACGCGGACCTGATGCGCGTGGCCATGCGACAGGTGGCACCGGACGCGCCCGTGCTCGCGGTGGCGGGCGTGTACCAGGGGCGAGGCCTTCGCACCACGGCGACGACGGCGCGAGCGGCGACCGACGTATCGGACCTCATCCTGCGCGGCAACGCGATCCTGCACCCGGTGAAGCGCGAGGACGGATCCGATCACCAGGGGGGCGCCTCACTCATCAAGATGCCAGAGGAGAAGCTGCTGCTCACGGACTGGAATGCGCGCACGGGCGAAGCTTTCAAAGGCCGGGAGGGCGCCAACGACCTCTTCCAGCAGACGGCGCGCTCGATCTACGCAGCGCTCAGCGCCGAGGACGGCGACTTCTCCGGGGTGTACGACGCGAAGCGGTGGCGCTCGTCGATCGACCTGGCAACCGGCGGGATCGAGCGCCACAACGGCGCGGAGATCGTTCTGCCGTACGGCATGCCCTACAACGAGTTCAGGGACTCGCTGCGGGTGCGCACCGAGGCGCTCGCGAAGAGCGCGCAGCCCGTCGCCACGACGGCCGGCGAGCTCGAGTCGCTGCCCCTGGAGAACGTGGGCGACGGCCGCTACCTCTTCCGGCGTGGAACGGGCTATATCGTCACGAAGGACGGCCACCCGCTGGTGGTGAACATGAACGCACCGTCGCCCGCCAAGCCCTTCGTGCCGCAGTCGCCGGTGCAGGCGCAGATTCCGAAGGCGGCCGGCTTCGCCGTGACGCCGCGCGGCGCGGTGGAGGGGATCCCCGGGAGACGCTGGTGAGCTTCGACCTGCTACCTGAGGAGGGCGCCGCGACAATGCTGCGCGCGGCGCGCAATCCGTCTCTCGCGCCGGATCCTGGCATCTGGGGCGGGTTCGCCTCGGGCGCGGCCTCGCTCACCATGCGGGGCCTGGCGGCGACGGCGCGCTCGATCGACCTGCTGGGCGCGGTAGGCCCGATCGTCGAGGACAGGCTGAGCGGAGGCACGCAGGCCCAGGACGCGTACTTCCGCGAGCACGACGAGACGTTCAACAGGGCGGTGGACTACTGGACACCCGGGCCCGGCGAGGTGGGAACCGCCGGGCGCGTCGTGGGCGGGGTTCTGCCGATGCTCGCGCAGGCGGCCGTGAGCCCGTCGCTCGCCGTAGGGTCAGCGGAGCTGGGCACCGCCGAGGATCTGGTGCGCCAGGGAGTGGACGCGCACAAGGCTGTCGGCGTGGGCATCGCGCAGGGCACCGGCCTCGGGCTGGGGATGTACCTGCCAATCTTCGGCAACTCGCTCGCGGTGCGCGCGCTCGTCGCCGGCGCGGGCGCGAACGTCGCGCAAGGGGTGATCACACGCGCGGCGAGTCGCGCGATCCTCGGAGACTCGCCCGCGGCCGCGCAGTTCGACCCGTGGGATTCCGAAGCCCTCATCGTCGACTCGCTCATGGGGATCGGCTTCGGCACGCTCGCCCACCTCGGCGCCGCCCCTGGCGAGGCAGCCTACCGCGAGATGGCCGAGGGCATCCGCGCCCGGCTCACGGAGACCGATCGTGCAGCGATTCTCGCGGCCAACCAGGTGCGCCACCTCGAGGACACAACCGCTCCGGGAAGGCCGCTCTCGGACGCCGACAGGACCGCCCACGCGCTCGCCATGCGCGAGGCCGTGGACGACCTGCTGAATGGCAGGCCCGCGCAGGTGGGCCAGGTCCTGCAGGAGGCCCGCTTCGCGGCCGACCCTGCCCGTGTGGCCGCGGCCGAGGAAGTCCGCGGCGCCCTTGCCGACGAAGCGAGGGCAGCGCTCGTCGAGGGTGGTGGCGAGGCTGCGCTGCAGGGCGACATTCGCGTGCCGGAGGGGCCCGAGATCGCGCGCAGCGCCGAGGGCGTCGATCCTGTCATCGCGGAGGCGCGTGGCCGCCTCGCGCAGGGCGAGGTGCGACTCGTGGGTGATGACGGCCAGGTGCGTGACCTGGGCGCCGAGCTCGACGCTGCCACGCTGGAGACCCGGACGGCGCAAGCCGACGCTGGCGTGTTCCGCACGGCCGTGGCGTGCTTCCTGGGAGAGCTGTGATGGCTGGCGCCTACGAGAAATGCATCGCGCGGATTTCGCAGGCTGCCGGACGCGTCCTCACCGACGCGGAGGCCGAGCGAATCTTCGAGGCGGTGAACCGCG
>JAKOWJ010000297.1 GCA_029781595.1 Pseudomonadota bacterium | reverse complement strand
CCAGGCGCTCGCGGCTGTCCTTGAGCGAGGCCTCGGCGCGCCGAAGGTCGGTGACGTCCGCGACCGAGGACAGGACGAGGTCCCGCCCGTCCAGCCGCACGGCCGCCTCGCTCACCAGGACCTCCATCGTCTCGCCCGTCTTGCGCCGGCCCCGGACCGGGAAAGTGCGCTGCTCCCCCGGCCGCAGCGCGCGCATCCGCTGCAGGATGGCCGGCAGCTCGGCGGCGGGCGCGAACGTGTCCAGGCCCGCGCCGCGCAACTCGTCGCGCGAGTAGCCCAGTTCGCGGGCGCCGGTCTCGTTGCACTCGACGACGCGCGCCAGCGCCGGATCGATGAGGAAGGTGCCCATGGGGGCGTGGTCGAAGATGGCGCGGAAGCGCGCCTCGCTCTCGCGCACGCGCCGCTCGCTCTCGCGCAGCGACTCCTCGGCCGCCAGGCGCGCCGTGACGTCCTGGAAGGTGAAGACGACACCGGCGAAGCGCCCGTCCGCGCCGCGCATGGCGCCGGCGTTGACGCGAAGGGCGCGGCGCGTGCCGTCCGGTCGCCCGATGTCGAACTCCACGCCCTCCAGGCGGTCGATTCCGCCCGCGCGCAGCGCCTCGAAGGGCGACTCGGTCATCACCTCGTCCGTGCCGTGGCGGAAGCGCGTCCACGGCAGGGCGTCGTACCGGCGGCCGATCACGGCGTCGCGGCTCATGCCCGCGATCTCCTCGCCGCGGGCGTTGCCCATCACCACGCGCCCCTCGCTGTCCAGCACGATCATGCCCTCGGACATGGTCTCCAGCACCGACGCGAGGCGGCTGCGCTCGAGCAGCAGCTCGCCCTCGATGCGGCGGTGTTCCGACAGGTCGCTGAAGGTGGCCACCGACCCGGCGAATCGCCCTGCGGCGTCCCGGAGCGGGGCGGCGCTCAGCACCAGCGTGCACTCGCTGCCGTCCTCGCGCACCAGGCGCAGCTCCCGGTTCTCGATGCGTGCGGCCCCGGCGGCGAGGAGCGCGTGCGGATGGGACTGCGCCGGCTCCGGCGCCCCGGTCGGATCCAGCTTGCGCCAGGGCACCTCGTCGTAGCGCTGCCCCAGCAGCCGGTCGCGGCCCACGCCCAGCAGGCGCTCGGCCGCGGCGTTGCACAGCTGGTAGCGCCCGTCGGCGCCGATCACCGTGAGCCCCTCGGCCATGGTCTCGATCACCGAGGCGAGGCGCGAGCGCGCCTCGTGCAGCGCGGCCTCCTCGCGGCGGCGCGCCGTCACGTTCCGGGAGATCCCGAAGACGCCGGCCACCCCGCCCGCCGGGTCGCGCAGCACGCCCTTCGTGGTGGAATAGTCGAGCGGGCCATCGGTGGTCTCCACCGACTCTTCCAGCGTCTCGGGGATCGCCGAGTCCATCACCCTGCGGTCGCTCGCGGAGAACTGCGCCGACACGTGCGGGAAGATCTCGGCGTCGCGCAGGCCGAGGACCTCCTCGCGGGCCCGGCCCATGATCCGGGCCGCCGCCGAATTGAAGAGGATGTAGCGCCCCTCGAGGTCCTTGGCGTAGATCGCGTCGGAGGATTCCTCGGCGATGGCCTCCAGGAGCTGGAGCGAGCGCAGCTTGACCGCCTGCTCCTGCGCGAGGCGCCGGTCGGACTCGGCCTCGCGCCGCAGGCGCCACAGGCGCTGGCCCGCGAGCATGGCGAAGACGGCGAAGAGCCCCGTCATCAGGATCCAGGTGGCCTGCGACCGGCCGTCGGCGGCGAGTTCGGCCTGGTCGGCCTTGGCCACGAGGAGCCAGTCCGTGCCCGCCACGGGCGCGGCCACGCCGGCCATGGCGACGCCGCGGCCGTCCACGGACTCGAAGTATCCGGGCCGCCCGACCGCCGGCGTCCGCAGGCCGATGCCGCGCAGGGCGGCGGCGGCGGCCTGCCCGCCTCGAAGCGGATTCAAGACGCGCGTCTCCTGGCCTTCGAGGCGCACCAGCGCGAGCTCGCCGCTCGGCAACTCGAAGGGCCAGCGCCGCAGGAGCGGGAAGACGTTCGTCTCGGGGTCGGCTTCCAGCACCAGGGCGGGGCCGGGGCGGCCATCGACCTCCGGAAGGGTCGTCACCAGGTCCACCGAGGCCCGCACGTCGGGTCCCGCGGGCTGCAGGGCGAGCAGCAGCGGGCGGGACTCGCCGGAGGCGCGCAGGGCGTGCGCCTGCAGCGACGGCGTCGCCGCGGGCGGCGCGCCGGCGGCGAGCGCGACGGTGCCGTCGGGCTCGAGGACGAAGATCGTGCGGAAGCCCAGCGCGTCGCGGAATCCGTCGAGGCGCGTGCGCAGGATGTCGCGGGCCGCGGCGTCGCCATGGTCGCGCCACTGCCGGTACAGCCCCCCCAGGTACAGGCTCGTGTGCAGGAACCTCGCGTCGCGCAGGCGCTGGCGCACCCAGGAGGCGAGGTGATCGGCCCGCAGCCTTGCGACGGCGTTCAGGTGCTCGATCGCGCCGTCGTACTCCCGGCGCTGCACGTGCAGCGCGGTCGCGACCGTGGCCGCCACGACGAACACGGCGGAAACGGCCAGCGCGCGGCGCATGTTGCGCCCTGCCGCCGGAAGGGCGCCGGCCTCCGGCGTCACGCCGAGCAGCCGGCGCATGAGGAAGTAGAGCAGCGCCGAGGTGACGGCGACGAAGATCCAGCCCTTCAGCGTGCTGGCGAGGATCTGGTGCGAAGGCTTCTCGAACAGCAGGCCCACGAGCGCGTCGGAGCCCAGGATCCACAGCGCCGAGAAGATCGCGTAGACGAGGACGATCTCGACGATGCGCCCGCGCGGTCCCGCGGCGCGGGCCGGCGGCGGTGCGAGTTCGCGCCGGTCGTCCGGGGCGCTCACCGCGCGCCTCCCGGGCGCCGCGGG
>JAKOWJ010000158.1 GCA_029781595.1 Pseudomonadota bacterium | reverse complement strand
GAAGAGCGACCGGGCAGTGGAGGGACCGCCATGTACAGCATGCGCGTGAAGAGCATCATGGAGAAGGGCAAGCGCCTGGTGGCGCCGCCCGGCACGACCGTGGCCAAGGCCGCGAAGCTCATGGCGAAGAAGAACGTCGGCGCGGTGATGGTCGTCGACGAAAGCCGCCTGGTGGGCATCTGCACCGAGCGCGACATCGTCTTCCGCGTGGTCGCCCAGGGCCGCGACGTGGAGGCGACCACCATCGGCGAGGTGATGACGCCCGATCCCATCTGCGTGCCGCCGGACGAGATCTTCGGCCGCGCGCTGCTCATCATGCACGACAACGACTTCCGCCACGTGCCCGTCGTCGAGAACGGCGTGCCCGTGGGCATCGTGTCCTCGCGAAGCGCGCTGGACCCGGACATGGAGGAGTTCGTCTCCGAGACGCAGCGGCGCCTCAGCCTGCGCTGACGCGGTATCCTCGCGGCCGGCGGGACCGCTCCGGGCCCCGACCCCATCCGACCCCCGCGAGGAAACATGGCACTCCGGCAGCTCGACGAAACGCAGGTCCGCACCTGGACGCGCGCCCAGAAGGACGCGTGGTGGCTCGCCAACGTCTTCCGCGGCGACATGCCGCAGCTCACGCTGCGCTCGGGGCTCACGGGCTTCCTGCTGGGCGGCGCGCTCGCGGCCACGGGCCTGTACATCAGCGCCAAGACCGGCATCACGGTGGGCGTGGGCCTCACCTCCGTGATCCTCGCCTTCGCGATGTTCCGCATCCTGCACGGCGCCGGGCTCGCGCCCGACTACACCATCCTCGAGAACAACTGCACGCAGTCCATCGCCACGGCGGCCGGCTACGTGGTGACGCCCCTGACCTCGAGCCTGGGCGCCTACATGCTGGTGACGGGCCGCATCCCCGAGTGGTGGCAGATGGTCGCCTGGATGGTCGTGATCTCGATGATCGGCGTGCTCCTCGCCTTCCCCATGAAGCGGCGCTTCATCAACGAGGAGCAGCTGCCCTTTCCGGAGGGGCGCGCCTGCGGCGTGGTGCTCGACGCGCTCTACATGGGCGGCGCGGCCGCGGGCATGTTCAAGGCGAAGCTGCTGGGCGCCACGGCCCTCGTCACGGGCCTGTACCAGATGGTGGTGAGCGACGGCTGGATGAAGCTCATCCAGCTGAAGATCCTGCGCCTGGACGCGTGGGCCGGCCTGAAGGAGGCGTGGGTCTTCCACGAGCGGCTCGACCAGTACTACTACGCCGCGGCGGCCAAGGGGGGCCTGTGGATCCCGAAGATCCTGGGCACGGACATCCGCGCGCTGGGCCTTCGCCTCACGCTCGACGCGGCCATGCTGGGCGTGGGCGGGCTCATGGGCATCGCCGTGGCCACGAGCTGCCTGCTGGGCGCGTTCGTGAACTTCGTGATCCTCGCCCCGCTCATGATCCAGGCGGGCGACATCGCGCCCCGGGTCGCGCCCGGCGGCGCGCTGGTCCCGATCTCGCGGGCCGAGATCGTCAACCAGTGGTCGCTGTGGTGGGGCGTCACGATGATGGTGGTGGGCTCGCTGGTGAGCCTGGCGGCGCGCCCCGAGCTCTTCACGAGCGCCTTCAAGGCGCTGCGCGGCAAGCGCCAGGCCGGCGCGGACGTGCTGGCGGACATCGAGTTCCCGCTGTGGATCTCCGCCGTGGGCGTGCCGGTCTTCAGCGTGCTGGGCGCGTGGGTCACGCACGCCTTCTTCGGCGTGCCCTGGTTCATGGCCTTCGTCTCGCTGCCGCTCATCTTCGTGCTCACGGTGATCTGCACCAACTCCATGGCGCTCACCTCGTGGACGCCCACGGGGTCCCTCTCGAAGATCACGCAGTTCACGATGGGCGCGATCGACCGCACGAACCCCGCCAACAACCTCATCCCGGCCGGCATGACGGCCGAGATCGCCGCCAACGCGGCCAACCTGCTCTCGGACATCAAGCCCGGCTACATGCTGGGGGCCAAGCCGCGCCAGCAGGCCGTGGGGCACGTGATCGGCCTGTTCGCCGGCGCGCTCGCCTGCGTGCCGCTCTACTTCCTGCTGTTCCTGCCGCCCGACGCGGGCGGCGTGCGCCACACGGCGACCATCGTCTCGGAGCAGTTCGCGATGCCGGCGGCGCTGCAGTGGAAGGGCGTGGCCGAGATCATCACCAAGGGCATCACGAGCCTGCCGGCCTCGGCCATCGTCTCGGTGGTGGTGGCCGCGGCCTGCGCCATCGCCATCGAGGTGGCGAAGATCGTCACGCGCGGGCGCTTCCCGCTCTCGGCCGTGTCCATCGGCCTGGGCGTGATCCTGCCGCCGGAGGCCACCTTCGCGATGTGGGTGGGCGCGCTAGTCTTCTGGTGGGCCGGCCGGCGCAACCCCGTGCCGGGCACGCGCGGGCACGACTTCTGGGTGGAGGGCTGCGAGCCGATCTGCGCGGGCCTCATCTCGGGCGCCGCGCTCGTGGGCATCGGCAACGCCATCGTGAACGTCCTGCTCGCCTGAGGAGGCCCTCGCCATGAACCTCACGATCGACCGCCGGCGCTGCGCCGTGGTGCTGGTGGACTTCCAGGAGCGGCTGCTGCCCGCCATCCACGGCGGCGCGCAGGTCACGGCCGAGGCCGCCCGCCTGGCCGACTGCGCCCGCACGCTCGGCATCCGCGTCGTGGGCACCGAGCAGAATCCCGAGGGCCTGGGCCCCAACGCCACCGAGATCCGCAGCCGCTGCGAGCGCACCCTCGCCAAGATGCACTTCGACGCGTGCGAGGACGGCCT
>JAKOWJ010000256.1 GCA_029781595.1 Pseudomonadota bacterium | reverse complement strand
GCCGCTCGCCCGCGCCGAGTCCGAGCTTCGCGCTCACGTCGCGCGCTTCAACCGGGGCACAGCCCGCGGCAGTATCGTCATCGAAGCCGGCGACGCGGTGAATGATAACTTCACCGTCTCCGTCGGGTCCGATCGCGTTGTCCTCCGCGGCTCGAACCCGCGCGGCGCCCTCAACGCCGCCTACTGGCTCCTCGAAGCGGTCGGCTTCCTCTGGGTCGAGCCCGGCGAGCGGGGCCTCTGCTACCAGCAGCGTTCCCTGCCCGAAGGCGAGTACGTCCACGCTGGGGTAGCTATCTCTCGCCGTACCCTCATCCTCGGCGGCGACGCCTACCACAACGACTGGCCGGACTGGCTCGCCTGGGCCTCGCGCAACCGCTACAACGACCTCTTCTTCCACGACACGCCCCCGAGCATCCGCCGCGACGCCCGCCCGTTCCCGGCAACGCGCGAGGACTACCTCGCCGACAACGCCGGCTGGATGTTCGAGCGCTGGGCCGCCGACGGCGCCGCGATCGCCGAGGCCGCCGCGGCGAACGGCATGACGCTCCAGTTCGGCGGCCATCATCTCCCCGCCTTCATCCGCCGCGACGCCTTCGAGGACCACCCCGAGTGGTTCCCGGTGCGCAAGGGCCGCCGCGACCCCCGCTACAACCTTTGCCCCACCTGCCCCGGCGCCCTAGACGAACTCCGCCGCGGCGCCGAGGAGTTCTTCTCGCGTTATTCCGGCGCCGATGTCTACCACGCCTGGGCCGATGACATCTGGGGCGGCGGCTGGTGCTCCTGCGAATCCTGCGACGGCCTCAGCCCCTCCGACCAGGCGCTGATCGCCACGAACGCCGTCGCCGAGGTCCTCGCCCGCGTGCGACCAGGCGCCCGCATCGCCCATCTCGCCTACCACGACACCCTGAAGCCGCCCGAGAAGACACTGCCGGCCGACAACGTCACGCTCCTCTTCGCCCCGCGCGAGCGCTGCTACGCCCACGGCATCGCCGACGAACGCTGCACCAAGAATCACGACGAGTACTGGGAGCCGTTCAACGGCCTCCTCGACCTCTTCGGCCACGACCCCGCGCGCATCCAGGTATTCGAGTACTACTCCGACGCCATCCTCTTCAAGGGCCTCGCGCCCACCCATCTCGCCGTCCTTCCGCTCGACGCGGCCGCCTACGCCAGCGCTGGCGTCTCGAATCTCCAGAACCTGATGGTCGCGAACCGCCCCTGGATCGGAACGCCGTGGCACGCATGGTGGACAGCACGCTGCCTCTGGTCGCCCCAACTCTCGATGGCCGCCGAGCTCGCCCGCTTCTGCGACGCCGCC
>JAKOWJ010000206.1 GCA_029781595.1 Pseudomonadota bacterium | reverse complement strand
GCCGCATCTCCGCCGGGTCCAGCGCGCCCCAGTGCGCGTCCACCACGCGCCCGAGGGAGGAGAGGCCGTACTCCTCGACCACCTCCTCCGCCGCGAGGACGAGCATGGCGGCGCCGTCGGTGATCTGCGAGCTGTTGCCGGGCGTGACGTTGCCGTACGTGCGGTCGAACGCGGGCTTGAGCTTCGCGAGCCTCTCCACGGAGGAGTCGCGCCGCAGGCCGTCGTCCGTCGAATACACGGTGCCGTCGGGCCCGTAGACGGGCTCGATCTCGCCCAGGTGCCCGTTGTCCTGCGCGAAGGCGAGGCGCCGGTGCGACTCCACCGCGTACTCGTCCATCATGGCGCGCGTGATGCCGAAGCGCCTGGCCACGATCTCGGCCGTCGAGCCCATGGAGAGCCTGACCACCGGGTCCGTGAGGCCGCGCAGGATGGCGATGACCGGCGCGAGGTAGGCCAGGCGGAAGCGCGAGGCCGCCGCCGCCCGCTGCCCGAGGGACTTCGCGGCGTACCAGTCCGCGAGCCAGTTCACCATCGCCGGCCCGTAGAGCAGCGGCGCGTGGCTCATGGCGTCCGTGCCGCCGGCCAGCACCAGGCTCGAGCGGCCCGCCTGGATGTTGAGGCAGGCGGTGTCGATGGCCTGCATGCCCGAGGCGCAGTTGCGCATCACCGTCCACGCGGGAACCTTCTCGCCGCAGCCCCGGCGCAGCGACACGACGCGCCCGATGTTGGCCTCGTCCGGCGAGGGCATGGCGGCGCCGACGATCACCTCGTCGAAGGCCGTGGCGTCGAAGGGCAGGCGCGCGACGAGCGGCCGGCCGGCGGCCACGGCGAGATCCGAGCCGCTGAACGGGCCCAGGCCCTTCTTCGCCTTGAGGAACGGGGTGCGGGCCCCGTCGATCACATGGATGCGGCGCGCGGCCATGGGGCCTCCTCTCGCTTCGTGCGGGACTGGTCGTTGGGGAAGTCGTCCACCATGATCACGCCCCGCTTGAGCCGGTCGGTGCGCACGAGGTGGGCGAGCTCGGCCGTGGTGAGGATCCCGGCCTGCACCGCGGCCTCGCGGCGCCCGGCGGGCGTGCGCTGCGGCAGGCGCCCCTCCTTCTGGGCGGCGCGCAGCTTCGCCTCCAGGGGCTCGGCCTCGATGACGGCCTGCATCGCGAGCTCGAGGCGGCCGACGATCTCCTCCTCGGTGCGCGGCAGGTAGATGCCGGCGGTGAGCCGGTCGCGAACCGGGCCGGGCTCGATTAGCAGGCGCGCCACGCGCGAGGCCCACTTGTCG
>JAKOWJ010000192.1 GCA_029781595.1 Pseudomonadota bacterium | reverse complement strand
CGGCGCGGCGCATGCGGCGGCGCTGGACGCCGGCGGCGCGACCATCGCGGTCATGGGCACCGGACCGGACCTGGTCTATCCGCGCAAGCACCGCGCGCTCGCCGCGCGCATCGCCGCGGGCGGCGCCCTGGTCAGCGAGTTCCCGCCCGGCACCACCGCGCGCACCGACCACTTCCCACGACGCAACCGCCTCATTTCGGGCCTGTCGCTCGGCACGCTGGTGGTGGAAGCGAGCCTGAAATCAGGCTCGCTCATCACCGCCCGTCTCGCCGCCGACCAGGGGCGCGAGGTGTTCGCCCTGCCCGGCTCGATCCTCAACCCGCTCGCCCGCGGCTGCCACCGCCTCATCCGCGACGGCGCCCGCCTGGTCGAGGAGCCCGAGGAGATCGTCGCCGAACTGGCGCCTCTTGCCGCGGCTCAGGGACAGCGCCTGCGCGACCGTCTCGCGGCACCGGGCGCCGTTGGCCCCGGCCAGGCCGCGTCGCCGGGGATGCCCGCCCGCGACGCCGACTACGCCCGCCTGCTCGCCGCGCTGGGGCACGACCCGGCCAGCCTGGACGAACTGGCCGAACGCACGGGCCTGTCCATCGCCGCCCTCGCCTCCATGCTGCTGGTGCTCGAGCTGGAGGGCCAGGTGGGCGGCCGCGGCGGCCGCTACGCGCGCGCCGTCCCGTCCGCTTGAGGCGATCCGGTCCCGGCGCCGGCCCGACGGTTTTGGCTTGACAGCTCGCAACGGGCTGTGTGCACGATGAAAAAGGCGCCGGCGTCGGCGCACCCCTCCTCCGATCGCGTGCCCCTCCGGCACGCCCTCAGCGCGCAGGAAGCGCAGGCGACCCATGGCCAAGAACCTTCTCATCGTCGAATCGCCCGCCAAGGCGAAGACCATCAACAAGTATCTCGGCAAGGACTACCAGGTGCTGGCGTCCTACGGCCACGTGCGCGACCTCGTGCCCAAGGAGGGGGCGGTCGATCCGGAACGCGGCTTCGCCATGAACTACGAAGTGATCGACCGCAACGAGAAGCACGTCGATGCCATCGCCCGCGCCGCCAAGACGGCCGAGGCCATCTATCTCGCCACCGACTTGGACCGCGAAGGCGAGGCGATCTCCTGGCACATCAGCGAGATCCTCAAGCAGCGCGGCCTGCTCGCCGGCAAGGCGGTGCACCGCGTGGTCTTCAGCGAAATCACGCCGCGCGCAATCCAGGAAGCGGTGGCGCACCCTCGCCAGCTGTCGCACGACCTCGTGGATGCGCAACAGGCGCGACGCGCGCTGGATTACCTCGTCGGCTTCAACCTCTCGCCGGTGCTATGGCGCAAGGTTCAGCGTGGCCTGTCCGCCGGCCGCGTGCAGTCGCCGGCGCTGCGCATGATCGTCGAGCGCGAAGAGGAGATCGAGGCCTTCAAGGCGCGCGAGTACTGGAGCGTGGAGGCCGCGCTGGCGCATCCGCAGCAGGCGTTCAATGCGCGCCTGACCCTGCTGCGCGGCAAGATGTTCGAGCAGTTCGATCTGACCAAGGCGCGCGACGCCGGAGCGGCGCGCGAGACCCTGCTGGCCGCCGCCGGAGGCCGCCTGGTGGTCAGCGACGTGCAGTCCAGGGAGCGCAAGCGCCGCCCCGCACCGCCCTT
>JAKOWJ010000189.1 GCA_029781595.1 Pseudomonadota bacterium | reverse complement strand
CAGGGCGTGCCCCACGAAACCGCCACGCCCAGCTCTCCCAGGCGAGCCGCGAGGCGCGCCTCGAGCTTCTCGTAGGACACGGTGTAGCCAAGCGCGGCGAGCCCGAGTTCCGCGGACCGCATGAGGGTGCGGCCCGGCCCGCCGCGCTGCGAGACGTGGATCTCGACGATGGGCGTCGCGGCCTCGCCGGGCCAGCCGCCCGCCGCCTCCAGCAGCTCGCGGCTCGCCAGCGAAAGCGCCAGCGTGCGTGCGTCGGCCGCGGGACCGCCCCTCGCCTCCACCACGCGCACGGCGAGGCCGGCGGGCGCGAGCAGCGCCGCCAACGCGGCGCCGACGGGCCCCGCGCCGACGATGGCGACGTCGACGGGCTTCACGGCCCGCTCAGCCGCGGACCGCGGCCTCGACGTCGGCGACGCGCTTCGGGCAGCCGGCGGTGAGGATCTCGCGGCCCTTGGCGGTCACGAGGACGTCGTCCTCGATGCGCACGCCGATGTTCCAGAAGTGCCGCGGCACGCCGGGACCCGGGCGGATGTAGCAGCCGGGCTCGACGGTGAGCACCATGCCGGGCTGGAGCTTGCGCCACTTGCCCTTGCGCATGTAGTCGCCCGCGTCGTGCACGTCGAGGCCGAGCCAGTGGCCGGTGCGGTGCATGTAGAAGCGCTTGTAGGACTCGTCGGCCAGCACCTTGTCGACGCTGCCCTTGCAGAGCTTCAGGTCGATGAGGCCGCGCACCAGCACGCGGGTGGCGGCGTCGTGGTAGTCGATGAACGCCGCGCCGGGCTTCACGGCCTTGATCGCCGCCTCCTGCGCCGCGAGGACGAGCTCGTACACGTCCTTCTGCGCCGCGGTGAACTTGCCGTCGACGGGGAAGGTGCGGGTGATGTCCGCCGCGTAGCTCTCGAGCTCGCAGCCGGCGTCGATCAGGAGCAGGTCGCCCTTGCGCAGCTCCGCGGTGTTCTCCCGGTAGTGCAGCACGCACGCGTTGGCGCCGGCCGCCACGATCGATCCGTAGGCGGGCGCGCGCGCGCCGTTGCGCAGGAACTCGTGCAACAGCTCGGCCTCGATCTCGTACTCGCGCCGCCCCGGGGTTGCCGCGGCCATGGCTCGCACGTGCGCCGCGCCGGAGATCTCGGCCGCGCGCCGCATGATGCCGAGCTCGTGCGCGTCCTTGATGAGGCGCATGTCGTGCACGACGGCGCGCACGTCGCGGATCTCCGCGGGCGCCGACACCCCGGTGCGCACCTTGGCGCGCACGGCGTTGAGCCACCCCGTCACGCGCGAGTCCCAGGCCGGGTCCGCGCCCACCGGCGTGTGGATGACGGGCTGGTCGGCGATGAGCTCGACCATCTTCGCGTCCAGGTCGGCCACCGGGTGGGCCTCGTCGAAGCCGAAGGCCTGCCGGGCGAGGTCCGGGCCGAAGCGGAAGCCGTCCCAGATCTCGCGCTCGAGGTTCTTCTCGCGGCAGAAGAGGATCTCGCGCGGCTTGCGCCCCAGCGTGATCACCAGCACCGCCTCGGGCTCGCGGAAGCCCGTGAGGTAGAAGAAGCTGCTGTCCCAGCGGTAGTCGTAGTGCGAGTCGGCGTTGCGCGCGCGCTCGGGCGCGGTCGGCAGGATGACGATGCCTTCCCCGAGGCGGCCCGCGAGGGCCGTGCGGCGGCGGCGGAAGGGCCTGCTGCGGTGGGGATCTTCGAGCTTCATCGGGAGGGATTCCGGTGCGGGCGCCGGGGCGCCGCGAGGCCGCCGATTCTACCGGCTTTCGGGGGGCCGTTCCGCGAGGGCGCGCATGAGCGCGGCCAGCGCCCGGCCGCCCTCGGAATCCACCCCGCGGGCGGCGCCCTCGACGTCCGCGGGCCGGCGATTCTGCGAGAGCTTGAACTTGCCCTCCAGCTGCGTGACGTGCAGCTCGAAGCCGACGATGGCGCCCAGTAGCCGCTCCACGAACTCGGGCGGCTGCTCGCGCAGGCGCCACGGGCGCGGCCGGCCTTCCTCGTAGCGCTGCGTCAGGCGGTCGAGCAGCGGCGCCAGCGCCTCGGGCGGCAGGAGCCGCATGCGGCCGCGTGCGTGCACCACGGCGTAGTTCCACGTCGGCACGCTCGGCGCCGTCTCGTACCAGGTCGGGGAGACGTAGGCGTGCTCTCCCGCGAAGACGGCGAGCGCCTCGGTGGCCGCTTCCAGCTCGCGCCAGTGGCCGTTGGCCCGCGCCACGTGCCCGAGCAGGCGCAGCTCGCCGTCCGGGCCGCGCTCGGGCAGGAAGGGCACGTGGCTCACCGACAGGCCTGCGGGCCCGGTGGTGACGAGGGTGCCGAAGGCGTTCTCCCCGACGAAGCGCTCGAGCGCGGCCGGGTCGTCGACCCGGAAGTGGGCGGGCACGTAGAAGGTCATCGCGAGAGCCTCGCATCGAGCTCGGCGAGCTGCGCCGGCGTGCCCAGATTCTCCCACGTGCCGCTGAAGCGCTCGCCGGTGACGCGCCCTTCGTCCACGAACCGGTAGGCCCAGGGGAAGAGTCGCAGGCGCGCGCCCGGCTCGATGTCCGCGAACAGCGCGGGGTGGAAGACGCCGATGTTCGCGTAGGTGAGCCGCGGGCCCGCGCGTCGCACGCGGTCGCCGTCGAGGCCCATGTCGCCCTCCGGGTGGTAGGGCGGGTTGTCCACGAGCACGAAGTGGGCGGCGCGCGAGTCGGGCCGGCGCGCGATGTCCTGCGCCACTCCGGCGAGGCGCCCGTAGTCGTAGTCGGTGTAGAGGTCGCCGCTCACCACGAGAAAGGGCGCCGCCCCCAGCAGGGGCAGGGCCCTGGCGATGCCGCCGGCGGTCTCCAGCGCCGTGCCCTCCCGCGACCAGGCGACCTCCAGCCCCCAGCGGGAGCCGTCTCCCACCGCCGCCTCGAGGCGCTCGCCCAGGTGCGCGTGGTTGATGGCCACGCGGCGCACGCCGGCGGCCGCCAGGCGCTCGAGCTGCCGGTCGATGAGCGTGCGCCCCCCGACGGCCAGCAGCGGCTTGGGCACCGTGTCGGTGAGCGGGCGCATGCGCTCGCCGCGGCCGGCCGCGAGGATGAGCGCCGCGAGCCCCATTTCCCGGGCCTCAGAAGGTGTAGCCGGCACGCGCGCCCACGCCTTCCAGGCGGTCGAGCAGGCGCGCCAGGGGCGCGAGGTCGCGGTAGCGCGCGCACGCGTGCCGCACGTAGCCCACGAAGCGCGGCGTGTCCTCGAGGTAGCCGGGCTTGCCGTCGCGGTAGTGGATGCGCGCGAAGATCCCCAGCACCTTCAGGTGGCGTTGCAGCCCCATCCACTCGACGTCGCGCCAGAAGTCGCCGAAGTCGGCGGGCACCGGCAGGCCCCGGCGCCGGGCCGCCTCCCAGTAGCGGATGGTGCCGTCGAGCACGCGCTCCTCTTCCCAGCTCACGAACGCGTCGCGCCAGAGCGAGGCCACGTCGTAGCTGATGGGGCCGTGGACGGCGTCCTGGAAGTCGAGCACGCCGGGATTGGGGTCGGAGACCATGAGGTTTCGCGGCATGAAGTCGCGGTGCACGAAGACGCGCGGCTCGGCGAGGTTGGAGGCGAGTATGCGGGCGAACACCGCCTCCAGCGCGTCGCGCTCGGCGCCGGCCAGGCGCTCGCCGAGATGCCGGCCCGCGTACCACTCCGGGAAGAGCGAGAGCTCGCGGCGCAGCAGCGCCTCGTCGTAGGGCGGGAGCTCGCCCTCCCGGGAGGCCGCCTGCCAGTCGACCAGCGCGCGCGTCGCGTCGCGCATCAGGCGATCCTCGTCGCCGGCGCCGAAGGCCTGCAGGTAGGTGCGCGGACCGAGGTCGGAGAGCAGGAGGAAGCCCTGCCCGAGGTCCTGCGCCACGATCTGCGGCACGTGCAGGCCCGCCGCGCGCATGAGGCCGGCGACCTTCACGAACGGCCGGCAGTCCTCCCTGTCCGGCGGCGCGTCCATCACGACCCAGGTCGATCCCTCGGACCGCACGCGAAAATAGCGCCGGAAGCTCGCGTCGGCGCTGGCCGGCTCGCGCGCGAAAGGCCTTCCCCCGAGGGTGCGGGCGAGCCAGGCGTCGAGCGCCTCGAGGCGGTCCATGGGGGGCGTGAAGCGGGGCGGCTTTCGCGTGTATTCTTGCCGATTCTAGCATCGCACCCTCCCCCGCCTTCCCGATGCCGCGTCGTCGCCTCACGCTCGTCCTCGCCTGCGCGTGCGCCCTGCCGGCGATGGCCGACGAGTCGACGCCGCTTCGCCTGGAGCGCCGCCTCGCGCCGCCGCCGCCGCGCGTGGAGCACGACGCCGTGCGGTTCCTCTCGGCCGAGCGCATCACCGGCAACCGCGAGAAGCGGTTCTCGGCCACGGGCGACGTGTCCCTGCGCCAGCGCGGGGCGGCGATCGCCGCCGACCGCCTGGACTACGACGCGGAGACCGACACCGCCGTCGCCTCGGGGCACGTGATGCTCGACCGCCTGGGCGACATCGTGCGCGGCCCCCGGCTCGTCTACCGCATCCAGGACGGCACGGGCGAGATGGAGCGCCCCGAGTTCGAGATCCCCAAGACCGCGGACCGCCGCAGCGCCGCCCGCGGCACCGCCGACCGGGTCTACCTGGAGGGCGAGCAGAAGAGCCGGCTGCTGCACGCCGCCTACACGACCTGCCCCGTGCCCCGCGACGACTGGACGCTGCGCGTGAGCGAGCTCGAGATCGACGGCAAGGGCCAGGTCGGCACGGCCTGGAACTCCTCGGTGTGGTTCCTGGGCGTGCCCATCCTCTACTCGCCCTGGCTCTCCTTCCCCATCAACAACGCGCGGAAGACCGGGTTCCTGCCGCCGACCGTCGGCACCTCGGGGCGAAGCGGCTTCGAGTTCGCCCTGCCCTGGTACTGGAACATCGCGCCGGACCAGGACGCGACGATCACGCCCAAGCTCTTCTCCAAGCGCGGCCTCCAGGTCGGGGGCGAGTACCGGTACCTGCGCAAGTCGTTCAACGGCGAGCTGGACGCGGAGTTCCTGCCCAACGACTCCATCGCCGCGCGCGACCGCTACTTCCTCTCCGCGCGCCACGCGCAGAAGCTGCCGTTCGGGTGGAGTCTCGCCGTCAACGCCCAGAAGGTCTCGGACGACAACTATTTCCGCGACCTGTCCACGAGCGTGGCGGCCACCTCGCAGACGAACCTGCCGCGCGACGTGATCCTCGCCTACGCCGACGACACGTGGACGGTCTCGGCGCGCGCCGTCGCCTACCAGACGCTGCAGGACCCGACCGCGGCCGTGCCCGCGACGGTGCCCTACCGGCAGGTGCCGCAGTTCCTGGTCTCGGGCCTGAAGCAGGACGTCTTGGGACTGGACTGGCGGCTCGCCGGCGAGCTCACGAACTACCGCCACCCCGAGCTCGTGGACGGCCAGCGGTTCATCGCCTACCCGCAGGTGAGCTGGCCCTTCCGCCGCGCCTGGGGCTACTTCACCCCCAAGTTCGGCTGGCACTTCACGCGCTACCACCTCACGGACAGCGTCGCCGGCCCGCCGGACGCCACGCGCAGCGTGCCGCTCGCGAGCATCGACGCGGGCCTCTACTTCGACCGGCCGTGGGCCTTCCGGGGCCTCGCGTTCCAGCAGACGCTCGAGCCGCGCCTCTTCTACGTGCGCGTGCCGTACCGCGACCAGTCCGGCCTGCCGAACTTCTCCACGGACGAGATCGACTTCGGCCCCAACTCGCTCTTCCGCGAGAACCGCTTCATCGGCGGCGACCGCATCGGCGACGCGAACCAGCTCACCGCGGCGGTCACCAGCCGGCTGGTGGAATCGGCCACGGGCCTGGAGCGCCTGAGCGCGACGCTGGGCCAGATCTACTATTTCGATCCCCAGCGCGTCACCCTGGGCGGGCCGCCGCGCGAGGACAGCCAGTCGGACCTCGTGGCGCTCGTCTCCGGGCAGGCCTCGCCCGCCTTCTGGATCGACGGCGGCGTCGAGTACAACGCCAACGACAACCGGGCCCGACGCCTGGACCTCGCCCTGCGCTGGAACCCGCGCCCCGGCAGCCTCGTGAACGCGGCCTACCGCTACACGCGCGACCAGGTGAAGCAGGTGGACCTCTCCACCCAGTGGCCGATCGCCCGGGGCCTCTCCTTCGTGGGCCGCTGGAACTGGAGCCTTTCCGACCGCAAGCTGATCGAGGGACTCGCGGGCTTCGAATATAATGCCGGCTGCTGGGAGATCCGCGCCGTCGCGCACCGGTTCATCACCGCGACGCAGCAGGTTTCCACTTCCTTCCAGATCCAGCTCGAGCTCTCGGGCCTGTCGAGGATCGGCATCAACCCGCTCGAGACGCTCCGGCAGAACATTTCCGGCTACCGCCGGTCCGACGAGATCCCGCAATGACCCTCACCCGACTCCTCCGCCCCGCCGCGCTCCTCGCGGCGCTGGCCGCCGCGGCCGCCCTGGCGCAGCAGCCCCCCGCCGGCCGGCTCGACACCCGACTGGAGGCGGCCCCCAAGGGGCCCGTCACCGTGGACCGCATCGTGGCCGTGGTCAACGACGAGGTCGTCACGCAGAACGAGCTCACCGAGCGCACGCACCTGGTGGCCGGCCAGATCAAGCGCGCCGGCGGCCAGCTGCCGCCGGAGGAGACGCTCCAGCGCCAGGTCCTGGAGCGCATGATCAACGACCTCGTGCAGCTGCAGCTCGCCAAGGAGACCGGCGTCAAGGTCGACGACGCCACGGTCGAGAAGACCATCCAGCGCATCGCCGACGACAACAACCTGTCGATGTCCGGCTTCCGCCAGGCGCTCGAGCGCGACGGCATCCGCTACGCCCGCTTCCGGGAGGACATGAAGAACGAGCTGATCCTCGCCCGGCTGCGCGAGCGCGAGGTGGAGAACAGCGTCGTGGTCACGGACGCGGAGGTCGACACGGAGATCGCGCGCGAGGCCAAGGAGCGCGGCGGCGACACCGAGTACAACCTGCAGCACATCCTGGTGCTCGTGCCGCAGCAGGCCACGCCCGACCAGATCGAGAACCGCCGGCGCCGCGCGCTGCAGGCGCTCTCGGAGCTGCGCAAGGGCGCGAACTTCGCGGAGATCTCCGCCACGTACTCGGACGCGCCGGACGCCCTGCAGGGCGGCAACCTCGGCTGGCGACCGGCCGGCCGCCTGCCCACGATCTTCCTCGACGCCATCGAGAAGCTGCACCAGGGCGAGGTCACCGACATCCTGAGGAGCCCCAACGGCTTCCACATCGTCAAGCTCCTGGACAAGCGCGGCAAGCAGAAGGCGCCCGCCATCACCCAGACGCACGTGCGGCACATCCTCCTGCGGGTGAAGGACGGCACCACGGAGGCCGAGGTGCGCCAGCGGCTGGAAAGGCTGCGCACGCGCGTGCTGGCCGGCGAGGACTTCGCGGCGCTCGCGCGCGTGAACTCCGAGGACGGCACCGCCAGCAAGGGCGGGGACCTCGGCTGGATCTCGCCGGGCGAGACCGTGCCGGAGTTCGAGCGCGCCATGAACGGCCTGCGCGACGGCGAGGTGAGCCAGCCCGTGCAGACGCAGTTCGGCTGGCACATCCTGCAGGTCCTCGCGCGCCGCACCGAGGAGCCGAGCGACGAGAAGAAGCGCCTGGCCGCCCGGCAGACGGTGCGGGCCCGCAAGGCCGACGAGGCCTACCAGGACTGGCTGCGGCAGATGCGCGACCGCGCGTTCGTCGAGAACCGCCTCGACGAGCGCTGAGGCCGCGCGGGCCCGCGGCGGCGCCCGGCCGATGTCCTCCCTGCTCCCCCTCGCGATCACGGCCGGCGAGCCCGCCGGCATCGGCCCGGACCTCTGCGCGATGCTCCCGGGCCGGCACTTCGCCGCGCCCCTGGTGCTGGTGGGCGACCGCGGCGTGATGGCCGCTCGTGCATCGGCCCGCGGCCTCGCCTTCGACCCGCCCCCCTATTCGCCCGGCGGCCGCGCGCCGCTGTCCGTCCTGCACCTGCCAGCGCCCTCGCCGGTGACGGCCGGGCGGCCGGACCCGGCCAACGGCCGGCACGTGCTCGCCCTGCTCGACCGCGCCCTCGAGGGCTGCCTCGCCGGCGAATTCGGGGCCATGGTCACCGCGCCGGTGCAGAAGTCCGTCATCAACGACGCGGGCGTGCCTTTCTCGGGCCACACCGAATACCTCGCGGCGCGCACCGGCACGCCGCGCGTGGTGATGATGCTCGCGGGCGGCGGCCTGCGCGTGGCGCTCGCCACCACGCACCTGCCCCTGGCGGCCGTGCCGGCAGCCATCACGCGCGAGTCGCTGGAACGCACGCTGCGCATCCTCGTCGCCGACCTGCGCGCGAAGTTCGGCCTGGAGCGGCCGCGCATCCTGGTGGCGGGCCTGAACCCGCACGCGGGCGAGTCGGGCCACCTCGGGCGCGAGGAGATCGAGGTGATCGCGCCCGTGCTGGAGCGGCTTCGGGGCGAGGGCCTCGCGCTCGAGGGCCCGCTGCCCGCCGACACGCTCTTCACGCGCCGCCACCTGGACGGCGCAGACGCGGTCCTCGCGATGTACCACGACCAGGGGCTGCCCGTGCTCAAGCACGCCTCCTTCGGCCACGCGGTGAACGTCACGCTGGGCCTGCCGGTGATCCGCACCTCCGTGGACCACGGCACCGCGCTGGACCTCGCGGGCCGGGGCGAGGTGGACGCGGGCAGCCTCGAGGCGGCCATCGCGCTCGCCGCCGAGCTCGCCGGCCGCGCGCGCCGCTAGGCCCGCCCATGCTCCCGCGCCCGAAGAAGCGCCTCGGCCAGCACTTCCTCACCGACCGCCACTACCTGGACCGCATCGTCGCCGAGATCGACCCGCGGCCGGGCGATGCGATGGTGGAGATCGGCCCCGGCCCCGGCGCGCTCACCGGCCGCCTCGCGGAAGCGGTGCGCCCGCTGCACGTGGTGGAGATCGACGGCGAGCTCGCGCGGGCCCTGCGCGAACGCTTCCCCCCCGAAGCGGTGGTGGTGCACGAGGCCGACGCGCTGGACTTCGACTTCGGCGCGCTGCCGGCGCCCCTGCGCGTGGTGGGAAACCTCCCCTACAACGTCTCCACGCCGCTGCTGTTCCACGTCGCGGCCTTCGCCCCGCGGCTGCGCGACTGCGTGTTCATGCTCCAGAAGGAGGTCGTGGACCGCATGGTGGCCGAGCCCGGCACCGAGGCCTACGGTCGCCTGTCGGTGATGCTGCAGTACCGGTTCTCGGTGGCGTGCGCCTTCCGGGTGCCGCCCGGGGCCTTCACC
>JAKOWJ010000186.1 GCA_029781595.1 Pseudomonadota bacterium | reverse complement strand
AAGGGCCTGGACAACACGAAGCTGGCGAACTACAGCGTGGACGCGACGTACGCCATCAACGACGACTGGCGCCTGAGCGCCTACGCCACGCGCGGCGACTCCAAGGTCGTGGTGGCGCACTCCACCGGCTACATGGCGGAGGTGAAGGACCAGTCGGACGCGTTCGGCGTGACGCTCAAGGGCAAGGCCTCGGAGAAGCTCGCGCTCTCCGCCGACCTCACCTACCTCAACGACACGCTCAAGTACGAGCAGGGCCTGGACGCGTCGGCCTCCGCGGCCAACGTCGCGTTCCTCGCCGCCTCGGGTGGCCTGCCGGACGTGACGTACAAGCTGCTGCGCCTGAAGCTCGTGGGCGACTACGCGCTCGACAAGCGCTCGTCGATCAAGCTCGCCCTGGTGCACGAGCGCTCGAAGTTCAACGAGTGGGCCTGGCAGTGGAACGGCAACGCGTTCCTGTTCTCCGACAACACGACGATCACCGCCAAGGAAGACCAGAGCGTGACGTTCGTGGGCGCGACCTACTCCTACAGGTGGTAGCGCCGGGTGGCCGCGGTCCCGACCCGGGACCGCCGGCACGCCAGCAACGCGAAGGGGCCGGCACTGCCGGCCCCTTTTTTCTTCGCCCGTCCCGGCCTCAGGGACGCGTGCACATCACCGCCCCCTCGAGCACCCAGCCGTGGCGCTCCATCTCGCGCCAGGTGGAGTCGCTGGTGGTGAAGCGGTGGTTGGAGTCGTTGCGCGGGAAGCCCTGGTTGTAGGCGCGCAGCACCTGGAGCGTCCCGTCCGGGCAGCCGCCCCCGGCGAGCACGGGGAGCTCGTAGAAGCCGATGCCCTCGTAGAACCAGCCGCCGGCCTGCTTCACGAAGGCGCACTCGCCCGCGCTCGCGGTGAAGAAGTGCGAGTTGGGGCCGCCCGCCGGCGCGCCGTAGAACCGGCACACGGGCGCGATGGCCGTGAGGGCGCCGCCGAAGGCATCGGGCGGCAAGCGGTCCCACGCCTTGAAGGCCTCGCCCGTGAGCTCCCAGCCGGGCCCCGCGGCGCCGGCCAGGATCCCGGCGATCTCGTCCGCGCCCGCGGCGATGAAGTAGTGGCCCAGCCCCGGGTGGTAGAACTCGCGCACGATCACCTCGCCCTCGGCGCCCGGGAGCGCGGGCACGTGCACGTCCACGCGCAGGGTGTCGTCGGGCCCGCCGGCCACCGACGCCATGCGCACGAGCCGCGACATGGCCCCCGGGTCGGCGTCGGCGCCCAGGTAGGCGTCCAGGAAGGTCACGGCCCAGGTCATCACGTCGCCGCGGTACCCGGGCAGGTACTCGTGCTTCACGCCGTCCAGGGCCACGAGGTAGTGCGACCCGCGGAAGCGGTTGACCGCCTGCTCGGCCAGCTTGATGGGTGCGGTGGTGTCCGCCGTCCCGGAGATCGCGAGGTAGGGGCGGTCGACGCCCTCGGCGCCGGCCTGGTCGTCGCAGAAGGAGGGCAGGAAGGACTGCCCCGCGTAGGGCACCAGCCCCACGGCCGCCTTCACGCGCGGGTCGGTCACCGTGTCGCCGCAGCCCAGGCCCAGGCCCACCGTGAGCCGCGCGCCCAGGAGGTTCGCCATCGCCTGCCCGCCCAGGCTCGCCCCGAAGCCGCCGATGCGGTCCGGGTCGATCGCGGGCGCGAAGCGCGGGTCGGCGAGCAGCGTGTCCAGCATCGCCTTGAGCGCCACGGGGCGCATCAGCTCGAGCTCCACGAACTCGTCGAAGTGCAGCAGGGCCGTGAGGAAGTCGCCGAGGTCCTCGATGCGGACGAGCGAGAAGCGCGGGTCGCCGTGGAACACGGCCGCCACGACGAATCCCTGCGAGGCGAGATCCACCATGGCGCCGATGTAGCCGGAGCTGATGGGGCTGCCGCCCAGGCCGTGGGAGAAGAGCACCACCGGCAGGCGCACGGGCGCGTCCGGCAGCAGCGGCTGGAAGACGCGGCCCAGCGTCGCCGCGTACTCCGCCTGGCCGAGCAGGCGCGGCGCGGCCCCGGCCGGCTGCATGTGCGGGATCACGTCCCCCGTGCCGGGCAGGACGTAGTCCGCGTCCGGGTTCGTGGCGGGCGTGGGGTGGCACACGATGGCGACGAAGGGCACCGCATCCCCGGCGTGGTTCGGGTAGTACTCGCGCAGGTCCGGCACGGGCGCCAGGAAATGCACGGCGGTGGCGGGCGCGGCGAGCACCTGGTCGACGTAGCGCGGCTGCCCGCCGAGCGGGCGCCCCTCCCAGATGTCGGTGGGAGAGGAGCCGAGGGCGGCGATGGCGGCCTCGTCCTGCGCGACGTTGGAGCAGGCCACGCGGAAGGGTCCCGCGCCGATGGGCGTGGCGACGACCTCGTGGTTGGCCGCGGCGGCGGGCAGGGCCGCCGCCAGCGCGAGGCAGGCGGTGAGGGCGAGGCGCATGGCAGGTAGAATCGTCGGACCTCCCCAGTTTCCCACGGAACCATGGACGACATCGCGAAGCTTCGCCGCATCCTGCGCGAGTGCCGCACGGTCGCCGTGGTCGGGCTCTCCGCCAACTGGTACCGGCCCAGCTACTTCGCGGCCAAGTACCTGCAGGAGCACGGCTACCGCGTCATCCCGGTCAATCCCGCCTATGACAGCGTCCTGGGCGAGAAGTGCTACCGGGCCCTGTCGGAGATCCCCGACAAGGTGGACGTCGTGGACTGCTTCCGCCGCAGCGAGGAGATCCCGGCCCTGGCCGACGAGGCCATCGCCATCGGCGCGAAGGTGCTGTGGATGCAGCTGGGCGTCACGAGCGAGCCGGCGCGCCGCAAGGCCGAGGCCGCGGGGCTCGAGGTCGTCGAGGACCGCTGCATGAAGATCGAGCACGGTCGCCTCTTCGGGGGCCTGGGCTGGGCCGGCGTCAACACCAAGGTCGTCTCCGCCCGCCGCCCCACCTAGCGCCGTCACGCGGCTTGCGCGCGCCGACCGTAGAATAGCCTTCCCCCCCCCGACGCCCTCGACAGAAAGGACGCCATGGATCCCGCCCTCGCCTGGGTCATCGCCGGCTTCGCGCTGGTGATCATCGAGCTCATGACCGGCACCTTCTACCTCCTCGTGATCGGCATCGGCGCCTTCGCCGGGGCCGGCGTCGCCTGGGCCGGCGGCGGCTTCTTCGCGCAGGCGGTCGGCGCCTGCGCCGTCGCGCTGGTGGGCACGGGCCTGGTGCGCCGGTGGCACCGCACCCACCAGGCCGCCGGCGCGAAGGAGAACCTGCTCGACCTCGGCCAGCCCGTCGTGCTCGAGGAGTGGGTGGACGCCGCCACCGGCCTCGCCCGCGTGAAGTACCGCGGCGCCTCCTGGGACGCGAAGCTCGCGCCGGGCGATCGTCCCGAGCCGGGGTCGACGCTCTACATCCACGGCCAGGAAGGCAACCTGCTCGTCGTGGGCCCCGCGCCCGCGGCGGCCTGAACCCCGCTCCGAAGTCCAACCCCCCCAGGGAGGCCCCATGTTCTGGAAGGTACTCGTCGCCGCAATCCTGTCCATCGCCGCCGCTTTCCTCACGCAGAACACGGGCATCACCATCGCCACCTTCCTCGTCGCGATGATCGTGGTGGTGATCGTCGAGGGCATCCGCGTCGTGCCGCAGCAGAGCGCCTGGGTCGTGGAGCGGCTGGGCAAGTTCCACCAGACGCTGCTGCCGGGCCTGAACCTCATCGTGCCGTTCATCGACCGCGTGTCGTACCGGCACTCGCTCAAGGAGGTGCCGCTGGACGTGCCCGAGCAGGTCTGCATCACCAAGGACAACACGCAGCTCGCGGTGGACGGCATCATCTACTTCCAGGTGATCGACCCCAAGCTCGCGAGCTACGGAACCTCGGACTACGTCCTCGCCATCACCCAGCTCGCGCAGACGGCGCTGCGCAGCGAGGTGGGCAAGATGGAGCTGGACAAGACCTTCGAGAGCCGCAACGAGATCAACCACATGGTCGTCTCGGTCCTCGACGAGGCCGGGCGCACCTGGGGCATCAAGGTGCTTCGCTACGAGATCAAGAGCCTCACGCCGCCCGAGTCCATCCTGCGGGCCATGCAGGCGCAGATCACCGCCGAGCGCGAGAAGCGCGCCCTCATCGCCAAGAGCGAGGGCCAGCGCCAGCAGGAGATCAACATCGCCGACGGCCAGCGCCAGGCGGCCATCCTCGCCTCGGAAGGCGACAAGCAGTCGGCCATCAACAAGGCGCAGGGCGAGGCCACGGCCATCACCACGGTCGCGGAGGCCACGGCGAGCGCGGTTCGCCAGGTGGCGGCGGCCATCGGCACCGATGGCGGGCTCCAGGCGGCGAACCTCAAGGTCGCCGAGCTCTACATCGCGGCCTTCGGCAACCTCGCCAAGCAGGGCAACACCCTCATCGTGCCCTCCAACCTCACGGACGTGTCCACGCTCGTGTCCTCGGCCATGACGGTCCTGGACCGCACGCGACCCGGCGCGGCCGCGAAGTAGGGCGATGGCGGACCGCGAGTTCGGCTTCGAGACGCTGGCGCTGCACGCCGGGCAGATCCCGGACCGGGAGACGGGCGCGCGCGCCGCGCCCATCTACCAGACGACCTCGTTCGTCTTCGACAGCGCCGACCACGCGGCGAGCCTGTTCAACCTGCAGACCTTCGGAAACGTCTACACGCGCCTGTCCAACCCCACCACCGCGATGTTCGAGGAGCGCATGGCCGCCCTCGAGGGCGGGCGCGCGGCGGTGGCCACCGCCACGGGGCAGGCGGCGGAGATGGTCGCGCTGCTCAACATCTGCCAGGCGGGCGACCACCTCGTGTCCTCCTCGCGGCTGTACGGGGGCACGCACACGATGTTCGGCGTGAACTTCCCGAAGCTCGGCATCGAGACGACCTTCGTCGACCCCGACGACCCGGAGAACTTCCGCCGCGCGCTTCGCCCGAACACGAAGGCGGTCTTCTCGGAGACGCTCGGCAACCCGGCCATCAACGTGGTGGACCTGGAGGCCGTGGGCGCCATCGCGCGCGAGGCCGGCGTGCCCTTCGTGGTGGACAACACCGCCGCCTCGCCCTGGCTGTGCCAGCCGCTGCGCCACGGCGCCGACATCGTGGTGCACTCGGCCACCAAGTTCATCGGCGGGCACGGCACCACCATGGGCGGCGTGGTGGTCGAGAGCGGGAAGTTCCCGTGGGACAACGGCAGGTTCCCGTCCATGACCGAGCCCTCGGCCGGCTACCACGGGGTGCGCTTCCACGAGACCTTCGGCGACTTCGGCTTCACCATGAAGGCGCGCATGGAGATCCTGCGCGTGTTCGGCCCCACGCTCGCGCCGTTCAACGCCTGGCTCCTCGCGCAGGGCCTGGAGACCCTGGCCGTGCGCATGGAGCGCCACTGCACCAACGCGGCGGGCGTGGCGAGCTTCCTCGAGGCGCACCCGAAGGTGGCCTGGGTGAACTACCCGGGGCTGGAATCGAGCCGCTACCACGCACTGGCGCGGCGCTACCTGCCGCGCGGCGCCGGGGCGCTCCTGTCCTTCGGCATCCGCGGCGGCTACGACGCGGGCGTGCGCTTCATAGAGGGGCTGCAGTTCGTGAGCCACCTCGCCAACATCGGCGACGCCAAGTCGCTCGTGATCCACCCGGCCTCCACGACGCACCGCCAGCTCTCGGAAGCGGACCAGGTGAAGGCGGGCGTGCCGCCCGACATGGTGCGGCTGTCCATCGGCCTGGAGACCCTGGACGACATCGTCTGGGACATCGGCCAGGCGCTCGAGCGCGCCTAGTCGGGAGCGCCGCGCGCGGCCTCGTGCCGCTGCCAGAGGAGGAGCGCATGGCGGCACGCGAGTTCGCGCTCCGCCTCCCGGCGCTGCCGCGCGGTGCGCGCGTAGGCCCGGAAGACGGCGGACTTGTCGCGGCGCCCCAGCCGCTCGGCCAGGTCGGCCTGCAGCCGGTGGCACTCCTCGCGGCTGGCGGCGGCGCGCGCGTCCAGGCACAAGTGCGAGGCCACCTCGACGTCGGCCGCCGCGCCGTCCAGGTCGCCCAGGGCGAGTCGGGCGTGGGCGCGTCGCACGCGGCACTCGACGGCGAGCCACGGCAGGGCCTCCGGGCCCAGCAGGTCCAGCCCCTCGTCGAAGGCCGCGATGGCCGCGGGCAGGTCGCCGAGCCGCCGGTTCGCCTCGCCCAGGTGCCCGCGCACGATCGCGTGGTCGCCAGCCGGGGCGGGGATGCGGGTCGCGATGAGCAGCACGCGACGGGCGTGCTGGCGGTCGCGCCGCGCGCCGGCCGCATCGCCTGCCTTCTCCCGCGCGGCGGCGCGCTCCAGGACGATGCGCGAGAGGTTGCCCGCCGTCTTCATGACCAGGGCGGCGTCCGTGTGCCGGCGCGCGAGCCGCGAGGCCTCGAGGAGCCTCGCCACCGCCTCGTCGTGCTGGCCCGTCTCGGAAGCGACGATCCCGGCCGCCGACACGGCGCGCGCGAGCGCCTCGGACGAACCGCTGGCGAGCGCGTGCGAGCGGGCGCGCGCCGCGGCCACGGCGGCGATGTCGAAGGCCCCCACGGAGACGAAGGCGAGGGTGGTGACGAACCAGGCGCGCGTCGCGTCGGCGTCGCCGGCGCTGCGCCGCACGGCGTCCAGCGCGCTCGCCGCGGCCTGGGTGGCCTCGTCGCGGAAATAGTGCGCCAGGCCCTCGGCAACCATCGCGCCCGCGGCATCCTCCAGGCGCCCCAGCCGGCGCGCCAGGCCCGAGGCGAGCCTGGCCTCGCGGATCGCGGCATCGGCGTCGTAGGCCCCGGCCGCGTCCAGCGCGCGCCGGCTGGCCGCGCCGACCGCGTCGGCGGAAGCGACGTCCGGGGACGCGACGTCTCCGGCGGGGACGGAACCCTTCCGCTCGCTCATCGCGGCACGCTCCCGCCCTTCGCCTGCGGCTCGCCGGCGGCCTCGAAAGCCGTCTTCGCGATCACCTCGTCCACCCAGGCCGCCACCGCCCCCACGCGCGCGAAGACCTCCACGTCGCCGGCCCGCCCGTCGCCCGCGCCCTGCGTGCGCGAGGCGATGCCGCCGACGAGGATCCGGCCCCCTGTCTCGAGGAAGGCGGGGGCCCCCGCGTCGCCGGCCGCGAGCGCGCCCTGCAGGTCGGAAGCCTCGTCCGGC
>JAKOWJ010000175.1 GCA_029781595.1 Pseudomonadota bacterium | reverse complement strand
CGGGCGCTGCGCGAGGCCCGCGAGCGCGAGTACCGCGAGGCGCTCGAGGAGCGGCGCAAGCGCCTGCAGCAGCGCTAGGCGGCGGGCCGCCCTAGTACTCGACCGGCACCGGGTCGAGCGAGCGCCAGAGGTACCAGGTCGCCACCGAGCTCCACGGCCGCCACGGCTCCGCGATCTCCCGCATGTCCTCGCGAGTGAGCGGGTCGCCGCCGTTGTAGAGGCGCTCCATGGCGCGCTGCAGGCCGAGGTCGCCCACGGGCAGCACGTCCGGGCGCATCAGGTGGAAGATGAGGAACATCTCCACCGTCCAGCGGCCCAGCCCCTTCACGCGCACCAGGTCGGCGATGACGGCCTCGTCGTCCATGCGCGACCAGCGGCGCGGCTCGAGGCTGCCCTCGTGGAAGCGGCCCGCGAGGTCCTTGAGGTAGGCCACCTTCATGCGCGACAGTCCCGCCGCGCGCAGGGCCTCGTCGGCCAGCGCGACGACGGCGGCCGGCTCCACGCGCCCGGCCGCGGCCGCGAACCGGTCCCACACGGCCTGCGCCGCCTTCACGGAGATCTGCTGGCCGACGATGGAGCGCGCCAGCGTCTGGAAGGCGTCGCCGCGCGTGCGCAGGTTCGCGTCGGGATGGGCGCGGATGATGCCCCGCAGCACGCGGTCGCGGCGCCCCAGGTGGCGCTTGGCCTCCTCCCAGTAGCGCGGCCTCATCCCGCGGCCCTCGCGCGGCGGGCGTGGCGCGTGCGCCAGGCGTGCGTGACGGCCAGCCGCCAGGTCACCATGGTGAGCGTGTAGCCGGCGACGGCGAAGACCGTGCACTGCACGGCGAGGCCGACGAGCAGTGTGCTGCCCATCGACCCGATCCACGCGAAGAAGTCCGGCAGCGCCTGGCGCAGGCTCTCCCAGCTGACCGCCGCCTCGGGCGGCAGGACGGGCGGCGCCGCCTCGCCCGTCACCAGGCGGCCGATCTGGTAGGCGAGGAGGTAGAGCGGCACGAAGGTGAGCGGGTTGGTGTAGAGCGTGGTGAAGACGGCTGCGGGGATGTTGGCGCGCAGCGGGATCGCCACG
>JAKOWJ010000160.1 GCA_029781595.1 Pseudomonadota bacterium | reverse complement strand
CACCGACTCCGGGCCCGAGTCCACCGTGTCGCCCAGCTCCAGGCGGATGCGCGAGGGCGGCAGGATCTCCACCATCTGCGAGCCCAGGAACTCCGCGTCGACGTTGATGTAGCCGGCAAAGCCGCCGATGGCGCGGTCGATGCCCACGCCCGAGAAGAGGTCGGTGAGCAGCAGCGAAGTCCAGCGCGCGCCCATTCCGGGCGGCGGCGGCTCGCCCGTGGCCCCGCAGTAGAAGAGCTCGAAGCCCACCAGGTTCATGTGGCGGTCGACGATGGGCTGGCGGGCGAGGCGCGCGTCTCCCGTGGATGCGGTGCTGGCGCTGGGGGTCGTCACGGGGGCGGCGTGGGTGTCCATGTCGGGTTCTCCGGGTTTCGGTGTTCGGTTCGTTTCCTAGACTCTGACGTGCCGCGGCCCCTGGGCCGCCAGGCGCGCGAAGAGGCGCTCGGTGATGCGCTCGAGGGGCACGACCTCGTCGACGGCGCCCACGGCGATGGCCTCGCGGGGCATGCCGAAGACCACGCACGAGGCCTCGTCCTGCGCGAGGTTGTACGCGCCGGCCTGGCGCATCGCGAACATGGCGCTGGCGCCGTCCTTGCCCATGCCGGTGAGCATCACGCCCAGCGCGCTGGGCCCGGCGAACTCGGCCACCGACAGGAAGAGCGCCTCGACCGAGGGCTTGTGGCGGTTGACGGGCGGGCCGTCGGAGAGCGCGGTGATGAAGTTGGCGCCGCTGCGGCGCACCAGGAGGTGCCGGTCGCCGGGGGCGATGAAGACGTGGCCGGGCAGGATCCTCTCGCCGGGCTCGGCCTCCTTCACGCGCACCTTGCAGCAGGCGTCCAGGCGCTGGGCGAAGCTCTTCGTGAACCCCGCCGGCATGTGCTGCGTGACCACGGTGCCGGGGCTGTCGGGCGGGAAGCGCATGAGCACCTCGCGCAGCGCCTCCGTGCCGCCGGTGGAGGCGCCGATGGCGATGAGGCGCTCGGTGCCGCCCACGGCGCGCAGCATGGGCGCCGCCGGCGCCGACGCCCGCGACTGCACGCGCGCCTTCGAGGCCGCGCGCACCTTGTCGACGATCTCGGAGGCGTACTCGCGGATGCCGTCCACCAGCCCCAGGGCCGGCTTGGTCACGAAGTCCACCGCGCCCAGCTCCAGCGCCTTGAGCGTGGTCTCGGCGCCGCGCTCGGTGCGCGAGGAGACCATCACCACGGGCGTGGGCTTCAGGCGCATCAGGCGCGAGAGGAACTCCAGGCCGTCCATGCGCGGCATCTCCACGTCCAGCGTGATGACGTCGGGGGAGAGGTTTCGCACCATCTCGCGGGCCACCAGCGGGTCCGGCGCCACGCCCACGGTGCGCATGTCGGGCTCGCGGTCGATGATCTCCGAGAGCATGGAGCGCACGAGCGCCGAGTCGTCCACGACCAGCACGCCGATCTTCTCGCGCGCGTTCACGAGAAGAGCTCCAGCTCGCCGCCCACCGGCTGGTGGTTCACCTTCTCGCGGTACTCGCGCTCGCGACTGGCGAGGATGGCGGCGCCGCGCTCCTTGAGCTTGCGCACCGCGGCGCGCCCCGTGCGCGGGAAGTAGTAGACCTTGCGCGGCCAGGGGCCCAGCAGGTCGCTGCCCACCACCGCGATGGACTCCGTGCGCAGGAACTCGACCACGAAGGCGGCGTTGCGCTCGCCCACGGGGTGGGTGACGAAGCCCGGCAGCACGTTGCCGCCGCCGAAGACCTTGGCCTCCAGGCGCTCGCGGCGCGCGCCGCGCTTCAGGAGCTCGTTCAGCATGATCTCCATCGCGTTCACGCCGTAGCGCGCCGTGGCGCTCGCCGGGCCGTCGCCGCCCTCGGGCAGCAGGAAGTGGTTCATGCCGCCCACGCCGCGGTCGCGGTCGCGCACGCAGGCCGAGACGCAGGAGCCGAGCACGGTCACCATCGCGAGGTCCTCGCCCGAGACGAGGAACTCGCCGGGCAGGACCTTGGCCGCCTCGCAGTGGAAGACGGGGTCGTGGTAGCGGTGCTCGCCGCTGCTGCGGTACCTCATGCCGCCCTCGCCCCGGCCGCCGGACGCGCGGCCGCGTGGGCCGCCGGCGCGTACACGGTGCGCCCGCAGGAGGAGAAGATCTCGCGCGCGTGGCCGAGGTTCTCCGAGTGCCCGATGAACAGGCGCCCCTCGGGGTCCAGCAGCGGCGCGAAGCGCGAGACGATGCGCTCCTGGGTCGGCCGGTCGAAGTAGATCATGACGTTGCGGCAGAAGATGGCGTCGAAGGGCCCCTTCACGGGCCAGGCCGCCTCCAGCAGGTTGATGCGCCGGAACTCCACCACGGACGACAGCTCCGGGCGCACGCGGATGGATCCCTCGTTCGCGCCCTTGCCCGCGAGGAAGAAGCGCTTGAGCAGGCGCTCGGCGATGCGCTCGGACGCCTCGCGGGGGTAGATGCCCGTGCGCGCGCGCTCGAGCACCTGCGTGTCGATGTCGCTCGCGACGATGCGCACGCGCCCGGCGCCGGCGCCCAGGGCGTCCAGCGCCGTCATGGCCATGGACCAGGGCTCCTCGCCCGTGGAGCACGCGGCGCACCAGAGCCTCGCCTCGCCCCGCGCCGCCACGGCGCGGCGAACCACCTCCGCCAGCACCGGGAAGTGGTGCGGCTCGCGGAAGAACGAGGTGAGGTTGGTCGTGAGCGCGTTCACGAAGGCCTCGCGCTCGCCGCCCGCCCCCGCCTCCACCACCGCCAGGTACTCGGCGAAGGTCGCCAGGCGCAGGTCGCGCAGGCGCCGCGCGAGGCGGCTGTAGACCATGTTGCGCTTGCTGTCGTTGAGCGAGATCCCCGCCAGGCGGTGGATGAGCTCGCGCACGCGCGCGAAGTCGCGGTCCGAGAAGGCGAACTCGCGGTCGGCCATCTCGACGGGGCTCATGCGGGCCTCCTGGGCGCGGCGGTTGCGCCGGCCTCGCCGGTGAACGCCACCAGGCGCCCGGACTGGCGGCGCCAGCGGCTGCGCAGGTCGTTGCCGGGCGCGAATCCGGCGGCGCGCTTCAGTCGCGCGAGGCCGCCGCGGGAGGGGGTAGGGGCGATCTTCATGGCATCGGGTTCCCGGGTCAGTCCACCTGGAAGCCGGCCACGGCGCGGGTGAGGCCGACGGCCTGCTCCTTCATGCTCTCGGCGGCCGCGGCCGCCTGCTCGACCAGCGCCGCGTTCTGCTGCGTCACCTGGTCCATCTGCGTGATCGCCTGGTTCACCTGCTCGATCCCCGAGCTCTGCTCCAGGCTCGCCGCCGTGATCTCGGCCATGATGTCCGTCACGCGCTTGACGCTCGCCACCACGTCGTCCATCGTCCGGCCCGCCGTCTCCACGAGCTT
>JAKOWJ010000137.1 GCA_029781595.1 Pseudomonadota bacterium | reverse complement strand
AGTCCGGCGCGAGCGCCGTGGCCACCGCGAAGATCCCGGCGCCTGCGAGCCCGAAGCGCATCACGCGCTCGCGGCCGTGGCGGTCCGCCACCAGGCTCACCGGGATGAGCAGCAGCGACATCGACGCGGTGCCGGCCGCCACCGCCAGGCTCGCCGTGGCGGGCGAGACGCCGAAGTCCTGGGTGAGCTGCGGGAGGATGGGCTGCGGCGCGTAGAGCAGCAGGAAGCAGGTGAAGCCCGCGAGGGAGAGCGAGGCGACCGCCCGGCCCGGCTCGCTCACGACCGCCTCGCGCGCAGCCACGCGAAGGCGAGGCCCACGGGCAGCACCGCCAGCGCGGAGAAGGTGAGCGTCCAGCCGGTGCCGATCGCCTCGGCCAGGCGCCCCATGAGCGCCACGCCCGCCGACTGCCCCAGGAAGAAGAGCGAGGCGAAGAGCGCCACCGCCGTGCCGCGGCGCATCGGCGCCATCTGCGTGGCGTTGGTCTGCAGCGTGTTGTGCAGCATGTAGAAGCCCAGGCCCGCGCCGAAGCAGCCCAGGGGCGCGGCGGCGAGCCACGGCGCCCAGGCGAGGGACAGCACCGAGGCCGCGACGACGACGGTGCCCGCCGCCGCCAGGCGCGCCTCGCCCAGCACCGGCACGATGCGCCTGGCCTGCAGCGCGAAGACGAAGCCGCCGGCGCTCACCGCGAAGAACATCATGCCGGCCACCGACAGCGAGGCGCCGCGCGCCAGGTGCAGGTGCGTGGCCACGAAGGCGAGGCCGCCCAGCAGCACCACGCCCTCGAGGAAGACGGTGACCACCACGCGCGGCACGCCGGGCGTGCGCGCCACCTCCAGCAGGTTCGCCACGAGGTTGCCCGGCGCCTCGTGCGCGCCGGAGGGCTGGCGCCAGGCCGCGCGCGCGAGGGCGATGCCCACGACGAGGAACCACGCGGCGAGCGCGACGAAGGGCCACTGCCACACGGCGCTCTCCGCCGCGAAGCCGCCGAGGGCCGCGCCCGCCGAGAGTCCCGCGATCTGCCCGAGGAGGAATCGCGCCAGCACGCCCTGGCGCGATTCGTAGGGTGTCACGTCGCCGATCCAGGCCATGGAAAGGGGAATCACGCAGGCGCAGCTCGCGCCCGTGGCCGCGCGCGCGACGAGGAGGGCCCCGTATCCGGGCGCCGCCGCGCAGGCAAGGCTCGTGGCCGCGGCCACCACGCACGCCACCGCGATCACCCTGAGCTTGCCGTGCCGGTCGCCCAGCGGGCCCATCACCAGCTGTACCAGCCCGTAGAGCGTCGCGAACACCGTCACCGTGTTCGAGGCCGTCGCCAGGCCCACCGTGAACTCGCTCGAAAGGCGCAGGAGCAGCGCGTCCATCACGCGCAGCGAGGCCGCGCTCGCGAAGGCGGCGAGCGAGAGCAGCACGATGGTGCGGTGGGGGGATGGCGCGGCTTGCATGGGGCGAGCGCCATGATAGCGCCCCGCGGCCGACCCCCTGCGCGGCGATGCGGCACAATCGAGGCTCGCGTCCACCCGAGGAATCCCCGCCGTGTCCGACATCGAGAGCCTGCGCGACCAGCTTCGCGCCTTCGCCGCCGAGCGCGACTGGGACCAGTTCCACTCGCCCAAGAACCTCGCCATGGCGCTCGCGGGCGAGGCGGGCGAGCTCCTGGAGACCTTCCAGTGGCTCACCGAGGCGCAGAGCCGCGATCCCTCGCCGGAAGTGCGCGCCGCCGCCGCCGAGGAGATCGCCGACGTGCTGCTCTACCTGGTGCGCCTCGCGGACAAGCTCGGCGTCGATCCGCTGGCGAGCGCGCAGGCCAAGCTCTTCGCCAATGCCGCCAAGTACCCGGTGGACAAGGCGCGCGGCAACGCGAAGAAGTACACCGAGCTCTAGCGTGACCGACTCCTCCCACGTCGCCTGGACCGAAGCGGGCGAGGCGCGCTCGGCGCGCTGGCGCTCCGAAAGCGGCACGCCGCCGCCGGCACGCACCGTGGTGGTGGACGACACGGTGACCGCGGACGAGGCCTACGGCCTGGCCGGCCAGGGCACGGCGCTCCTCTGGCGCGGCGACTACCAGAACGCGCGCCTGCTCCTCGCCGCCATGAGCCGGCGCGCGGACCGTCGCCCGCGCAAGGCGAAGGCCGCGGCCCACGCGAGCGATCCCGCGCAGGCCTTCCACCTGCACCGCCAGGCGCAGTCGCAGCGCGCGCGCACTCTCGGCCGCCTCGTGGTGGCGCTGGAGGCGGGCTACGGGCTCGCGCTTCGCCGCGCGCCGGACGTGCGCGAGGCGTGCACCGAGGCGTGGGGGCCCGCGGGCGAGGCGAGCGTGGTGTCGCTTCGCGAGCTGCTCGGCGCGATCGGCGCGCACGAGTGGCGGCGCAAGGGCGTCGCGGTTCCGGAAGCCGGCGGCGACATCCACCCGCACTACGGCGTCTTCGCGCCCACGCGGCAGGAGTACGTGGGGCTGGTGGCCTCGGCGCCGCTGCCGGAGGCGCTCTCGCGCGAGAGCCTCGCCTTCGACGTGGGCACGGGCACCGGCGTGCTGGCGGCGGTGCTCGCGCGCCGCGGCCTCGCGCGCATCGTGGCCACCGACACCGATTCGCGGGCGCTGGCGTGCGCCCGCGACAATGTCGCGCGCCTCCGGATCGGCCGGCAGGTCGAGGTGCGCGAGGCCGATCATTTTCCCGAGCGGCGCGCGGCGCTCGTCGTGTGCAATCCGCCGTGGGTGCCGGCGCGGCCGTCGTCGCCGCTCGAGCGCGGCATCTACGACCCGGAGAGCGCGATGCTGCGCGGCTTCCTCGCGGGCCTGGCGGCGCATCTCGCGCCCGGCGGCGAGGGCTGGCTGGTGCTCTCCGATCTCGCCGAGCACCTGGGCCTTCGCACGCGCGAGGCGCTGCTCGGGTGGATCGATGCCGCCGGACTCGCCGTGGCGGGGCGGCTCGACACGAAGCCCGCGCACCCCAAGGCGGCCGACGCGGAAGATCCCCTGCACGCAGCGCGCGCGGCGGAATTCACCTCGCTCTGGCGGCTCGCGGCGCGCTGAGGGCCGGCGCCGCGCGCTGCCGCCATCATCGCGGCCGGATAGAATTGCGCCGAACGCCAACCGACCGAGAACCATGAAAGCCATCGAGATCACCACCCCCGGCGAGCCGGACGTCCTCAAGCCCGCCGAACGCCCCATGCCCGCCGCCGCCCCCGGCGAGGTCCTCATCCAGGTGAAGGCCGCCGGCATCAACCGGCCCGACTGCCTGCAGCGCCGCGGCCGCTATCCCGTGCCGCCGGGCGCCTCCGACATCCCCGGCCTGGAGGTCGCAGGCGTCGTCACTGCGCTGGGCGAGGGCGTCACGGGCTTCAAGCCGGGCGACGAGGTCTGCGCGCTCCTCGCGGGCGGAGGTTACGCCGAGTACGCGAACGTGCCGGCCGAGCAGTGCCTGCCGGTTCCCAAGGGCCTCTCGATGGTGGAGGCCGCCTCGCTTCCCGAGACCTTCTTCACCGTCTGGAGCATGGTGTGGGGGCGCGGCCAGCTCGCCGAGGGCGAGACGCTGCTGGTGCACGGCGGCTCCAGCGGCATCGGCGTCACGGCCATCCAGATGGCCAAGGCGCTGGGCCACACGGTGTTCGTCACCGCCGGCACCGACGACAAGTGCGAGGCCTGCCGTGCGCTGGGCGCCGACGCGGCCATCAACTACCGCACGCAGGACTACGCCAAGGAAGTGAAGGACCTCACGAAGGGCCGCGGCGTGGACGTGATCCTGGACATGGTGGCCGGCGAGTACGTGAAGCGCGACATCGAGGCGCTGGCCGACGACGGGCGCATCGTGATCCTGGCGCTGCTGGGCGGACACAAGGGCGAGGTGCCTTTCGATCCCATCCTGCGCCGGCGCCTCACGATCACCGGCGGCACGCTGCGCCCGCGGCCCGTCGCGTTCAAGGGCCAGGTCGCGCGGGACCTGAAGGCGCGCATCTGGCCGCTGCTGGAGAGCGGGCGCATCAAGCCGGTCATCCACGCGACCTTCCCGCTTGAGGAAGCCTCGAAGGCGCACGCGCTCATGGAGTCGGGTGCGCACGTGGGCAAGATCGTCCTCACCGTCGCGTGAGCCCCGCCCGCCTGGCGCTTGTCGCGGGCGCCGGCCTCGTCGCCGCCGCCTGCGGGAGCAAGCCCGCGCCGCTGCCGCCGGAACTGGCGGCCGTGAACTGCCCGAAGGGGCACGCGGCGCACGCGGCCGCCACCTTCGGCAAGGCGCGCGTCACGTTCGTGTGCATCAGCCCGGAGCTCGCGGACACGCCCTACCTGCTGCGCTGCGACCGCGAGAGCCGGCCCATGATCTGCGAGGACGCGGGCTCGCTGGTCTTCAGCCGGCGCGCCTCGGGAGAGGTCTACATCGGCACGGCGCAGGGCCTGGCGCGGCCCGCCGCCGAGGATCTCGAGGGCGGCTCGCACCTCATCGTGAACTTCCACGCGGGCCCGCCGCGCACCGAGACCTTCGCGGAGGAGGAGACGGACTGGCGCTTCCTCCTCAAGGGTGCGCGCGACCTCCTGCCCGAGGGCTTCGTGCTCGTGAAGGGGGCGTTGTGCGACCGGAAGACGACGGTGCTCAACACCGGCATCTGCAACCTGGAGGCCACCACGCCTTCGCTCTACTGGCACGTCTCGGTGGCGATCCATGCGCCGCGGGGCACGCCCGTCTTCGAGGAGGAGTACCGCGAGGCGCTGCGCTTCTGGCTCGGGCACCTGGGGCAGCTCGTGCGGGACCCGGCGCGATGAACGTCTACGCGCCCGGCGGCGTGCGGTCGGCGGTACAGGCCGCGGCGTTGAGCTTTGCCGCCACGGTGGGCGAGCCCCTCGCGTTCACCTTCGATACCGGCGGCGGCATCCAGAAGCGCGTGGCGGCCGGCGAGGCGGCGGACGTGGTGGTGCTGCCGGCGACGGGCGCCGACGCCCTGGAAGCGCTCGGGCTCGTGCGGCCCGGCTCGCGGCGCGAGGTCGGGAGCGTGGGCGTGGGTGTCGGCATCCGCGCCGGGGCGCCGCGGCCCGCGCTCGCCACCGCGGAAGACCTGCGCGCTTGCCTCCTCGCCGCGCGCTCGCTCACCTACGCCGACCCGGCCCGCGGCGCGACCTCGGGCGCCTGGTTCGCGGAAGGCGTGCTGCCGCGGTTGGGCCTCGTGGACACGTTGCGCGCGAAGACGGTGCTCACCGCGGTCGGGGAGGACGCCGTGCGGCGCGTGGCCAACGGCGATTCCGAGCTGGTCGTCGTGCAGGCCAGCGAGATCATGGCCGTGCCCGGCGCCGAGCTCGCCGGTCCCCTGCCGCCGGAACTTCAGAAGGCCATCGCCTACTCGGCGCTCGTCGTGGCCGCCGCGCGCGCGCCCGCGTTGGCCGCGGCCTTCGTGGACCTCCTCGTCTCGCCCGCGGGCCGGGCCGCGTTCGCCGCCGCCGGGTTCGAGGCTGCGCCCTAGGGCTCGCGCATGAGCACGCTGGCGAGGCGCTGCTCGCCCGCGCGCCGCGGGTCGGGGCTCTCCGGGACGCCCTGGGACGACGGCGCGGCTGGAAAGGCACCCCGCGCAGCCCGTTGACGCAGGTCAACCGGGCGGCATCATGGAAGGTGATGCTGGAAGCGGGCCCGGCCCGCGGACGGGGGTATCGGTTCGACGGGCCGGGGGGACCTTCCCGGGAGGAAGTCCAGGCCGGCTCCGAAGGGTGCCGTGCCGTTTCGTGCGAGGTGGGCCGTGGTGCCGGCGTCGGCGAACCGCAGTGCCCGAGTCGAGACGCCGGACTCGAGGGATCTCTTTTCGCGCTTCGACACCTTCGCCCACCGGCTCCTGGGCAGCGCGCCTTCGCGGTACGGGTTCGCGCTCCTCGTCGCGCTCGCCAGCGGCGCGGTGGAATACGTGGCCACGCCCTCGCTGCAGAACCCGGCCTTCATGCTGTTCTACCCGGCGGCGTTCTTCGTCGCGTGGCTCGCGGGCCTGGGGCCGGCCATCGCCTACGTGGCGCTCTCGCTCGCGGTCGTGCAGGCGCGGCTGGTGCTGCTGGAGGGCGGGCCGCTGCTGCCCCCGTACGCGATGGGCCTGCGCATGGTGCTCTTCGGGATGGTGTCCATCTTCGGCGCCTGGCTCGTGGTGCACTCGCGGCACCTGGCGGTCGCGTGGCGCACGAGCGACGCCCACTCGCGCGCGCTCTTCGACCAGGCCGCCGAGGGCATCTTCATCGCCGACCTCGAGGGCCGCTACACCGAGGTCAATGCCGCCGGCGCGCGCCTGCTGGGGTGCGGGCCGGGCGACATCGTCGGCCGCCGCATCGTGGACTTCATCCCCCCGGAGGACGAGGCGCGCCTGTGGCGTGCCCGCGAGGCGCTGCTCGCGGGCGGGACGCAGGTGGCCGAGTGGCGGTTGCGGCGCGCGGACGGGGCGTGGGTGCCCGTGGAGGTGAGTGCCAAGATCCTGCCCGACGGCCGGTGGCAGGGATTCGTGCGCGACATCTCCGAGCGCCTGCGCGCGGAGGAAGCCATCCGCCGCCTCAACGATTCGCTGGAGGACCGCGTGGCGGCCCGCACGGCCGAGCTGGCGGCGGCGCTTCGCGAGATGGAGTCGTTCACCTACTCCATCTCGCACGACCTGCGCGCGCCGCTGCGCGCGATCGACGGCTATGCCTGGATCCTGAGGCACGAGCACGCGCAAGGACTGGACGCCGAGGGGCTGCGCATGCTCGGATGCATCGAGGAGAGCGGCCTGTCCATGGCGCTGCTGGTGGACGGCCTGCTCGAGTTCTCGCGGGTGGGGCGCCTCGACCTGCAATTCGCGCGCGTCGACATGGCCGCGCTCGTGCGCAAGGCCGCCATGGACCTGGAGATCGGCGACGGCGTCCTGGAGGTGGGCGAGCTCGCCGGCGTGACGGGCGACCCGCGGCTGCTGGAGCTGGCCTGGCGGCACCTGCTCGCCAACGCGCGCAAGTTCTCGGCCGGGCGCGAGAGGCCGCGCATCGCCGTCGCCTCGCGCGTGGAAGGCGGCGAGGCCGTCTTCGAGGTCCGCGACAACGGCGTGGGCTTCGACATGGCGTACGCGGCGAAGCTCTTCGGCGTGTTCCAGCGCCTGCACTCCGCCGAGGAGTTCCCGGGCACCGGCATCGGGCTCGCGCTCGTCAAGCGCATCGTGGAGCGCCACGGCGGGCGCGCCTGGGCGGAAGGCCGGCCGGGAGAGGGTGCGACCTTTTCCTTCGCCCTGCCGCTTGCGGGCCCGTGAGGCCGCGGCAGGTCCTCAGGCCTGGCCGGCGGCCTGTTCCAGCGTGAAGTAGAACGTGGCGCCCTGTCCGGGCGAGGCTTCGGCCCACACGCGTCCGCCGTGGCGCTCGACGATGCGCCGCACGAGCGCGAGGCCGATCCCCGTGCCCTCGAACTGGGTGGAGGCGTGCAGGCGCTGGAACACGCCGAAGAGTTTGTCGGCGTATGCCATGTCGAAGCCCACGCCGTTGTCGCCCACGAAGTAGGTCGTCACGCCGCCCTCCTGCATCGCGCCGATGCGCACGGCGGGCGAGGCGGCGTCGGCCGTGTACTTGAGCGCGTTGGACACGAGGTTCTCGAACACCTGGCGCAGCAGCGCCGCGTCGGCCCGGCAGGGCGGCAGCGCCTGCACCGTCACGGCCACGTCGCGGGCGCGGATCTCCTCCTCGTGGTCGCGCAGCACGGAGCGCACGAGCTGCTCGGGGCGCAGCGGCTGGCGGTCCAGCTCGCGGCGCGACAGGAAGGCGAACTCGAGAAGCGCCTCGATGAGCTCGCCCATCTGCCGGGCGTTGCGCGAGACGCGCTCCAGGTAGGCGTGCGCCACGATGGGCAGCTGGTCGCCGTGGTCGGCGCGCAGGATGCCCACCGCGCCGTCGATGGCGCGCAGCGGCGCCTTGAGGTCGTGCGAGACGGAGTAGGAGAAGGACTCGAGCTCGGCCACGGCCTTCTCCAGCTCCGCGGTGCGCTGGGCCACCAGCTCCTCCAGGTGGCCGCGGTAGGTCTCCAGCTCGCGCGCCGTGCGCCGGCTCTCCGAGATGTCCTCCACGATGGACCAGATGCGCTTGCGGCCGTCGGCGTCGGTGACGAGCATGCCCATGAGGCGGACGGGCACCCGCGAGCCGTCGCCGCGCACGTACTCCTTCTCGTAGGGGCCGTAGCGACCGGTGCGCGCGAGCGCGTCGAGCTGCGCCTGCTCCTGCGCGGCATAGTCCTTCGGCGTGAGCGCCCAGTAGTCGAGGGCGCGAAGCTCCGCGGCGCCGCGCCCGCAGATCTGCCGGAAGGCCTCGTTGAACTCCAGGTAGCGGCCCTCCATGTCCGTGAGCGCGATGCCCAGCGGCGAGAGGTCGTACAGGCCCCGCAGCACCTCCTCGGAGGCGCGCTGCTCGCGCTCCAGGCGAAGGCGCCCGCTGATGTCGCGCGCCGCGCAGTACACCATGGGCTCGCCGTCCACCTCCAGGGTGTAGGTGGCCACCTCCACCTCGAACTCGGTGCCGTCCTTGCGGCGGTGCCGCGTCTCGAAGGTCGAGGCCTCGCGCGTGCGAAGGAGCGTCGCCAGCCGGCGCTTGAGCTCCTCGGGCGTGAAGTGCGCGTCCCACGCCGCCACGTCCATGCCGATCGCTTCCTCGCGGGAGTAGCCGAGCATGCGGCAGAAGGCGTCGCTCGCCTCGCGCACGCGGCCGGCCGCATCGAGCAGGTGCACGCCGTCGCTCGCGCTGCGCAGGAAGAGCCGGTTCTTCTCCACCTCGCGCCGCAGGGCCCCGGTGGCCTCCCGCACCGAGCGCTCCACGCGCGCGGTGTAGCCGGTGCCCAGCAGGAGGAAGGCGCCCAGCAGCGCCGTGCCGACGACGCCGAAGGCGATCACGGTCACGCTGCGCCAGGTCTGCCGCACCTCGCGGTAGGCGGGCGCGGGCTCGGTCTCGAGCCGGTAGTGGCGGCCGCCGAAGTCGAGGGTGCGGTGGAACACGGGGCCCTTCGCGCTTTCCGCGGGGCCGTCGACCAGCGGGATGCCGTCCTCGGTGTCCACCAGGCGCAGCACGAGCGGCGCCGCCTCGCGCGCCTGCGCCTTGCGCACGAAGTCGCCCATGCGCAGCACGATGAGCACCACGCCGGGCGACTGCGGGCCGTTGCCCACGCGCATCATGGCGAGCACGCCCTGCTGGCCGCCGTGCTCCTGCACGAGGTGGATGGGGGCCGTGGCGACCACTTGCCGGGAGCCCAGCGCCATTTCCACCGCCCGGCGGCGCGGCGGCGTCGAGCCGAGGTCCAGCCCCAGCGCGGGCGCGTTGGCCGCGAGGGGCTCGACGAGCGTGACAGGGTAGTACTCGGCGCGTGCGCCCGCGCGGCGGAGGCCGCCCGCGCCGTCGGGCTCGCGGATCTCGAAGCCCGGCACGTCGCGCGCCTGCCGCGCCTCGAACGCCGTGCGGTCCCACATGGGGACCTGCGGTGCCCACTCCACGGCCTGCACCATCGGGAAGTCGTCGAGGATGCGCGTGGCGTAACGCCGGAACTCCTCCCGCGAGATGGTGCGCTCCGGGTTGTGCGTGAGGAAGGCCTCCGTCTCGCGCACGACGAACTCCTGCTCCGCGAGCCGCGACTGCAGGTTCGTCGCGAGCTGGTCCGAGTGCAGCCGGAAGTCGCGCAGCCAGTCTTCCGTCTCGCGCGCGCTCACGAAGAGGAAGACGGACGAGAAGAGGGCGAGGGCGAGCGCCATCGGCAGCGCCACCGTGCGGGCGCGGCCCCGCCACGCCTCGCGCGGGCGACCGGCGATCACGAAGGCCACCGGCAGCGCGAGCACGGCCCCGAAGGTGTCGCCCGTCCACCACGCGAACCACTGCGAGCCGAATCCCGAGGCGTCCACCAGGCCCAGCGCCACGAGGCCCGGGACGGCGAGGCTCGCCGACACCAGGCACACGAGCGGCAGCAGCAGGTAGGCGCGGGCGATCTCGCGCGGACGGTCCAGCGAGGCGTGCAGGCCCAGCGCCCGGCGCAGCGCCCAGCCCCCAGCCGCCGCCTGCAGCATGGAAGACGTGCCTGCCACCGCGGCCATGGCCCACGCGGCGCCCGAGGCCGGCAGGTCGAGCGAGAGCGTGGGGGCGAAGTTCACGACCGCCGCGCCCGCGAAGATGCCCGGCAACGCCCGCGGGCCGAGGAAGTAGGCCGCCATGATCGCCAGTCCCGCCGCGGGGAAGACGGGCGTGGCGTAGCCCTCCGGCAGCGCCAGCAGCAGCGAGAGCTTGCCGAGCGCGACGTAGGCCAGCGCGATCAGCACGGGGGCCAGGCGGACGGTCGGGGACGGGATGCCGGTCGGTTCTCTGGGAGCGTTCATGCCATCTCCCGCGTCGAAGCGGCGAAGGGGCGAAGGGGCCAGCAGATGCCGGATTATAGCCCCGCGCACCTTCCGGCCGCGGCGGCGGACGCTTCGCGCGCGGGCGATTCCCGTGGCACCATCGCCCCTCGGCCGGCGACCCGGCTGCCTTCCAAGCCGACCATGCCCACCGCCCCCTCTTCCGCCGACCCGCCCGCGTTCTCCGACCCCGCCGGCACCTGGAACCGCCGATTCGAGGGCGAGGGCTTCCACTTCGGGCTCGAGCCCAACGCCTGGCTGCGCTCGCACGAGTCGCTGCTGCACCCTGGGCAGCACGTGCTGTGCGTGGCCGACGGCGAGGGGCGCAACTCCGTGTGGCTCGCCGGGCGCGGGCTCGTGGTGGACGCCTTCGACATCGCCCCGGCAGGCGTGGACAAGGCGCGCAGGCTCGCGGTGCAGCGCGGGGTCTCGGTGGAGTACGCCGTGAGCGACTGCGATGCGTACCCGTGGCCGGTCTCGACCTACGACGCCGTGGTGGCGATCTTCGTGCAGTTCGCCGACCCGCCGATGCGCGATCGCCTCTTCGCGAACATGCGCCGCGCGCTCAAGCCCGGGGGGCTGCTGTTCCTCCAGGGCTACACGGTGCGCCAGCTCGACTACCGCACGGGCGGCCCGCCCATCGCCTCGCACCTGTACACGGCCTCGCTGCTGCGCGAGGCGTTCGCGGGGATGGAGGTCCTGGAGCTGCGCGAGTACGACGACGAGCTTGCCGAGGGCCGCGGGCACTGCGGCCGCTCGGCCCTGGTGGGCCTCATCGCCCGCCGTCCCTGACGAAGCCGTCCATCGCCGCGACGACCTCGGCCGGGGCGCTCAGGTGCGGCAGGTGACCCTCGGCGTCGACGAACGCGAGGCGGCTGCCGCGCAGGTTCGCGTGCAGGTAGTGCGCCACCTCTTCCGGCACCGCGATGTCGCCGTGCGACTGCAGTACCAGCGTGGGGATGTCCACCCTGGCGAGGTCGGCGCGGTGGTCCGACTGGAAGATCGCCGCGGCGATGGTGAGGGCGTGGGAGGCCGGCACGGCCTTGAGCGTGGAGGCGAAGTGCGCGGCGAGCTCCGGCCGCCCGGGGTTGCCCATGGCCGCCGGCGCGAACGCCTCCACCCAGCCGGGGTAGTTGCCCATGATGTGGCGGTAGATCTCGTCGAGATCCGCCTTGCCGAAGCCGCCGCGATAGCCCTCGTCGTCGAGGTAGCGGGGCGAGGCGCCGATGAGCACTGCGCGCGAGAAGAGCCCCGGCGCCTCGATCGAGGCCAGCAGGCTGATCATGGCGCCCACCGAGTGCCCGACCGCGATGGCGCCGCGCAGGTCCAGCGCGTGGCCGATCGCCACGAGGTCGCGGGCGTAGGCCGGGAGCTTCAGGTAGCGGCTCTGGACGAACGCCGCCGGGTCCGAGCGTCCCGCGCCCGCGGTGTCGTAGCGCACGAGGCGGAAATCGCCGGCGAAGGCGGGCGCCACGAGGTCCCAGGCGCGCTGGTCGGTGCCGAAGCCGTGCGTGAAGACGATGGTCCGGTCCGAATCGGGGTTGCCCGACACCTGGACGTGGTGGCGGCGGAGCGGGTCGGGCGGGTCGTGCGGCGGCATCGGCCCATTCTGCTCGCGACGATGTGGGCGAGCATCAACTTCCGTCAACGGCCGGACCCGGCCCCGGGGCGCCTGCGGGTCGCCGGTCTCGCCTCCCGGTGCGAAGCGGCCGCGGTCCGCCGCTTGCGCGCGGGGCCGGCCCTGGCCGGCAGCACGTGGCGCAGGATCGCCTCGCACTCGGCCGGCGAGAGGTACTTCGGCACCGGGTAGCTGGTGTCGGCCTCGTGGCACGCGGCTTTCGCCAGGGCCGGGATGTCCTCCTCGCGAAGCCCCGGCATCGCCGTGGGGATCGCGAGGTCGCGGTTCAGCGCCTCCACGGCCTCGATGAAGCGGCGCGCGGCGGTGGCAGGCCGCTCGCCCTCGGCCGCGGCCCCGGCGCGCACGGCGAGGATCGCCAGCCGCTTCGAGACGGCCGGGCCCAGCGCGCGCAGCACGTGCGGCAGCAGGATGGCGTTGGCGAGTCCGTGCGGCACGTGGTAGCGGGCGCCCACCTGATGCGCCAGCGCGTGCACGTAGCCCACGTTGGCGCGCGTGAAGGCGAGGCCGGCCCAGGTGGCCGCGAGGGCCATGTGCTCGCGCGCGGCAAGGCTCCGGGGCGAGCGCTGCGCCGTGCGCAGGTGCGCGAACACCAGGCCCGTGGCGGCCAGGGCCAGGCGGTCGGTAGCTTCGCTCGCCCACTGGCCGAGGAAGGCCTCGACCGCGTGCGTGAGCGCGTCCATGCCGGTGGCGGCGGTCACGTCCGGCGGCAGGCCCGCATGCAATTCGGGATCGAGCGCGGCCATGGCGGGCACCAGGCGCGTGTCGGCGACCACGAGCTTCTTCCCGCGCTCGGGGTCCGAGATCACCGCGGCCACCGTCACTTCCGAGCCGGTGCCGGCCGTGGTGGGCACGGCGTAGATCGGGCAGGGCGAGCGAAGCCCCTTGAAGTAGCCGGCGAGCGCGGCCGGCGACTTGCCGTTGGCGGCCGCGTAGGCGATGACCTTGGCCGCGTCCATGGGCGAGCCCCCGCCGATGGCCACGATGGCGTCGCAGGCGCGCTTGCGGAAGAGCGCCACGCCGCGCTCGATCACCGGGATGGGCGCATCCGCCGTGACGGCGTCGAAGAGCACGTGCTCGGTGCCGCCGCGGGCCAGGGCCCGCAGGAAGGGCTTCGCCAGGCCGCGCACGGCCACCGCCGCATCGGTCACCACCATCACGCGCCGGTGCCGGAAGCCGGCCACCGCCTCGCCCAGGCGCGCGCTCGCGCCCGGCCCCACCAGCAGCACGGGCTGGGGGATGGGGATGAGCCCGGTCACCACGCCCGCCGCCTTCATCGCCGTGGAAAGCCCCACGGAGCGCACCACGTCCGCGACCACGCCGGGCATCTCGATCATCGCCGTCCCCTTCGCCTGAGGAATCCACTGTGCCTCACCGCGCGGCGCGCGGCCACGACTGGCTGGGGGGTATTCGACATGGATCAACTGCCGGCACGCGGATTCGGGCACGGTGGAAGCACAGCGTGCCGGGAGGGACCGATGAAGACCGTCGTGGGCATCAGCCTGGGGGCGGGCGCCCGCGATTTCGCCTTCGAGGCGGGCTTCCTGGGCCGGCGCCTGCGCGTGAGCCGCCTGGGCACCAACGGCAGCGCGGCGCGCGCCCTGAAGCTGCTCGCGCACTGGGAGAACCACGCGGACGCCATCGGCGTGGGCGTGGTGAAGGACGCCTACTCGGTCGGCGCGCACCGCTTCGTGGAGAAGGAGAGCGCGCGCCTCACGGCCGCCGTCACGCGCGTGCCCGTCACCACGGGCGGGCGCCTCGCGGACATCCTGCAGGAGTGGGCGGTCCGCCACGTGCAGTCGCGCCTGGGCAGCTACTTCAGCAACGCCAAGGTGCTGTTCTTCTCCGGCGCCACGCAGTGGAAGCTCGCGCAGGCGATGGGCGAGTTCACCACCAACCTCGAGTTCGCCGACCCCCTGCTGCAGCTGGGCGTGCCGAAGATGCTGGGCTCGCTGGAGGCCCTGGAGCTCTACGCCGCGGGCGCGAGCGTGGTGGCCGACGGCCTGCCCGAGGGGCTGCTGGACACCGCCCTCGCCCGCCGGTGGAAGCGCTGGGTGCTGCGCCGCGCGATGCAGGAGGCCACGGTGATCGTCGCGCCCGTGCACGCGCTGGACGCCTTCGGCCTGGAGGAGCTCGCCGGCAAGACCATCGTCACCGCCACGGTGAGCGACGAGCGCCTGGCGCACTTCCGCAGGAAGGGCGTGACGCTCGTCGTGGACGGCTCGCCCGAGCGCTTCGGCCACGTGCTCGACCCGAGCCTGCTGGACGCGATGGTGGTCGCCGCCCTCGGCAAGGAGCCCGACGACATCCTCGAGGACGACTACCTGGAGATCATCACGCGCCTGAAGCTCGAGCCGCGACTGCTGTGGCCGGGCGGCGAGCGGCGCGTGAACCGCTTCGCCTTCGTGATCCACCCGCTCTCGCAGGAGTACTTCAAGAACGTGAAGCCCATCGAGATGCTCTCGCGCCTCTCGCCCCCGGTGCTCATGGACGCGGTGGAGAAGGCGATGGCCTGGGCGCCGCCCTTCGTCTACTCGCACGTGACGGGAATCCGCTCGCCGCAGGGCGTGGAGGCCGAGGGCTGGCTCATCTCCGTGGGCGGCACGCCGCGCGAGATCATGAGCCACAGCCCCGAGTTCACCTACCGGCGGCTGCTGGACGCCGCGCGCCTGGCGCGCAGGCTGGGCGCGCAGATCATGGGCCTGGGCGCGTTCACCAAGGTGGTGGGCGACGCGGGCCTCACGGTGGCGCGGCGCGCGCCGCTGCCCATCACCACGGGCAACAGCTACAGCGCCTCGGGGGCCCTCTGGGCCGCGCACGACGCGATGCGCCGGCTGGGGCTGGTGAAGCCCGCGCGCGACGGGCAGCGCCTGGCGTTCAAGGCGATGGTGGTCGGGGCGACGGGCTCCATCGGCTCGGTGTGCGCGCGGCTGCTCGCGATGGTCGCCGAGGAGGTCTACCTCGTCTCGCCGGAGACGGCCAAGCTCCTGTCGCTCAAGGGCTCCATCCTCAAGGAGACGCCGGACGCGAAGCTCTTCCTCTCCTCGCGCGCCGACCGGTTCGTCGCCGGCATGGACATGATCGTCACGGCCACCTCCGGCGCCGGCAAGCGCGTGCTGGACATCATGAAGGTGAAGCCCGGCTGCGTGATCACGGACGTGGCGCGCCCCCTGGACCTGCCGCCGGAGGAGGTCGCGAGGCGCCCGGACGTGCTGGTGATCGAGTCCGGCGAGATCCTCCTGCCCGGCCAGGTGTCGATGAAGAACATCGGCCTGCCGCCCAACGTGGCCTACGCGTGCCTCGCGGAGACCATCGTGCTCGCGCTCGAGGGCCGCTTCGAGAACTTCACCGTGGGCCGCGCCATCGAGTGGGAGAAGGTGCGCGAGATCTACCGCCTGGGGCTGAAGCACGGCATGCGCCTGGCGGCCATCTCCGGGGTGAACGGGCCGTTCTCGGCGGCCGACATCCGGCGGGTGAAGCGCCTGGCCCTCGCGGCCCGCGCGCGGGCGCATACCCCCGCGGGAAAAAATCCCCCAAAACGCCGGCGCTGACGCGTCGCGCCGGCGGCTTCCCCAGGAAAGGCGGCCCCCGCCGCCCGGCCGTCGCCGGACGGCGACAACATTCCCCCAGCGCAATCAGGCCTTTAAGGCAGCAGGGGTATTCCCCCTGTCCCGCCAGCCCGACGCCCCCGGGGGCATCGCCGCGGCAAGTGCCTGATCGGAAGGCGATTCCGTGTTGGCACGCCTCGTGCGACAGCGCGCGGACCGCTCCCGGTACCGACTCGGACACCTGCCATGAACGCCCTCGCTTCCGCCGCGCCCGCCCTGCTTCCCGGGCCGCGCCACCCCTGGCGCCTGCACGCCTGGCTCGCCTGCCTGCTCCTCTTCGTGGCGGCCCCGGCCTTCGCGGCCCTCTCGCTCAGCCCGGCCAGCCTCACGCTGACGGCCGGTTCGTACTCCTCGGTGCGCGTGAGTGGCTCGAGCGGCGAGGTGCAGGCCGAGTCGCGCGACACGCGCGTGGCCACCGTGACGGTCTCGCGAAGCGAGAACGGCGCGACGCTGCGCGTGTACGGGCGCGGCATCGGCAGCACCACGATCACCGTGCGCGACTCGCGCGAGCGGCGCGTGAGCCTTTCGGTGAAGGTGACCTCCGGCGGCTCGGGCTCCGGATCCGGATCCGGCAGCGGCCTGAGCGTCTCGCCCGGCAGCCTCGCGCTCACCGTGGGCGCCAGCGCCACGATCCGCGCGAGCAACGCCTCCGGATCCGTGAGCGCGAGCGCCTCCAACCCGGCCCTGGTGCGCCTCTCGGTGAGCGGCAGCACGGTCTCCGTCACGGCGCTGGCCGCCGGCAGCACGGTGGTGACCGTGCGCGACAGCCGCACTTCCGTGCCCGTGCCCGTGAACCTGATGGTGGGCGGCACCTCCGCGCCCCCGGGCACCTACGTGCTCATGGCGTGGAACGACCTGGGCATGCACTGCGTGGACGGCAAGGACTACTCAATCTTCTCGATCCTGCCGCCGTTCAACAACCTGCACGCGCAGCTCGTCAACGCCTCCACCGGCAAGGTCGTCACGCAGGGCGTGCGCCTCACCTACGAGGCCGTGGCCGACCCCGCGGGCTCGCTCAACACGCGCAGCAGCACCAAGACCAACTTCTGGACCTGGGTGGGCACGATCTACGGCGCCTCGCCCGCGCCCGACGTGGGCCTCACGGGCAACCCCACGCCGTCCCTCAAGGCCGCGCCCATGGCCTTCGACGCCGCCAACGGCTGGTTCGAGGCCTCCGGCATTCCCATCACCCCGTACGACGACGCCGGCGCGAAGAACTACTACCCGACGGTGAAGGTCACCGCGCGCGACGGCAACGACAAGGTGCTCGCCACCACCACGACGGTGCTGCCGGTGAGCGACGAGATGACCTGCGTGGCCTGCCACGCCTCGCGCCCGGCTTCCGAGACCAACGCGGCGCGCCTGGCGGCACGGCCGGCCGCCGGCTGGGTGAACGACCCCGACGCCGAGGTGGACTGGAAGAAGAACATCCTGCGCCTGCACGACGAGAAGATGGCCGGCCACCCGCGCATGGCGCCGGCGCTCGAGGCCGCGGGGCTGCTGCCCGCGGGGCTGCTCGAGTCCGCCATCGCCGGCAAGCCCGCCCTGTGCGCCGCCTGCCACGGCTCCAACGCGCTGCCGGGCACGGGCATGGCCGGCATCAGCGCGCTCACGAGCGCGCTGCACTCGAAGCACGGGCAGGTGGCCGATCCGGCCACCTCGCTCAAGCTCGACGCCACCGACAACCGCAGCGCCTGCTACCTCTGCCACCCCGGCTCGCAGACCAAGTGCCTGCGCGGCGCGATGGGCAACGCGGTGGACGCGAACGGCAACGCGACGATGGGCTGCCAGAGCTGCCACGGCAACATGGCCAAGGTGGGCGACCCCTCGCGCGCCGGCTGGCTCGACGAGCCCAACTGCCAGGCCTGCCACTTCGACGGCAAGCGCACGACGAGCGCGGTGGACGCCGCCGGCAACCTGGTGCGCCCGGCCGACAAGCGCTTCGCCACCACGGCCGACGCGCCCGCCGCGGGCTTCAGCCTCTACCGCTTCAGCACGGGTCACGGCGGCCTGCAGTGCGAGGCCTGCCACGGCGCCACGCACGCGGTGTACCCCAGCTCGCACCTGAACGACAACCTGCAGAGCATCGCGCTGCAGGGCTACGCCGGGACGCTGCGCGAGTGCTCCGTCTGCCACGCCTCCGTGCCCTCCACGACCGACGGCGGCCCGCACGGCATGCACCCGATCGGCAGCAGCTGGGTGCGCTCGCACGGCGACCGCGCCGAGCGCAACACGGCGGCGTGCGCGTACTGCCACGGCGCGGACTACCGCGGCAGCCCGCTCTCGCAGGTGAAGGTCGCGAAGAGCTTCTCCGTCGAGGGCGGCACGCGCAGCTTCACCGCGGGCCAGGCCGTCGGCTGCTACGACTGCCACCGCGGGCCCAACCCGTAGCCGGGGCCGGGCGCCTTCCTTCACCGGGGGGCGCCCGGCGGGCAGCGGGCATGGGACCTCGGGCCGGTGGACCGCGGCCCGGTGCGTTGCTACCCTTGCCGGTCCACCCGAGGAGGCCCGACCGATGAGACTTCCCCTGGCAACCGCGACCGTCGCGCTGGCGCTCGCCGCCGGCGTCGCCAGCGCCGCGCCCACCGAGTCGGAAATGGGCTCGATCTCGGCCGCGCGCGACGAATACCGCGCCGCGCGCCGCCAGGTCGACCGGCGCGACTACGCCGGCGCCATCGCCACCCTGCGCCGGGCCGAGGCCCTGGACCCGCAGAACGCTGACGTGCAGAACCTGCTGGGCTTCGCGCACCGGGAGAGCGGGGAGGTGTTCGCCTCGCTCGCCTTCTACGAGCGCGCCCTGGCGCTGGACCCCAGCCACCTCGGCGCGCTGGAGTACATGGGCCGCGCCTACCTCTTCCTGGGGCAGGTGGACAAGGCGCGCGAGCACCTCGCCCGGCTCGAGGCCGCGTGCGACGCGCGCTGCCCGGAGCGCGACGCGCTGCGCCGCGCCATCGCCGAGTGGAGCCCCTGGCGCACCAGCCTTCGCACCGGCGCCCGCACCTACTGACCACCGGGAAAATCGCGAAAACCGGGGACGTTCCCCGGTTTCCGGAAATCGGGGAACGTCCCCGATTTTCACGCGATTTTTACCGGCGGACTTCCTGAGCGGGGTCAACATCGCCGGGCGCGGCGCCCGGTAGCGTGAAGAGGTCGTCCCGCCGCGCACGGGCGGGGCGCGCCCTCCTTCACGCTCCCCCGGGAATCCCCATGAGACCCTTCCTGCGCGCCCTGGCCGTCGCGGGCGCCGTCGCGTTGTTCCCGTCCCCGCTGCCCGCCGCGACCCTCGCCACCGGCGTGGTCACGGACGGCGGCTGCGAGGGCGCCTTCTTCGACCTCACGGCCAAGGTGGCGGACCTGCGCATCACGGGCTTCCAGACCAATCTCGTGGGCACCGCCAACGTGCGCGTGTACTACAAGGCCGGCACCTACCAGGGTTTCGAGAACGACCCGTCGCTCTGGCACCTGCTCGGCTCGCAGACGATCGCCGGCGGCGCGGGCGTGAGCCAGGTGCTCTTCCCGCTGGACGTGGGCGGCCTCGTCGTCCCGGCGGGGCAGACCTACGGCTTCCTCGTCTACTCGGGCGGCAACTCGAGCACGGTGCTCGCCACGCGCTACCGCGTGGGCACGAACGTCACCGTGGAGGATCCGCTGCTGCGGCTCTTCGGCGGATCGAGCAGCTGCGGGGGCGACCCGCAGGCGCCGTTCGACGGCTCCCTCTCGCCGCGTGCGTGGCACGGCGTGGTGGCCTACGTCGCGCTGGCCGGGCAGATCCCGGCGCTGGGCCCGGCGCCGCTGGCCGTCCTCGCCCTCGCGGTCCTCGCCGCGGGCGCCTGGTTCTCGCGCCGCCGCGCCTGACCGGCCGAAAATCGGGGACGGAAAGTCGGGGACGTTCCCCGATTTCCCGTCGCGTCCGCTCCGCGAAAAACCGGGGACGTTCCCCGGTTTCCGGAAATCGGGGAACGTCCCCGATTTTCGTCAGAGGTCGGTGGGGGTGGGGACGGTGAGATCGCCGCTTTCGAGGGCGCGCGTGGCGATGGCCTTCAGGCGCGCGTCCTGGTTGGCCTCCAGCGCGCGCAGGGCGCGGCGCGTGCGGCGCATGGCGGTGGAGACGAAGATGCGCGCGTTGTCGACGTCGGCTGCCGCGGCTTCGGGGCTGCCGGCACGCTCGATGGCGGCCGTGGCGCGCGAGAGCGTGGCCGTCGAGAGGAAGAGGTCGATGGCCGCGTTGGCGAGGCGCTCCTGGTGGAACTGTCGCTCGATCACCTCGCGGCCGTGGGTGAGGAGAAGCTTCTCCACCGCGGAAGCGAGGTCGCGCGTCGACCGGCACACGAGCTGCGCCTCCTCCTGCAGGGCCGCGTGCACCTTCGTGAACGCGCACCCGCCCAGCTCGCGCTTCACGCGCCCGCCGATGAAGGTGCCGATGGCGCCCAGCGCGCGCAGCGGGTCGCGGAAGGCGCGCCCCAGCTCCTTCAGGTGCTCGCCGGGCTGCTGCAGGCCCGAGAGCGCGATGAGCGCGCGCAGGATCTCGTTGGTGCCCTCGAAGATGAGCATGATCCGCGCGTCGCGCACGGCCCGCTCGTAGGGATATTCCTTCGAGTAGCCCAGGCCCCCGGCCACCTGCTGCGCGTCCACCGCGGCGCGGAAGGCCAGCTCGGAAGCGAAGACCTTGCAGGCGGCCGTCTCGAGCGAGAAGTCGACGCCGCCGCGGTCCACCATCGCCGCGCAGCACATCCACCCGGCGTCGGCGGCGTAGCAGTCGGCCGCGGCCTGCGCGAACTTGCGCTGCAGGATCTCGAACTCGCCGATGGGCCGGCCGAACTGGCGGCGTTCCTTCGCGTAGGCGAGCGCGAGCCCCAGCACCTTGCGCGTGGCGCGCGCCGAGCCCGCCGCGAGGCCCAGGCGCCCCGAGTTGAGGATCTCGAGGGCGATGTGGAAGCCCTGGCCCACCTCGCCCAGGCGGTCGGCGACGGGCACGCGCACCTTCTCGAAGGAGACCGTGCGCGTGTCGCTCGCCTTGATGCCCATCTTCTCCTCGGCGTGGCCCAGCCGCACGCCGGGCGCGTGCGCGTCCACCAGGAAGGCCGTCACGCGCTGCTTCGCCTTGCCCTCGACGGTGACGGGCACCTTCGCGAACACCGTGAAGAGCCCCGCGTAGCCGGCGTTGGAGATCCAGATCTTCTCGCCGTCCAGCACGTAGTGCGTGCCGTCCTCGCTGGGCACGGCCGTCGTGCGCATGGCCTGCGCGTCCGAGCCCGAACCCGATTCGGTGAGGCAGAAGGCGGCGATGCACTCGCCCGAGGCGCAGGCGGGCAGCCAGCGCTTCTTCTGCTCCTCGCTGCCGAAGAGCGTGATGCCCTTGCAGCCGATGGACTGGTGCGCGCCGAAGTACACGGCCAGCGCGGCGTCCACCGTGCCCACCTCCCCGAACACGCGCGAGAAGAGCAGGGCCGAGGCCCCGAACCCGCCGTATTCCTCGGCGATGTTGATGCCCATCATGCCCAGCTCCGCCATGCCGGCGCGCACCTCGTCGGGGAAGCGCCCCTCGCGGTCCAGCCGCGCCGGGTCCACGGTGGCCGCGGCCCAGTGGCCGAAGGAGCCCAGGATCGCGTTGAGGTTCTCGCGGTCGTCGGCGGAGAGCTCCGGGAACGGGAAGACGAGGTCCTCGCGGATCTCGCCCTGGAAGAGCGCCCGCGTGAACGAGGGGTTGCGCTCGGGGTCGGCGAGGTGGGCGGCCATCGGGTCTCCTCTCAGGGTTGCTTCACCAGCTCCACGCGGCGGTTCTTCGCGCGTCCTTCGTCGGTGCCATTGTCCGCCACCGGCGCGAGCGGGCCCACGCCGTAGCCCTTCAGGCGCGCGGGCGCGATGCCGTGGCTGGCCGCGAGCTCGGCGGCCACCGCCTCGGCGCGGGCCTGCGCAAGGCGCAGGTTGTCCTCGACCTTGCCCACGGAGTCGGTGTGGCCCACGACCCACAGCCGCAGGCCGGCGTCCGCCTTGAGGAGCCTGGCCACTTCCTCGAGGGCCGGCCGCGACTCGGGCTTCACGACCGCCTTGCCCGTGTCGAAGTGGATGCCGTACACCGCGACGTGGCCCGTGGCCTTCAGCCCCTCGGCGAAGGCGGCCGCATCGGCCACCACGTGCTGGCGCATGGCCTGCTTCTCGACGATGCGCAGCCAGATCTTGCCGTTGCCCTTCTCGGCCTGCGCCCACACCTCGCGGCCGTCGACCGTGACGTGGCCGTTCACCCAGCGCTGCGGGTCGCTCGCGGCGATGGTGCCGCCGATCCTCGTGAGCGCGGTCTCGTAGTTGCGCACGACGGCCACGCCGCTCGCGTCGGGCCGGCCCTTCGCGAGCTGGAAGGTGAGGTAGGTGTAGCGCCCCTCCTCGCGGTGGCGCGGCCCCTTGGCCACGAGGAAGTCGTAGCCCTCGAAGTCCTTCTTCTCGCACTGCGCGATGTAGAAGTCGGGCATGCGAGTGGGGAAGAGCGGGTGGTCGGCGCAGCCGGGGCGGTCGGGCTCGGCGGCGGCCAGGGTGGCCAGCCCGGCCGCGAGCACGGCCAGGGCACGGGTGACGGATGCGGGCATGGAGGATCCTCTCGTTCTGCGTTCTCGGCGGGTGGCCGGGCCGGTTCTTCGCCGGGCTCGGTCGCGGCGGGATGCGCCTCGCCGCATCGGCCAGCCTATGCCCCCGCGCCGCGGGTTTCTTGTCCTGGCGCAGACCTTGGCACGATCGGGCACATCGCGGTCATCCGCACCGCGTGAGGCGCGGGACTACCAGACCGCCAGCCCCCACTCCACCGCCGAGCGCCACGCCGTCTCGGCCGTGTAGAAGTAGCCGCCGCGCTCGTAGCCGGCCATCAGGCTCGCGCGGGCGGCGACCACGCGCCCGCAGTCGGCGCGCACCACCACCATCTCCTCGGGCAGGCCGTCGATGAGGTGGGCGTCCGCCGGGCGTCCGTCGGCGTGGCGGGAGAGGTGCAGCGTGCAGGTGGCGCAGTCGTAGAACGCGGGCCGGAAGTCGAGCGCGACGAGGATGGCGCGGCGCCGGCTCGACAGGCTCTCGCGGCCCGCCGCCCAGTGCTGGATTCGCCTCGTCTGCAGCTTGGCCATCGCGTCCTCCGGTTCCCCGACCGCGTTCCGATGGGGCCAGTGTCGGCGCGGTCTCGCCCGGGCGCTGTGAGGCACGTCGCATTTCGCCGCGCGCAAATGCGGCGGTGGCGCGACGGGAGGCGCGTTTTCCCCTGCGAGCGGCGTGGATGGCGCCCTCGCGTTGCACCTGAAACGCGGCGCGGCCGCTCAGCCGATGGCGATGCGCCGGCCGGGGAAGTCGATGACGAGCCGCCGCCCGCGGAAGAGTCCCATGCCCAGGGTGCTCGCCTGCCGGCCGTCGACGACGTTGGGCTGCTCCGTGTACGCGGGCTGCTCGGCCACGAGGCTCGCGCCCCCCAGGCGCACGGTGACCGGCGGCCCGAGGAGAGACGTTCGCCGCCCGTTCACCAGGCACGACTCGCGCTTCTCGCCCTGCGCCGGCATCGCGAGGCCGGAGTCGCCGCCGGTCGCGAGCACCGCCGCGCGGTTCATGCCCGTGTCGAGGTTCACCGCCGCGGTGACGGGGCGTGCGCCGGCGGGCTCGAGGGTCGCCTCGACGAAGGGGTGGCCGTGCCGCATCTCGATGGGCACCACGGCGGCGCCGGCCGCGGGACGCCAGGTGGCCGGGTCGTGCAGCCGCACGCGGTGCGCCTGCGGGTCGATCTCCACCACGAAGCGCCGGAAGAGGTCGGCGCCGATCACGCCCGCGAAGCCGGCGGCCTCGAAGCGCTCGCGGCAGGGCATCGAGCTCTCGGGCACCACCACCATCGTCAGGGCGTCGATCGCCACGGGGCCGAAGGCGAGGCCGAAGCCGTCGCGGATCACGCCCACCGGCGTGGCCGGGTTGTCCGGGTCGCCCAGGGGCGCGGCCCCGCTCGTGTCCAGGCCCAGGGCGGCGGTGCGCGCGCCCGCGAGCAGCACGCTCACCGGCGCGCCGGTGTCCAGGATGAAGTCCACGTCGGCCCGGCCGTTCACGCGCGCCGCGAGCAGCACCTGCCCGCCGGGGCCCTCGCGGTAGGCGAGGTCCACGGGCAGCGGTGCCGCGACGCTCACCTTCGGCTCGGGGAAGCCGAAGAGCGCGTCGTGCAGGTTGCAGCCGCCGGCGGCGAGCGCGAGGGCGAGGACGGCGGCCGTGCGGCCGGGAAAGGTGGGCATGCCGGTCTCCGGCGGGGACGATGGCGCTTGGACGCGCGCCGCCGCGGGCGCGGATTCAGCCGCGCGCCTCCAGCCGGTCGAGGGTGGGCGAGAGGTCCAGCCCCGTCTGCGCCGCGAGGCGCGCCGCCGCCGCGCGCCAGCGCTCGCGGCCTTCCGAGGGGTCGGCGTCGGCCGAGGCGAGGGCCACCGTGTTGCCGCTCTCGCCCGGGGGCAGCACCAGCACGCGACCGTCGAAGGCCTCGCGAAGCCTCGCCACGGCGGCGGCGAACCCGCGCCGGCGCGACAGCAGGTTCGCGGCGAGGAATCCCTCCCGCGCGAGGCGCGCGCGGCACGCCGCGTAGAAGTCCGCGGATTCGAGCGTGCCCGCGCGGCCCTCGCCGTCGAAGCCGTCGAGGAGCACGAGGTCGAACTCGCGATCGCTGGCGGCCACCCACGCGTGCGCCTCGGCGACGGTGACCGCCAGGCGCGGGCCGTCCTCCGGCAGGCCGAAGGACTGGCGCACCGCGGCCACCACGGCGGGCGAGATCTCGACGACGGTCTGCCGCGCGCGCGGCCGGTGGCGGTGCAGGAAGCGCGCGAGCGAGCCCGCGCCCAGGCCCACCTGCAGCACGGTGCGTGGCCAGCCCGCGCCACGGGCGAGCAGCGGCAGCAGCATCTCGCGCGTGTACTCGAGCTCCAGCGCCGACGGGCGCGCGATGCGCATCGCGCCCTGCACGAGGTCGGAGCCCAGGTGCAGCGTGCGCACGCCGCGGGCCTCGCTCACGGCGACGGCCTCGCGGGCGGGCGGGCGGGGGCGGGTGCGGCGGGTCATGTCGCCGGGGATTGTCGCCCGGGAGGGCTCACGGCGTCGCGCCGGCGGACACGAGGGCGACCGCGCGCGGGGCGAGGCGCTCGAGCGCGAGGTCCAGGGCCTCGGGCTGGTCGGCGCGCACGATCTCCAGGCGCGCGGGGCGGCGGGCCTCGCGAAGGCGGGCGTCCACCTCGCCGCACCAGCGCCGCGCGGCCTCGAGGTCGGCGTTCGCGCCGATCGCGAGCACGACGAGGCCGTCGCCCACGGCGTTGGCGAGCGAGACGAGCAGGGCCGCGGCCTGCGCCGGGTCGCGCTCGACGGGGCAGAGGGCCACGAGGGGACCGCGCGCGCCGGCGCGCGCGGGCACCAGCACCGTGGCGCCGCCCGCGTGCGCGCGGCGCCTGGCTTCCGGTCCCCACCGTGCCACGCCCAGCACCGAGAGATCCGCTTCGCCGGCCTCCGCGCGCACCGCCTCGGGCGTGGTGCCGCGCGTCACGCGCAGCGACCAGCGCGCGGGCCGGTCGCCCCACAGCCGGCCCAGCTCGCGGCGCGCGGACTCGGCGCGGGAGGCGAGGTCGCGGGCGAGCGCGGCCGGGTCCAGGCGCCGCGCGGTGGCCGAGGCGAGGCCGAACTCGCGCGCGAAGGGCAGGGCGGCCAGGCGCAGCAGTGCCTCGTCCTCGACGAAGAGCGCGTCGAGCTCGGCGTCGAGCTCGCGCGCCAGGCGCGCCGCGGCCGCGAGGGCCGCGCCGCTGTGCGGCGCGATGTCCAGCCCCACGACGATGCGGCGGATCTTCACCGGGCCTTGCGCGGGGCGAAGCGGCGCTTCGCGCCCGCGTCCCGGGCGAACCGGCCCACGCGCTCGGCGAAGTCCGCCAGGCGCCGCTCCACGAGCGCGTTCACGCTGCCCTCCGGGAACCGGCCGAGGGCGTCGCGCTCGCCCGCCTCGCGTCCCGTGAGAATCGAGAGCGCCTCGTCCACCGTGCGCACCGCGTGCACCGCGAAGCGCCCCTCGGCCACGGCCCGCACCACGTCCTCGCGCAGCATGAGGTGGCGCGCGTTGGCCTCGGGGATCACCACGCCCTGCGCGCCGTCGAGCCCGCGCGCGGCGCACAGGTCGAAGAAGCCCTCGACCTTCTCGTTCACGCCGCCGATGGCCTGCACGTCGCCGTGCTGGTTCACGCTGCCGGTGAGGGCGAGCGACTGCGAGACGGGCACGTCGGCGAGCGCGGAGAGCAGGGCGCACAACTCGGCGCAGGAGGCGCTGTCGCCGTCCACGCCGCCGTAGGTCTGCTCGAACACGAGCGTCGCGGTGAGCGAGAGCGGGCCCCCCGCCGCGTAGCGCCCGGCGAGGTAGCCCGAGAGGATGAGCACGCCCTTGGCGTGCAGGCGCCCGCCCAGGCGCGCCTCGCGCTCGATGTCCACCACGCCCGCGCCGCCGGGCCGCACACGGGCGGTGATGCGGCTCGCCATGCCGAAGGCGAAGTCGCCCAGCGGCACCACCGACAGCCCGTTCACCTGCCCGGCGCGACCGCCCGCGGTGTCGATGAGGATCGTGCCCTCGCGCATCTCCTCCTGCACGCGCTCGCGGATGCGCGACTGGCGGCGCTCGCGCGCGTCGAGCGCGGCCTGCACGTCGGCGGCGGTGGCGACCTCGCGCGCGCCGCCGCCGGCGTGGTAGTCGGCCTCGCGCAGCAGGTCCACGAGGTCGCGCATGTCCACCGACAGCCGGCCCGCGTGCGCCGCGGCGCGCGAGCCGTGCTCCACGAGGCGCGCGACCGCCCCGCGGTCGAAGGCGCGCAGCTTCTCGCGCCGGGCGATGGTGGCCACCACGCGCGCGAGCAGGCGGGCGGACTCCGGGGCGCGCTCGATGTCCTCGGCGAAGTCGGCCGCCACCTTGAAGAGGTCGGAGAACTCCGGGTCGTAGGCCTGCAGCAGGTAGTAGAGCAGGCGGCTGCCCACCAGCACCACCTTCACGTCGAGGGCGATGGGCTCGGGCTTGAGCCCCACCGTCGACACCAGGCTCAGCACCTGGCCCAGCGACTCGGTGCGGATCTCGCGCGAGCGCAGCGCGCGCTTCAGGGCCTCCCACGCGAAGGGCTGCGACAGGACCTTCACCGCGTCCAGCACGAGGTAGCCGCCGTTGGCGCGGTGGAAGGCGCCGGGCTTGACGAGCATGAAGTGCGTGACCAGCGTGCCCATCTGCGCCTGGTGCTCGATGCGGCCCACGAGGTTGTCGTGCGTGGGGTTGTCCTCGTGCACGATGGGCGCGCCGCCGTCCGGCGCGTTGGCCACCAGCACGTTCACCTGGTAGCGCGCGAGGGGCGAGTCGGGCTCGGCCTCCGGCAGGGGCGCGCCGAGCGGGGCGGGCTCGCCGCCCTCGCGCGCCTGGCGGAAGAAGTCGGCGTGGTCCAGCACGTCCTCGTGCACGCGCGCCAGGTGCGCCACCACGGCCGGCTGTGCCGCCCAGGCGGCCTTGAGCTCCTCGACCAGCCCCGTCACGGTGGCGCCGGTCACCTGGCGGTTGAGCTCGCGCACCTTGCGCTGCGCCTCGCGGCGCAGCCCGGGCACCTGCTGGATGGCGCGGGCGAGCGAAACCTCCAGGCGCGCGATGGCCGCCTGCAGCTCCTGCTGGCGCGCCTCGGGCAGGGCGTGGAACTCCTCCGGGCTCATCACGCGCTCGTCCTTCATCGGCGCGAAGCCGAAGCCGGCCGGCGTGCGCACCAGCGCGATGCCCTCGGCGCGCGCCACCTCGCCCACCGACTCGATCACCGCCTCGTGGCGCTGCTCGAGCTCGGCCTCGATCTCGTGCAGGCGCGCGCGGTACTCCTCGCTCTCGAAGGCGCCCGGGATGCCGTGGCGAAGGTCGTCCACCAGGCGGCGCAGGTCGTCGCGAAGGCGCGGCGCGTCGCCCGCCGGCAGCGAGAGCGCGTGCGGCCGGTCGGGGGTGCCGAAGCCGAAGACGTAGCACCAGTCGGCGGGGGCGGGCCGCCCGGCGGCCAAGCCCGCCAGGTGGCGGCGCACGGCCGTGTGGCGGCCGATGCCCTCCGGCCCCATCGCGTACAGGTTGTAGCCGTCGCGCGCGATGCCCAGCCCGAAGGCGAGGGCCTCGGCGGCGCGCGACTGGCCGAGGGCGCCGGCGAAGTCCTCGAGCTCGGCGGTGGTGGCGAAGGAAAGGCTCGCCGGGTCGCAGGCGCGGCGCAGTTCCGACGGCGCCAGCGTCCGTCCGGCGGACGCGGTTGGCATGGTGGGCGAACCTCCGGACTTTCCAGTGTCCGCCACGGTGCCGCGCCCCGGTTGACCGGGGTCAACCCCGGCGTCCCGCCCTCACCAGGGGTGCGCCGCCGCCGCCGCGAACAGCGAGATCCAGCGCCCCGTGCCCATCCCGCCCTGGCCCCGGCCCAGGCGCACGACGATCGTGCGGCGCGCGGGATCGACGTAGAGGTACTGGCCGTCCTTGCCGATGGCGACGATGCCCTCGGCCTGGGGCCTCGCGGACCACCACCCCAGCCGGTAGCCGCGCAGTCCGTCGCGCGCGGCAGGCTGCGCCAGCGCCGCCGCCACCCAGCGCTCGTCGAGCCGCCGCGTGCCGCCCGGCGCGCCGCGTGCGAGGTAGAGGCGCCCGATCTTCGCGAGGTCGCGCGCGCTGCCGGCGAGGCAGCACCAGGCCTTTTCGAGCCCGCCCTCCCGGTCGAGCGACCACACCGCGCCGTCCTCCATGCCCAGCGGCTCCCACAGGCGCGCCTGCGCGTAGGCGGCTAGCGTGCGCCCGCGCAGCGCGCGCGTGAGCGCGAGCGAGAGCAGCGCCGCGTCGCCGGACTTGTAGTCGAAGCGCCCGCCGGCCGGCGCCGCGCCGCCTAGGCCGAGCAGGAAGGGCTCGAGCGCCGCGGTGTAGTTCATCAGCACGTGCCGGCCGAACGGATTGTCGTTCTCCTCGTAGTCGAGGCCGGAGTCCATGTCGGCGAGGTGGCGCAGCCGCACGCCGTCGAGCCCCCGCCCGGCGAGTTCGGGCACCAGGGCCGTGAGCGGCTCGTCGAGCGAGCGCAGGATCCCGTCGTCGACGGCCATCGCGGCGAGCGTCGCGAGAACCGACTTCGTCACCGAGAAGTACTGCGACGGCTCGCCGGCGCGGTGTCCTTCGCCGTGGCGCTCGAAGACGATCGCGTCCTCTCGCACCACGAGGAACGCGAGGGTGCGCGTCTCGTCGAGGGCCTGCGCGAGCGGGACGCGGCGCCCCGGGGCCGTCTCGACGGCGGGCGGCGCGGCCGGCGAGGGCGCGCGCGCGAAGGGCGCGGGCCTGCCGCTCGCCGCCAGGGGCCGGAAGGGGGCGTGGCGGAAGTCGTCGACGGTGGTGGTGCCGTGGCGCAGCAGGCGGGCGAGCCCGACCAGGCCGCCTTCCGGCCCGCCGCGCCAGGCCCACGTCGTGGCGAGCGAGACGAGGGCGAGGACGGCGAGCGCCGCCGCCAGCACGGCCAGGCGCCGCGCGAGCCGGGCGGCGGCGGGCATGGGCGGGACCGGGCGGCCTCAGCTCGCGCGGCCGATCACCTGCGCGGAGGCGATGAGCTCCTGCAGCAGCGCCATCGCGGCGCGCCCGGAGATGGCATAGGGGTCGAGCACGGGCTTCTCGCCGTACTTGAGGAGCGTCGAGGGATTCACCCGGGCGAGGTTCACCTGCCCCATGGTCCAGCCCGGGAAGGCGCGCTCGGCGACCTCCTCGTAGTGCAGCAGCACCACGTCGCGGTGGCGCTCGTCGCGCACGATCTGGTTGTAGAGGCGGTTGACGGCGTCGCGCCCGCCCTCGAGCACCTGCATGAACACCTCGCCGCTCTGGCAGAGCACGCCGGTGATGCCCAGGGCCGGGTTGTGCGCGCGCGACTGGGCGAGGATGGCCTCGATCGCCTCCGGGGCGACGGGCCCCGCGGCGCGGCTGGCGTAGAGCAGTCTGACGAGCATCGGATTCTCCTAGGCGTTCTTGCGCTGCAGCAGCGCGAGGAACTCGCGCCGCAGGTTCGCGTCGCGCAGGAACGAGCCGCGCATGACGCTGTTGACCATCTTCGAGTCGGTGTCCTTCACGCCGCGCCACTGCATGCAGAAGTGGTCGGCCTCCATCACCACCGCCAGGCCGTCGGGCTGCATCCGGGCCTGCAGCAGGTCCGCCAGGCGCGTGACGGCCTCCTCCTGGATCTGCGGCCGGCTCATCACCCAGTCGCACAGGCGCGCGTACTTGGACAGGCCGATGAGGTTGGAGTGCTCGTTGGGCATCACGCCGATCCACACGCGGCCGATGATGGGGCACAGGTGGTGCGAGCAGGCGCTCCTCACCGTGATGGGCCCCACGATCATCAGCTCGTTCAGGCGCTCGACGTTGGGGAACTCGGTGACGGGCGGGTGCGCGGTGTAGCGGCCGCGGAAGACCTCGGTCACGTACATGCGCGCCACGCGCCGCGCCGTCTCGCGCGTGTTGTGGTCGCTCTCGGTGTCGATCACCAGGCTCTCGAGCACGCGCTGCATCTTCTCCTCGACCTCCTTCTGCAGCTCGGGGAGCTCGCCCGGCTCGATGAAGCGGGCGATGTTGTCGTTGGCGTGGAAGCGCTCGCGCGCCCGCTGCACGCGGGCGCGGATGCGCTCGGAGACGGGCGCGGCGGCCTCGGCGGCCGGCGGGGGGGCGGGGGTCTGGTCGTCCATGGTCCGGGCTCGGTTGGCTGGCTCCTATCCTACCCCGGCCGCGCGGCAGCGGCCGGCGGGGGGGCGCGGTAAAATCGCGCTTCCACGCCTTCCTCTTCCACACGGACGTCAACATGAATGCCGCCAAGCTCCTCCTCGCCGGCGCCGCGCTCCTCGCAGCGCTGGGCCCCGCCCCCGTCTTCGCGCAGGCCGCTTCCGAGGAGGTCAAGCGCGCCTGCCGCAACACCGCCGACCGCGTCGCGAGCATGATCGAGAGTGCCAGGCGCCGGGGCCTGAAGGACCTCGAGCAGGGCGTCACGAAGCCGTCCAGCAACTGGGGCGAGCAGGTGGCGACCTACATGATCCAGGCCGCGAGCCGCTCCGACAGCCTGTCCCAGGGCGAGCTCGCCTCGCTCGGCTACGCCTACTGCGTCGAGCGCCGGCCGCGCGGCTAGTCCGCCGCCGTCGCCACGCGCGTCCCGCGCCTCGCGCGCAGCGACGCCGCGGCGCGCCACGCCACCGCCACGGCGACGATGGCCCACACCACCATGGGCCCGCTGGGCAGGTCCGCGGCCGTGGAGGCCGCCAGCCCCGCCGCGTAGCCCGCGGCGCCGATGCCCCATCCGGCCGCGAGGCGCCCCGGGCCCATGCCGCGCGTGGCGAGCGGCGGCACGATGAGCGTGGCGAACACGAGGTACAGGCCCACGAGCTGCACGCTCACGGTGACGGCGAGCGCGAAGAGCGCGTAGAAGCCCGCGCGGCCCAGGCGCTCGCCGCGGCCGAACCACGCCGCCAGCACGAGGGCGTAGAGCCCGGCCGCCACCGCGAGCTGCGAGGGCTTCACCCACAGGATCTGCCCCACCAGCAGGTCGCGCAGGTGCTCGCTGCCGTGCGGGTTGGCGGCCACCAGGAGCGCACCCCCCGTGGCCGCCAGCACGAACACCACGCCGATCACCGCCTCCTGCACCTCGGGCCACACGCGCTCGGTCCAGGTGAGGAGCAGGGCGCCGGCCAGGGCCGCGGCGAAGGCGGCGACCTGCGCGCCGGGGCCGGCGGCCTCGAAGCCCAGGCGGTCGGCGAGCAGCACGCCGCAGCCGGCGATCTGCGCGATGGCGATGTCGATGAAGACGATGCCGCGCCGCAGCACCTGCGTGCCCAGCGGCACGTGCGTGGCCGTGACCAGCAGGCCGGCCACGAGGGCCGGCCACAGGATGGAGAGGTCCAGCGCGCTCACTTCAGGCCCTCCTTCAGGCGCCGCACCGTGTCCTCGTACAGGCCGAAGAGGTCGGTCGCGCCGTCGGTGCCGCCCACGGTGAAGGGCAGCGTCACCACCTTGATGCCGGCGCGCCCGGCGATCCACTGCGCCGCGCGCTCGTCCTGGTAGGCGGCGCGGATCACCATGCGCACGGGCTGCGTGCGCAGGAGCTCGAGCACCTGCGCCAGGTGCGCCGTGGTGGGCTCCACGCCCGGCTTGGGCTCGAGCGTGGCCACCTTGCGCATCCCCAGCCAGGCGAAGAGGTACGGGAAGGCGTCGTGGTGCACCAGCACGGCCGTGCCGCGCAGGCCCGCCGCGTCCTTCTCCCAGCGCGCGATGGCCGCCGCCCAGCGCGCGGCGAACGCGGTGTGGCGCGCGCGGTACCAGTCCGCGGCCGGCGGGTCGAGCTCGGCCAGGCGCGCGGCGAGCGCCGCGGCCACGAGCGCGACGTTGCGCGGGTCCGTCTGGATGTGCGGGTTGCCCTCGGCGTGCACGTCGCCCTCGGCGCGGTCCAGGCGCGCGGGCTTGTCGCGCAGCGCGACGAAGGAGGCGGCCTCGAAATAGCCCGGCTGCCCGGGCCTGAGCTTCGGGTTCCCGGCCTGCTGCAGCACCATGGGCAGCCAGCCCACCTCCAGCTCGGCGCCGGTGGCGACCACGAGATCCGCGCCGCGCGCGCGGGCGATGAGGCTGGGCCGCGCCTCCACGTGGTGCGGGTCCTGCAGGGGGCCGGTGGCGACGGTCACGCTCACCTTGTCGCCGCCCAGCTCGCGGGCGAGCGCGCCCCACTCGGGCACGGTGGCGAGGATCTTCAGGTCCGCGAAGGCGGGGAGCGCGGCGGTGGCGAGGAGCAGCGCGGCGAGGCGGAGGAATCGGTTCATCGTTTCGGCTCCCGTCAGTAGCGGTGCGCGCCGTGCGCGCCCAGGGAAAGGATGTACTGCAGGAAGAACTGGTCGTCGGCCAGGCCGGGCAGCGTCTCGCTGCGCGCGAACTGCGCGCGGATGCGGCTGAACTCGGAGGGCGTCCAGTCCACCATCAGCGCCGTGCGCTTCGGCCGGAAGCCGTCCGTCGCGAGCCATTGGCCATTGGCGCCGTAGTCCACGGTGCCGGGCGAGAGGCGGTCGTATCGCAGGCCCACGCGCCATTGCGGCATGAACTGCCACACGCCCTGCACGTACCAGCCCGACTGGGTGGAGCGGTAGGGCGCCATGGCGTTGCGGCCGAGCGCGCCGTCGGCGTCGTAGGCGAGATCGCCCCGCTCGCGACGGCGCAGGTACTCGCCCTGCAGCTTGAAGTTCGTCGCCCGCGCGTTGCCGCCCGGGGCCCACTTCCACACGAAGTCGGCGAGGGCGAGGTCGCTGCGGCCGGTGAACGAGACGACGGCGTCGTCGCCGAGGGAGTCGGCCTGCGTCCACTCGCGGCCCTGCGCGCCGGTGCGCAGCCACGACAGGCCCGCGCGCCAGGAGTGGCTGAAGCCGATGTCGCCGCCGACGTGCGCGAAGAGCGCCCCGCTCGCGCCGCCGTTCTTGGCGCGCGCCGTGCCGGGGAAGCCCTCGCCGCCGCCGGCCTCGGCGCCCAGCTCGAGGAAGGTGTCGAGGGGCGTGACCCACTTCAGCTGCAGCCCGTCCTGCGTGTACTGCCCGCCCAGCATCGCCTCGTAGGCCAGCGGCGCGCCGTAGAAGTCGAAGACGTGCGGGTGCTGCTCGTTGAGGTAGCCGATGCCGGAGCGGAAGCGCCCGAACTTGGGCACCAGCCCCGCGGGCGCGGCCGTGTAGATCGCGTAGGCCTCCTCCACGCCGATGGTGTCCTCGGGGCTGATGGAGGCGATGAGGTTGGCGCTGAAGCGGTCGTCGACGTTGGCGGCCAGGGCGAGCTCGCTCTCGGCCAGCGAGAAGCCGCGCTTGCCGGGGCCGATCTCGCCGCCGGGCGCGAAGCCGCTGAGGGCGTAGCCGGCCGGGTCGCGCTGGAGGTTCGCGTAGTTGCCCTGCAGCACGACGGAGACGGCCGGGTTGAAGGCGTTGGCGCCCACCGGGGCCGCGGCTCGCGCGGGGGCCGGGGGCGGGGTGGGGGCGGCCGCGACGGGCGCGGGCGCCGGGGCCGCGGTGCGCGCCTCGGCGGCGGACAGGCGCCGCTCGAGGTCCGCGAGGCGCGCCTCGTACTGCTGGCGCAGGTCGCGCAGCTGCGCGCGCAGCTCGGCGAGGCCCGGATCGGCCGCATCGGCGGCGCCGGCCGCGGGGGCGAGGCAAAGTCCCAGCGCGAGCGCGCCGGGCCACAACAGGGATCGGTTCATGGGATCTCCCAAGGACGGAAACGGGCCTCGCCGCGCCGCGGGGGGCGTGGGCGAGGGGATCGGTTCGCTTCAGGAGAGGGGCGGCGGGGCCCGGGAGCGGTAGCTGGCGGCGAAGGCGACCGGCCGCGAGGTGAACGCGGCCGGCTGGAAATCGGGCGCCACGCGCGTGGCGAGCGCCGGCAGGGCCGTCGCGGGCACGCTGTCGGCGCCGGAGGCGAGGATCTCGCAGGTGGCGCAGCTCGCGCTGCCGGCCGGCGCCTCCAGGCCCGGGTCGTGGCGCGAGGCGAGGTGCTCGAAGACGTGCACGGCCACCTGCTGCTGCAGGCCGAGCAGCAGGAAGGCGAGGAGGAGGGCGGGGAGACGGCGCAGCACGGCGGGAGTCTAGCAGCCTCGGGACGAGCGGTTTTCCTGATCCAGCCGGGGGCGACCGGCCCCGCTTGGGTGTACGAATCGAGGGGAAAGTTCCCGGACGCGAGCCATGCACGCCGCCGACTGGCCCTTCCTCGATGCGATGTGGCGCTGGTCCGCCTTCGCGGGCGACGCGGCGCTGGCGCAGGGCGCCGGGCGCGAGGCCATCGCGCGGCTTCGCGAGGCGCGCCTGGCGCGGCTGCTGGACTGGACGGGCCGCCACTCGGCGTTCTACCGCGAGCGCTGGGGCCGTCACGGCGGGCACGAACGGCATCTCGCGGCGCTGCCCGCCGTGCGCAAGGCCGAGCTCATGGCGCGCTTCGACGACTGGGTGACCGACCCGGCCGTCACGCGCGCGGGCGTCGAGGCCTTCGTCGCCGATGCCTCGCGCGTGGGCCGGCCCTACCTCGGCCGCTACGCCGTCTTCTCCAGCTCCGGGACCACCGGCGTGCCGGGGCTGCTGGTGCACGACGCCGACGCGCTGGCCGTCTACGACGCGCTGGGCGCCACGCGCCTCGGGGCCCTCGCGCCGGCGTGGAACTGGCGCCTGCCGCTCTCCGGCATGCGCTTCGCGCTCGTGGCGGCCACCGGCGGGCACTTCGCGGGCGTCGCGGAGTGGGAGCGGCTGCGCGCGCTCAACCCGTGGTTCCACGCCAACGCGCGCGTCTTCCCCGTGGGCCTGCCGCTCACCGAGCTGTGCGCGCGGCTGGAGGACTTCCGCCCGACGGTGGTGGCCTCCTACGCCACGGTGCTGCGCGCGCTGGCCGGCGAGAAGGAGGCCGGGCGCCTCGCCCTCGCGCCGCAGGCGCTGTGGTACGGCGGCGAGTGGCTCGCCCCGGGCGCGCGCCGCCACGTCGAGCGCGCCTTCGGCTGCCGCGTCGCGGGCGACTACGGGGCCTCGGAGTTCCTCAACATCGCCTGCGAGTGCGGGCACGGCGCGCTGCACCTGAACGACGACTGGGTGATCCTGGAGCCGGTGGACGAGCGCGGGCGCGCGGTGCCGCCGGACGAGCCCTCGTGCACGGTGCTGCTCACGCACCTCGCGAACCGCGTGCAGCCGCTGGTGCGCTACGAGCTGGGCGACAGCGTCACGCTCGCCTCGCGCCCGTGCCCCTGCGGCAGCCCCTTCCCGGTGATCCGCGTGGACGGCCGGCGCGACGAGCTGCTGCGCGTGCGCGGCGCGGGCGGGCGCGAGGCGACGATCCTGCCCATGGCGCTCACGACGGCGATCGAGGAGGCCACGGGCGAGCACCGCTTCCAGGTGGTGCAGGCGGGGTCGGGCGAGCTGCGCGCGCGCGTGGAGCCGGAGGCGCACGGCCGGGGCGCGGGGGCGCGCGTGAAGGCCGCGCTCGTCGCGTTCCTCGCGAGCCAGGGCCTGGCGGGCGTGCGCGTGCGCGTGGAGGCGGGGCCGGTCCGCGCGAACCCGGCGAGCGGCAAGTTCCGCCAGGTGTGGCGGGAAGCGCCGGGCGGGGCCTGAAGGCTCAGCGCGCCCGCGCCAGCGCCTCGAGCTTGCGGAAGAGCGTGCGCTCGCCCACGCCCAGGCGCGCGGCGAGGCTGCGGCGCGAGCCCTCGTGGTGGCGCACGGCCCACTCGAGGTAGCGGCGCTCGTTCTCCTCCAGCGTGAGCCATTCCGGCGCGATCGGCGCCGTCGCCGCCGGCTCGCCCGCGGCGCCCGCCTCCTCGCCCAGGTGCTCGGGCCGGATCTCCTCGCCATCGGCGAGCAGGCTCGCGCGCTCCAGGAGGTTGCGCAGCTCGCGGATGTTGCCCTCGAAGCGGCGCGTGGCGAGGGCGCGCGAGGCGGCGGGTGTCAGGCGCAGCGCCCGCCCGGGCGCCACGCGGGCGAGCAGCGACTCGGCGAGCAGGCCCAGGTCCCCGGCCCGCTCGCGCAGCGCCGGCACGCGGATGGGAAAGGTGTCCAG
>JAKOWJ010000112.1 GCA_029781595.1 Pseudomonadota bacterium | reverse complement strand
AAGGAGCCGATGCACCAGTGGGTCCGCGAGACGAGCACGCTCTCGCTCAAGCTCAACACCCACGTGATGTTCATCCACTCGAAGTTCCTGCTGCGCGACCCCCTGGGCGACGACCCGCTCGTGGTGACGGGCTCGGCCAACTTCAGCGAGCCCTCCACCAACGACAACGACGAGAACATGGTGCTGATCCGGGGCGACACGCGCGTGGCGGACATCTACTTCACGGAGTTCAACCGGCTCTTCAACCACTACTACTTCCGGTCGATCACGGAGGTGATGCGCGAAGGCAAGGCCAAGCCGAACGACGAGGACAGCCTCTTCCTCAAGGAAGACGACTCCTGGCTGGAGAAGTACAAGCCCGGGGCGCTTCGGGCCAAGCGCGTGGCGGCCTTCGTGAAGATGAAGGGCCTTTCGCCGGCGCCCTAGGGGCGGCGAGCTTTCCCGCCCGCCTTCTTCCCCGTCCGCCGCGGTGCCTGCACCGCCAGCAGCCGGCTCTCGATCATCCGCCGCTCGCGTTCCAGCGACTTCGCCAGCGCCGCGATGCGCGAGGCGGGGATTCGCGGCTGGATCGCCGCCACGCCGATGGCCGCGATGGGGTGCCCGCGGTAGTCGCGGATCGCCACGCTGACCGCGCGCACGCCCTCGGTGACGAAGTTCTCGCTCACCGAGTAGCCAGACTTTCGCGCCGCCCGAATGGCCGCGCGGATCTGCGCCGGCGTGGCCCGCGACTGCGTCTTCGCGCGCTCGGCCACCGCCTCCAGGATCGAGTCGCACTCGGCTTCCGGCAGGCACGCCAGCATCGCCAGGCCGCCTGCGCCCACGCACAGCGCCCGTCGCGTGCCGATCTCCACGGTGAGGGCCTTGATGGGGTAGGCGCCCGTGTGCCGCTCGATGCACACCGAGTCCAGCCCCGAGCGCACCACCACGAACACCGTGTCGCCCGTCTCGTCGGCGAGCACCGTCGCGGAGTGCATGGCGGCGGTGCGCAGGTCCTGCTCGCGGTGCGCCACGGACCAGCCCAGGATCGCGAGCTCATGGCCGAGCCGGTAGCGGCGCGTCTCCGGGTCGAGGGCGACGAGCCCGTGCGCGGCGAGCGCGGTGGCCAGGCGGTGCATCGTCGGCTTTGCGAGCCCGGCGGCCTGCTGCAGGTCCACCAGGCGCAGGCCCGCCTCGCCCGCGTGGCCCAGCGCTCGCAACACCGCCACCGCCCGGTCCAGCGTTTGCAGGCCCATCCGCACCCTCCATGGCGGACCGGCTACTTGCGCCGGTCCAGCAGCCTCTTGACCTTGGAAGTCTGCGACGTGCCGGT
>JAKOWJ010000087.1 GCA_029781595.1 Pseudomonadota bacterium | reverse complement strand
CGAAGGGCACCTCCAGCACGTAGCCGCCGTCGGGCTCGAAGCGGCCGCGCTGGCGGGAGTGCCACTTCTCGTGCGCCACCCAGCGTGCGGCGGTGGGCGTGAAGCGCAGCTTCGCCCAGCCCTTCGGCCGCCCCGCGAAGATGCCGTAGCTGGAGGCGAGGAAGTCGTCGAGCTCGGCCTCGGGGACATCGCGCGCCTTGTCGGTGCGAAGCGCCGCCGCCCGCAGCCCGTCCAGCGCGAAGCTGCGGATGCCGTCGCGCAGGTGGCACCAGGCATCGAGATACCAGTTGCCGCGGTAGAAGACGAGGCGCTGGGGCGAGACGGTGCGTTCGGTGGTCTGGTTGGAGTGCCGGCTCCAGAAGGTGATGGCCAGGCGCTGGCGCTTGAGCGTCGCCGTCGCGGCCGTCTCGAAGAACTCCAGCTTCATGCCGCGCGCGGCCATGCGCACGATGCGGATGCGCCTGGCGATCTGCGCCGCCGTGGCCGCCTCGCCCTTCTCGAGCAGGCTGTTCAGGCGCTCGCGCAGGGGCTCGACGTGCGGCGCGAGGATGCCCGGGTCCAGGCCCTTGAGCAGCTCCTGCATCGTGAGCAGGGCGTGCACCTCGGAGGCGTTGAACCACAGCCCCGGCAGCTGGTAGCGCGGCCCCGGGCCGGATTGCGCCGTGAGCCGGTAGCCGCCGTTGTCGCGGTCGTAGGCGATGGGCGCGTTCAAGCGGCTGCGCATGTACTCGAGGTCGCGCTTGAGCGTCGCGCGCGAGACGCCCAGCTCCCTCATCAACGACAAAAACGACACGACCGCCTGCTCCCTCAGCAGCGCGTCGATGCGGTAGAAACGCTCCGAGCGGTCCATGGCCACCCCGCCAAATTCGCGAAATCGGGGACGTTCCCCGGTTTTCGGAAACCGGGGAACGTCCCCGATTTCCGGGGCAAATGCTACCTGCGCGCCGCGCCGCGAGAAACAGGTGTTACGGACCCCGCCCATACCCCCCTCGCAAACGCGAGTTAGCGCCGGCTCCGGCCGCCCCTTACAATCGGCGGATCATGGACGCGCCCCAAGACCTGAGCGCCCTCGTCGCCCGCGCCTGGGAAAGCCAGTACGCGAGGCCCAAGGACTCGCAGGCCATGGCGCGCAAGGCGCTGGAGGAGGCCGAGCGCACCGGGGACGGCGTCACCAGCGCGTGGGCCCTGCTCACCATCGGCTACTTCGAGCTGCGCTACGCCACGCCCGCCGAGGCGAGGCGCTCGCTCACCACGGCACAGGCCGCCTTCACCGCCCTGGAGGACCGGCGCGGCGAACTCCTCGCCCGCAACGGCCTTGCGCGCGTGCGCATGATGGAGGGCGACTCCGGCACGGCGCTCGGGATGTTCCGCGCCATCCTCGAGGAGGAGGCGGGCGCGCTCACCACGCTGGACCGCTTCTACACGCTCAACGGCATGGCCGGGTGCCTGGCGGCGCTGGGCGATTCGCCCCAGTCGCTGGGGTGCCTCTTCGAGGCGCTGGAGCAGCTTCGCACCATCAACGCGCGGCCGCAGATGGCCACGCTCCTGTCGAACCTCGGCGCCGAGCTCGTGGCCGTGGGCGATTACGAGGAGGCGCTGGCGGTCCTGAGCGAAGCCGAGACGCTGGTGGCGGAGATGGAGCATCCGCGCCTTCGCGTGGGCATCCTCGCGAACCTGGCGGACTGCCTCGTGCACCTGGGCCGCTCGGGCGATGCGCTGCCGCGGGCCCGCGCGCTCATGACGGACCCGGAGTCGCCCTTCATCTCCTCGGCCGAGGGCAACGTGTACACCACGGCCGCGTTCGTCTCCCTGCGCAGCCACCTCGTGCAGGAGGCGGAGGCCGCCCTCGCGAGGGCGGAGGCAGAGGCCGACAAGTACGGGGGCCCCAGCCTCGCGTGGGCGCTCTTCCTGCGCGCGCTGGTGTTCGCGCAGGCGGGCGAGCGGCTGGCGGCCATCGAGCGGCTGCAGGCCGCGCGCGCCAGGTTCGAGCCGCGCACCCCGCTGCTGCTCTGCGGGCTGGTGCTGGAGCAGCTCGCCGAGCTCCTCGCGCAGGAGGGCCGCCACGCCGAGGCCTTCGCGCTGCAGAAGGAGTACTTCGGCGTGTACGAGCGGCGCCTGGGCCTGGGCACCAAGGCGCGCTACTACGCCGTGCAGATCCGCTACGAGCTCAACCGCCTGCGCGACGAGCGCGACCGGGCGCGGGAGGAGGCGCTGCGGGACCCGCTCACGGGCCTGTACAACCGCCGCTACCTCGACAACGTGCTGGGCGACCTGGTGCCGCTCTACGCGCGCAACGCCCAGCCGCTGGCGGTGGCGATGCTGGACCTGGACCAGTTCAAGCTCGTGAACGACCGCTACGGCCACCCCTTCGGCGACGAGGTGCTCCGGACGCTGGCCGCCGTGCTCTTCGAGGGCACGCGCGCGGGCGACATCGTGTGCCGGTACGGGGGCGAGGAGTTCTGCCTCGTCTTTCCCTCGGCCACGGCGGCGGATGCGGCGGCGCGGGTGGAGACCCTGCTCGCGGTGATGATCGGCCGCGCGGTCCGGCGCGGCGAGATCGAGGCCTCGGCGATCGCGTTCTCGGCGGGCGTGGTGGCGTTTCCGGAGGCGGGCCTCTCCGCGCAGGACCTGGTGGAGGCGGCGGACAGGGCGCTGTACGTGGCGAAGAAGGCGGGGCGGGGGCGGGTGGTTCGGGCGTAGGTGAATGCCGCCCGCTCGCAAACCTAGTTACATTTTTGTAACTAGGTTTTGGCCAGCCTACTTCTTCGCCTTCGCGCCCCTGCCCTTCACGCACTCGGCCTCGAGCCTCTTCTGTTCCTTGGAGCTCTGCACGAGGATCTCGTTGCTGCAGCAGGCCTTGAGGTCCTTCTCCGTCGACGCCTTGCCGTGCTTCTCGCACACCTCGCGGGCCTTGTAGGGGTCCTTCGTCCCGTCCGCGAACGCGAGCTGCGGAAGGCCCATCGATGCGGCCGCGAGGATGCCGAGAATCGCCGTCTTCTTGTTCATGTCGTTCTCCTTTGGTCGTGGAGTTGCGGGGGCATTCTCGCGGCTGGCGACGCGGCCGTCCAGCCGAAAGCTGGCGACAGCCCCCCGCCTGACCGCCTGCGCCGTGCAGTTACCGGATGAGGTTGTAGCCCCTTCCCTTGAGGCAGTTGCGAAGCGCCGTCTCCTGGTCCAGGCGTGCCGCGCCATAGCCGTGAGCCGCGCCCGCCGTTCCCGCCTCCACGCCACCGAGCGCCGCGCCGTAGCGGGCCCCCGCCGCGGTGTCGTTGAACGCGTGGCCGATCACCGCGCCGATCAGGGCGCCGACGATCGCGCCGGCTACCGCGCCGCCAGTGGCGCCGCTGCCCGCGGCCTGCCCCGCGTCGGTCTGGTTGGCGAGTGCCACGCACTCACCGTAGTCCCTTTCGTACGCAGTCATGTCCGTGCGCGCCGGGTCCACGAGGGTGGGCCGGGCGTCGGGGTTGCGCGCGATCTGCGTGGCACAGCCCTGCAGGGCGATGGCGACAGCGACGCACGCCGCAAGCGTCTTCCGGTTCCGCATGTTGGCCTCCTTACCGCGATCTCAGCGCCTCGAGCCCGGCTTCGGACTCACGCGCAGTAATCTGTAGTTGGGCGATCGTGGGCCCGCTTCGCGTAGGAAACGAACCCGGGTTCCCGAAGGACTATCGCGCCGCCTCCTTCGCCGACTTGCACGAGAGCGAGTTCGTGATGAGCGGGGGATAGTCGTACGCGGCGCCCGTGGCCATGTCGACGCCCGCGCCGATGACGCCACCGAAGATGATGTTGCCCGCGGCCATCGCCTTGGTGCTGCTCGCCACGGTGTTGGTGGCCGCCCCGTAGCCCTCCTTGCTGCAGGTGACGGTGAGGTCGCCGTAGGCCCGCGTGACGGTGACCGAGCCGGGCGCCTTCACCACCCAGGTGCCCTTGTCGTTGGTGAGCTTGCAGTTGGCGCCTTCGCAGTCGGGCGCCTCGACGGTGATGGGCTGGTTCTGGCCCGTCACGATGGAGGCGCAGCCGGGCAGGACGGCGAAGGCGGCGGGGACGAGGGCTGCAAGAAGTGCGCGCATGTGGGGTTCTCCCTGGAGTTGTTCGTGTCATTGGGGCGGATCGATACGCGGCGGGCGGGGTGCCGTTTGGCGAGGCCCGGCGCCGCGTGCACAGTGTCGGAAGCGCGAGGCTCACCGCGTGAGCCCGCGAGCGACCAGGATTGCCGCCATGACCGACACCGGACCCGATGAAATGGAGCGCATTCCCGACAGCGCGGATCACGAAGCCAATCCCCGCCTGCCCTTCCGCTGGGAGGACGTGCCGCACACGCCTGCAGGCCCGGGTGGGTACTCGGCGATCAGGAGGCAAGGGGCGTGGACCATCGAGCTCGCGTCAGGGCGGAAGATCAGCCTTTCCGTCCTCCAGCAGGGCGGCACGCTCGATGGCGTGCTGGCCGGCTCGCCGCGCCAGCCGTGGTTCAACGATGACATCGTGAAGAGCGCCATCGGCTGGGCCGCGCAGGACCTCAACTGCCCGCCGGGGCGCATCTTCGTCCTGCAGCCGATGCTCCTTCGCACGACCGGGAAGAAGCGGCCGAAGGATCCCGGCCCGGAGGAATATCCCGTGGACTACCTGCCCCCGGTGCGGACCGTGGCGAGGTTCGTGTCGGCGCCGGTGCACGATCCGGAAGAGGTGGGCTCGAGCCTCGTGGTGCTGTGGCACCAGAACCACTACGGCCTGCCCACGGACCCGCACCTGCTGAACCAGCTGCGCGGGCTCGACTGGGAGGCGCTGGCGGAGGACTACGGCTGGTGAGCGTGGTTGCTTTCCATGGAAAGCAAGAGAGATAATGCTTTCCAACGAGGAGGCCCCATGCCCACCCCCGCCAAAGCCCCCCACCCCGCCGCCGAGGAAGGCCGCGTCCTCTCCAAGGCCGTGATCCGCGCCGCCGGCTTCCTGGGCCTCACCCAGCGCCAGCTCGCGGCGATCCTGGGCGTTTCCGAACCCACGGCCTCGCGCCTGGCCGCCGGCACCTACGTCCTCGCCCGCACGCGCGCCAAGGAGTGGGAGCTGGCCCTGCTCTTCGTGCGCCTCTTCCGCTCGCTCGACGCCATCTGGGGGCGGGAGGAGTCGGCGAGGAAGTGGCTGCGAAGCCCCAACACGGCGCTCGCTTCGCCCCCCATCGAGCTGCTGGCCTCCATCCAGGGGCTGGTGCGCGTGGTGGGCTACCTCGACAGTGCCCGCGGTCGCCTCTAACGCGCGGGTCTTCACGCTCACCCCGTGGCGCGCCGTGGAGGCGCAGCACGTGGTGGCCACGATGCCGCTCGTCGATTCGCTCGAGGAGCAGGCGCTGCTGGAGCGGCTCCTCAAGGAGTCGAAGCCCCCGCTGCCCCCGGGGTGCGAGGGGCTGCACTGGCTCCTCTTCACGCCCTTCCGTTATCCGCCGCCGCCGGGGGGAAGCCGCTTCCGGGGCGAGCACGATGCCGGCGTGCTCTACGCGGCCGACGCGATCGAGACCGCGTGCGCCGAGCTCGGCTACTGGCGCTGGCGGCACCTCATGGAGTCACCGGAGATGGAGGCGATTCCGCCGCGCGCGCAGACCGTCTTCCAGGTGGCGGTGAAGGCGCGGGGCGTGGACCTGCGGGACAAGGCGTTCGCGCGGTCGCGATCCAAGTGGACGCACCCCTCGGACTACTCGGCGTGCCAGAAGCTCGGGCGGGAGGTTCGGGAGGCGGGGCTGGGGATCATCCGGTACGAGTCGGTGCGCGATCCCGGGCATGGGGGGTGCGTGGTGGTGATGGGGCCTGGCGCGTTCTCCAGGAAGGGGCCGGTGAAGGTGGAGACGTGGCAGCTGGCGGTGTTCAGGGAGAGGGTAGTTTGGAGGAGGGATGATCCGGTGAGGCCCCTGTCGGTCGAGTTCCCTGCTTCAGGGTGGCAATGACACCGACCACCAGACAAGGCTCGACGAATTAACATCCCGCTGTAGAATCCCAGCGGAAACGCAGGCCAAGAGTACAACCCCACGTCGAGGCACCCTCGATCTGCGGGAACAGGGCAGGAGCGAGGAGTGCCCGACAAACCGGAAGCCCAGGCGCGCGCCGAGATCGACCGACTGCTGACTGCGGCAGGCTGGCACGTCTGCGGGGTGAAGGACGCCAACATCCACGCCGCCCGGGGCGTGGCCATCCGGGAGTTCCCCCTCGCGCCGGACAACGGATTCGCCGATTACCTCCTCTACGTGGACGGCAAGGCCGCCGGGGTCATCGAGGCCAAGAAGGTGGGTGCCACGCTCACGGGGGTGGAGATCCAGTCCGGCCGCTACGCCAAGGGCCTGCCGCCCGCGCTCCCTGCCTGGCGCCGCCCGCTGCCCTTCCTCTACGAATCCACCGGCGTCGAGACCCACTTCACTAATGGTCTCGACTTGGATGCCAAGGCGCGCAACGTCTTTGCCTTCCACCGGCCCGAGATGCTGGCGGAGTGGCTGGCCCTCCTTCCCTCCGGCAGCGAAGCCACGGCCAGCACGGCCAATCTCGCCCCGGGCACCTTTCTCGCCAAGGTGCGGCAAATGCCCGAGCTTGTCACCGAATGGGGCGAGCACAAGCTCTGGCCCGCCCAGATCACCGCCATCCGCAACCTGGAGAAGTCCCTCGCCGCCAACCGCCCGCGCGCCCTCATCCAGATGGCCACCGGCAGCGGCAAGACCTTCACCGCCATCAGCTTCATTTACCGGCTGATCAAGTACGCCGGGGCGCGGCGGGTGCTCTTTCTGGTGGACCGCGGCAACCTCGGCCGGCAGACGAAGAAGGAGTTCGACCAGTACGCCTCGCCTGCCAACAACTACAAGTTCGGCGAGGAGTTTATCGTCCAGCACCTTTCCAGCAACGCGCTGGATACGACGGCGCGCGTGTGCATCTGCACCATCCAGCGCATGTTCTCGATGCTGAAGGGGCGGGATCTGCCGGAGGAGGCGGACGAGGAATCCACGGAGCGCGTGGAGGGCCTCTTCAAGGACCCGGAGCCGATCGACTACAACCCCGCCTTCCCGATCGAGACCTTCGACATCATCGTCACCGACGAGGCGCACCGCTCCATCTACAACCTGTGGCGCCAGGTGCTGGAGTACTTCGACGCGCACCTGATCGGCCTTACCGCCACGCCCA
>JAKOWJ010000078.1 GCA_029781595.1 Pseudomonadota bacterium | reverse complement strand
GAGCCTCGCGGTGAGGTAGGCCGCGAGGGGCTCGTAGCGCGCCTCGAGCAGCGCCTTGGGGCGCGTGGCGAGGATGCCCAGCGTGAGCGCCTCCGGCGCGGCGGAGGCCGTGGCGGCCGCGAGCGCGACGGCCGCGAGGACGGCGCGGGCCAGGGCGCGGGCCGGGGCGAGCGCGTTCACGGCGCGCCGCTCCGGCGCGGCAGGTAGGCCGCGTCCACGAGGCCGTCCAGCGCGTCCTCCTTCTCCAGCAGCCCGTGCGCCAGCAGCAGCCGCTGGTTCGTGCGCGCCGCGGCCATGAGGCCGTCACCCTCGGCGAGGTAGCGGCGGTTGCCGTCCACGTCCGGGATGTCGATGCCGGCGAGCGCGCGCTGGGCCTCCTCGGCCGTGAGGCCCATGCGGGTGGCCATGCGGTAGAGCGCGTCCTGCCGGTGCGTGCGGATGTGCTCGAGCGCCCGGAAGTGCGCGGCGAGGAAGCCCTGGACGGACCCGGCGAGCGGGGCCAGGCGCTCGCTGCGCACCGCGAGCACGTCGAAGACGAGGTCGGGCGCCTGGCGGCTGTCGAAGATGCGGCGCGCGCCGTCGCGCTCGAGGCGCGCCAGCATCGGCTCGAAGGTCACCATCGCGTCGACCTCGCCGTTGCGCCAGGCCTTCTGCTGGCCCGCGTAGGCGATCTCCACCGGCCGGATGTCCGTCAGGCGCAGCCCCTCGCCCTCCAGCGCCTTGGCCAGCACCAGCGCGCTCACGGTGGAGCGCTCGTAGCCGACGCGCCGCCCGGCGAGGTCGCGCACGGCGTGCACCTCGGGGCGGGCGACGATGGCGTCCGCGCCGGCCGAATCGTCGAAGACGAGCACGATCGTGACGGCGGTGCCCGAGGCGCGGACCTTGAGCACCTCGTCCAGGGTGAGGGCGGCGGCGTCCACCTTGCCGAGCTTCACCAGCGCGATGGACTCCAGCGAATCGCGCCCCTCGCGCAGGATGGCCGAGGCGGGCAGCATGCCCAGCTCCTCGGCGAGCGCGAGGGACTCGTAGCCGATCCACGAGTGGTAGGCGACCGAGAACGGCGGCGGCGGGCCGCAGCCGGGCAGGGCGGCGGCGCCGAGGGCGGCGCCGGCCAGGGCGCGCAGGAAGCGGCGGCGCGGCGGCAGGTCGGGGTCGGGCAGGGGCACGGGCTCTTCCGGGCTCAGTCGGCCGCCTCCGGTCCGAGCGTGAAGCGGAAGGTCGCCCCCTGGCCGGGCGCGGAGCGGGCCTCGATGCGGCCGCCGTGGCGCTCGACGATGAGCTTGGCGATGGCGAGCCCCACGCCGGGGCCGCCCAGCTCGTCGCCCGCGTGCAGCTGCGAGAACGGCGTGAACAGGCGCGCCGCCCACGCCATGTCGAAGCCCACGCCGTTGTCGCTCACCGCGTAGGCGTCCGCCTCGGCGTGCACCGTCACCGCAGGGGGCGTGGCGTCGCGCGAGAACTTCAGGGCGTTGCCCAGGAGGATGGCGAGCACCTGGCGGGCGAGTTCCGGGTCCGCCTGGGCCGGCGGCAGGTCCTTCACCTCGACCCGGGCCGCGGGATAGGCGGGCCGCAGCTGCGCCACGGTGTCGCGCGCGAGCTCCGTCATGTTCACGCGGACCGGCACCGTCTGCTGGCGCGACAGGCGCCCTACCGCGAGCAGCGCGTCGATGAGCTCGCCCATGCGGCTCGCGTTCTCGTCGATGCGGGCGAGGCAGCGCAGGTCGTCCGCCGTGAGGCGTGCGGCGCCCTCCTCGCGCAGGATGTTTGCGAAGCCCGACACGGCGCGCAGCGGCGCCCGCAGGTCGTGGGAGACGGCGTAGGTGAAGGCGTCCAGCTCCCGGTG
>JAKOWJ010000074.1 GCA_029781595.1 Pseudomonadota bacterium | reverse complement strand
GAGCTTCGCGTAGCCGGCGTCGTCCTTGCCGCCGCCCGCGTCGTTGAAGAAGGCCGCGAAGAGATCCACGCCGTTCACCGGGTCGGTGCCGTGCGCCAGGCCCCCGTGCGAGCCCGTGACGGCGATGGCGCGGGCGTCGCGCGGCTCCAGGAGCACCACGGAGTCCAGCGCCCACGCCGGCCGGCGCCCCGCGCTGGCGATGGGAGAGCGCGTCTCGCCGATGTCCGGCACCGCTTGCGCGGCCGCGGGCGCGGCGCGCGCCAGGCGCTCCAGCGCCTCGCGCATCGCCTGGCCGGGCTGGCAGCCCAGGGCCGCGGCGGCGTCGTTCACCGTGGACAGGACGCCGTGCGCCAGCGTGTCCGCGCCGTCGGCGATGCGCGCGCTCTGGCAGTCCACCGCGCACGCCGGCACGCCCAGCCCGCCCAGCCAGTAGACCCCGCCCACGCCCGCGGCGCTGCGGCCGATGCCGGCGTCGTTGAAGACGACCGCCCGCACGCCGGCGCGGGCCGCGAGCCAGGCGGCGTACAGGCCCCCGTGGGAGCCGCACACCGCCACCTGCCCGCGGGCGGCGGCGTCCAGCTGGGTGGCGGAGTCGCGCACGACGAGGGGGACCATGGCGCCATTCTAGCGCTTGACAGCCGCGCCGGCTTGTATCAGAGTGATATCACTTCAATAGCCGCCCCGGGGGCCGCCATGACCGCGTACCGCAAGGAAGGCAACTTCGAGAAGCCGGCCGGCACGGCCAACGGCATCCTCATGCTCGCGGTGCTGCTGGGCCTGGTCGCGGCGGAGATCTTCGCCATCGCCGCCCTGCGCTCGCCCTTCCTGGGCGTGCCCACGGGCCTCGCCATCGTCTTCGTGGCGGGCGGCTTCTTCATGCTCCAGCCCAACGAGGCGGGCGTGCTCACGCTCTTCGGCGACTACGCGGGCACGGAGCGCAGCCCGGGCCTGCGCTGGACCTGGCCCTGGCTCATCCGCCGCAAGGTGAGCGTGCGCGCGCGCAACCACAACGTCGACACGCTCAAGGTGAACGACAAGCGCGGCAACCCCGTCGAGATCGGCGCCGTGGTGGTCTGGCGCGTCGAGGACACGGCGCAGGCCTCCTTCGACGTGGAGGACTTCGAGAACTTCGTGCGGGTGCAGAGCGAGTCGGCACTGCGCCACGTGGCCACGCGCTACAACTACGACGAGGGCGAGGAGCACGAGGCGGGCGAGGTGACGCTGCGCGCGGGCGCCGACGTGGTGGCCGAGTCGCTGCGCGAGGAGCTGCAGGCGCGCGTGCAGCTCGCCGGCGTGCGCATCGAGGAAGCCAAGCTCACGCACCTGGCCTACGCGCCCGAGATCGCCGGCGCGATGCTGCGCCGCCAGCAGGCCGAGGCCGTCATCAGCGCGCGCCAGAAGATCGTCACCGGCGCGGTGTCGATGGTGGAGATGGCCCTGAAGCACCTGTCGGAGAAGAACGTGGTCGAGCTCGACGACGAGCGCCGCGCGGCGATGGTCTCCAACCTCATGGTGGTGCTGTGCTCGGAGCGCGACACCCAGCCCATCGTGAACACGGGCACGCTCTACACCTGAGGCCGCCGTGGAGCGCCTCGCCCACGCCCCCCTCGCCCTGGGCCTCGCGGCGCTCCTGCTGCTCGCTCTCGCCTGGTCCATCGGCGTGCGGGGCAACCTGTGGTGGATCACCAACTACCGGCGCCACCCGGAGCGCTACCCCGACCGGGCCGGCCTGGGCGGCTGGATGGCGCGCACGCTGGCGCTGGGCGGCGCCTCGTTCGGCTTCTGCGCGGTGGCGCTGGGCTCCGGCGCCATCGGCCCGGACGGGATGGGACTGTGGACGGGCCTCACCGGCGCGGGCGTCGCCCTCCTCGCCCTGGGGGGGCTCGCGCGATACCGGCGGGTGCCGCCCGCCTCGCCTCCGGGACGCGGGCGGTAGGGCGGGATGGCGAGCCCGGACAAGAAGTCGTTCCTGCTGCGCGTCGACCCGGCGCTCTGGGCCGAGATCGAGCGCCTGGCCCAGGCGGAGCTGCGCAGCGCCAACGGGCAGGTGGAGTACCTCCTGCGCGAGGCGCTCGAGAAGCGCGGCATCCGGCCGGCGGGTGCGCGAAAGCCCCGCGGCAGGCCCTAGCGCTCCTCCGGCGGCTTCACCTTGCGGAATTCGCGCCACAGCGCCAGGTCGTAGGCGATCTTGGCCGCGCCGGCGAGCAGGAGCGGCACGCCCAGGCCCGCCGTCTGCATCAGCGCGCCCGCGAACACCGGCGCCAGCGCCCAGCCGCCGGAGCGCACGAGGTTGGTGACGCCCGCGGCCGCCAGGCGTTCCTCGGGCCGCACCACCGCCATCACGTAGGACTGCCGGGTGGGCACGTCCATCTCGTTGAGCGACTCGCGCAGGAGGAAGAGGAACGCGGCCCAGCCGAAGCCGTCCACGCCCACGATGGTGAAGAGCAGCAGGCTCGACGGGATGTGCGTGTAGACCATCGTGTTGATGAGGCCGATGCGCGAGGCGAGCCAGGCGGCCGCCAGGTGCGAGGCGGCCGAGAGCACGCGCCCGGCGCTGAACAGCAGGGCCACGGTGGCGGCCGAGGCGCCGAAGCGCTCCGAGAACCAGTACGCGAAGATCGCCGAGCCGATGAAGCCGCCGGCGAAGGCGTCCACGAAGAAGAGCGCCGAGATCTTGCGCACGATGGGCCGGCTCCCGGCCGAGAGCTCGCGAAGCCCCGCCGGGGCCGTCTGTCCCACGCGCACGGGCAGGCGCGCGTAGAGCGCGGCGGAGGCCGCGTAGAGCGCGCAGAAGAGCGCGAGGCACAGGCGCATTCCCGAAAGCGTGTCCAGGCCCGCCGCGCGCTCCAGAAGCGTCGGCAGGCCCGCGAGCAGGCCCCCGGCCGCGTAGCCGGCGTCCATCAGCACGTTGTACCAGGCGAAGACGCGCGTGCGGTCCGCGTCCGTCGTCGTGGCCGGGAACATCGCCTGCTCCAGGATGGGGATGGCGCCGCGGTCGCGGCCGTTCACGTTGAACATGCCCACGAAGGCGGCCAGGGCGATCGCCGCGACGTGGTCCGTGGCGAGCAGCGCCGCGCCGCCCGCCACCGGCAGCGCCGTGAGCGCGACCAGCAGCGCGCGCTCGCCGAAGCGCCGGCCGGCCAGCATCGTGAGCAGCGTGGCGAGGGCCGCGCCCCACAGCGCCGCCGAGAGCACCACGCCGATCTGCGCGGCCGACAGGCCCAGGCGCGCGCAGTACAGGCCCACGAGCACCGCCATGAGGCCGATGGCCAGGGCCCGCAGCAGCGCGGCGGCGTACAGGAGTCGGCGCAGGCGCGATCGGTCGTCGGTCACGCCGGGATGCTACCCCGCGGTCAGATCGTCGGCTTGTGGCGCACGAAGTCGAGGCGGTCCACGGAGCGCACGCGCAGCTCGCGCAGCTCCGAGCCCTGCAGCACCACCAGCGGCACCTCCACGCCCGGCTCGCCGGCCGCCCAGAGCGCGCGGTAGAAGCCCGGCAGGTCGTGGACCTTCTCGCCCGCCACGCCCAGGATGATGTCGCCGCTGCGCAGGCCCGCGCGCTCGGCCGGCCCGTCCTCGCTCACGCGCAGCACGCGCAGGCGCCCGTCGTCCTCCATCGTGCTCACGCCCAGCCACGGTCGCCGGCCCGCGCGCTGGCGCCCCGTCGCGATGAGCTCGGCCAGCACGGGCTTCACGAGGTCCACGGGCACGAACATGTTGCCGGGCAGCCGCGTGCCCGGGGTCATCGCGTCCATCACCAGCAGCGAGCCGATGCCCACCAGCTCGCCCTCGCCGTTGAGCAGCGCCGCGCCGCTGTGGTCCGCGCGCGCGGGCACGGTGAAGATGGCGCCGTCGATGAGGTATTCCCAGTAGCCCGCGAAGGGCCGGCGCGAGACCACCGTGGCCACCGAGGCGCCGCCCTCGCCGGCGGCCACCACCAGCAGGCGGTCCAGCGGCTCCACGCGCGAGGCGTCGCCGAGGGGGACCGGCCGGCCCGCGAGCGGCGCGATGGGGCGCAGCAGGCCGAAGCCCGTGGCGTGGTCGTAGGCGACCACCGCCGCGGGCAGCGAGCGCCCGGACGAGTCGGTGACCTCCACCTGGTCCGCCTCGAGGATGAGGTAGCCGATGGTGAGCACCAGCCCCGAGGGCGCGATGAGGACGCCGGAGCCGCTGCGCTCGGCGCCCAGGCTCGCCAGCGAGCGCGCGTTGCCGAGGGCACGCACGCGCACGGCCACCACGGCGCGCGCGGCGGATTCGAGCTGGCGTTCCAGCGCCTCCTGGCGCGCGGCGGCCGCATCCGGCGCCTTCGCATCGGGCGCCGGCGCGTTGGCCGCGACGGCCGCCATGCCGGCCAGGGCGGCGGCCGAAGCGAGGCGGCGGGCGAAACGGATGAAGGCGCGTGGGGCAGGACGCATGGCCGACTCCCGCGGGTGGAAAGACTCGCGCGAGGCCATCGTAGCACCGGCGCGCGAGCCGGACGCGGCCTTCAGGCGAGCCAGCCCAGCGTCTGGCCGGTGGGCCTCGACGGCCGGTACTCCGCGGCCGTCCAGCCCTCGTAGCCCAGCGCGTCCAGGCGCGCGAAGCACTCGCCGAGGGCCACGCGCCCCGTGCCGGGCTCGTGGCGGCCGGGCGCGTCGGCGAACTGCACGTGGCGGATGACGGGCAGCAGGCGCGCGAGGTCCTCGGCGGGATCCTCGCCCATCATGGCCGCGTGGTAGATGTCGTACTGCAGGCCCGCGTTGTCCGCGCCCGTCTCGCGCAGGATCGCCGCGCCCTCCCCGGGCCTCGCCACGAGGAAGCCCGGCACGTCCACGGTGTTGATGGGCTCGAGCAGCAGCGTGAGCCCGGCGCGCGCGAACTCGGCCGCCGCGTGCCGCAGGTTCGCGAGGAGCGTGGCGCGGGCCGCCGCCGGGTCCGCGCCGGCCGCGAGCCTGCCGGCGATGCAGTTCACGCGAGGGCAGCCGAGCGCCTGCGCGTAGCCGATGGCGCGCGCGACGCCCTCGCGGAACTCGGCCTCGCGCCCCGGCAGGCCGGCGATGCCGAAGTCGCCGGCCGCGGCCTCGCCCATCGGCAGGTTGAAGTTCGCCATCGCGAGGCCGTTGGCCTCCAGCAGCTCGGCCAGCTCGCGCGCGTCGTGGGCGTAGGGCTGCGCGAACTCCACCGCCGCGAAGCCGGCGGCCGCGGCCGCGCCGAAGCGCGCCTCGAAGGCGAGCTCGGGGAAGAGGAATCCCAGGTTGGCGGCGAAGCGGGGCATGGGGCGGCTGCTACTATAGCGGACGAAGCGCCCGCCTTATCGCCCATGAGCACCGCCTCCCTCCCGCAGTCCGACCCGCGCCCCGCCGAATCGCCCGTGACGGGCGACGTCGGGGTGATCAAGAAGCTCCTGCCGTACCTGTGGGAATACCGCGGGCGCGTGGCGCTGGCGCTCGCGTGCCTGGTCACCGCCAAGCTTGCGAACCTCGCGGTGCCCCTGGTGATGAAGTCCATCGTCGACGGCCTGTCGGCGCCCAGGGCCGTGCTCGCGGTGCCCTTCGCGCTGCTCGCCTCGTACGGCCTGCTGCGCATGTCCTCCACGCTGTTCAACGAGCTTCGCGACGTGGTGTTCGCCAAGGTGGCGCAGCGCGCCATGCGGCGCGTGGCGCTGCAGGTGTTCGAGCACATGCACTCGCTCTCGCTGCGCTTCCACCTGGAGCGGCAGACGGGCGGGCTCACGCGCGACATCGAGCGCGGCACGCGGGGCATCTCCACGCTCCTGAACTTCATGATCTTCAGCGTGCTGCCCACGCTCTTCGAGATCACGCTGGTCACGGGCTTCCTCATCGCGCGCTTCGACGTGTGGTTCGGCGTGATCACGGTGGCCGCGCTGTTCCTCTACACGGGCGCGACCTTCGTCATCTCCGAGCGGCGCATCCACCACCGCCGCACGATGAACGAGATGGACTCGAGGGCCAACACGCGGGCCATCGACTCGCTCATCAACTACGAGACCGTCAAGTACTTCGGCAACGAGGCCTTCGAGGCGCGCCGCTACGACGAGAACCTGGCGCGCTACGAGACGGCGGTGGTCACCAGCGAGACCTCGCTCGGGTTCCTCAACACCGTGCAGGCCGTGATCATCGCCTCGGCCGTCTCGCTCCTCATGTGGCGCGCGGCCGACGGCATCGTGGGCGGGGCCCTCACGCTGGGCGACCTGGTGATGGTCAACGCCCTGCTGATCCAGCTCTACATCCCGCTCAACTTCCTGGGCGTGCTCTACCGCGAGATCAAGCAGTCGCTCACGGACATGGAGCGCATGTTCCGCCTGCTCTCGGAGCACCGCGAGGTGCAGGACGTCCCGGGCGCCCCGCCCCTCGCCGTGCGCGGCGGGGCCGTGCGCTTCGAGCGGGTGGACTTCAGCTACGACGGCCGCCGGCCCATCCTCGAGGGCGTGGACTTCAGCGTGCCCGCCGGCGGCACGGTCGCGGTGGTGGGCGCGAGCGGCTCGGGCAAGAGCACGCTGGGGCGCCTGCTCTTCCGCTTCTACGACGTGCAGGCCGGGCGCATCCTCATCGACGGGCAGGACATCCGCGAGGTGGCGCAGGAGTCGGTGCGCGCCGCCATCGGCATCGTCCCGCAGGACACCGTGCTCTTCAACGACACGATCTACTACAACATCGCCTACGGCCGGCCGGGCGCCACGCGCGGGGAGGTGGTCGAGGCCGCCAAGGTCGCGCACATCCTCGAGTTCATCGAGGGCCTGCCCGACGGGTGGGAGACCACCGTGGGCGAGCGGGGCCTGAAGCTCTCCGGCGGCGAGAAGCAGCGCGTGTCCATCGCGCGCACGCTCCTGAAGGACCCGCCGGTGATGATCTTCGACGAGGCCACCTCGGCGCTGGACTCGCGCACCGAGAAGGCCATCCAGGCCGAGCTCGCGGAGATCTCGCGCGACCGCACCACGCTGGTGATCGCCCACCGCCTGTCCACCATCGTGGACGCCGACCAGATCCTGGTGATGGACGGCGGGCGCATCGTCGAGCGCGGCGCCTTCCGCGACCTCATGGCGCTGGACGGGCGGTTCGCGGAGATGTGGCGGCTGCAGCAGGAGGAGGCGGCCGCCGCGCAGGAAGAGGAGGGGAAAGAGGCATGAGGAACCTGTTCGATCGCCGGGCGCTCGCCGGCGCGGCGCTGGCCGCCGCGCTCGCCTCGGGCTGCGCGGCGCCGCCCACGGCCGCGGTGCCGGACGAGGTGAGGGTGGAGCGCGTCGAGCGCCTGCGCTGGGACCTGCCGCCCGAGGGCGGGCTCTTCCGCGTGTCCTTCGGCCCCGCGTTCTCGCGCCAGCTGCGCGCCGAGGCGCGCGGCACGCCCGACTCGGACTCGGTGGACTACTACTACGCGGAGATCGCCGTCCTCGAGCGCGAGGCCGAGCGCGCGCTGCGCGGCCGCGGCTTCTGCCCCGGCGTGGCCAAGCTCGCCTCGGAAGTGCAGGACTCGGCCGCCGGCGGCTACGTCGCCGTCTTCCGCTGCCGCCTGTCGATCCTGGAGTAGCCGCCGCTCAGGCGAGGGGGCCGGGCACGGCCACCAGGAAGCCCTGCACGTAGTCGATGCCCGCGGCCTGCGCGAAGGAGAGCGTCTGCTCGTCCTCGACGAACTCGGCCACGGTGCGGATGCCGAGCTCGCGGCAGTGCTGGGCGATTCCCTCGACGGTGGCGGCCTCCATCGGGTCGCGGGCCATGCGCGCCACCAGGTCGCCGCTCACCTTCACGAAGGCGGGCGCCAGGGCCTCGAGCTGCGCGAGCGAGCCCGTCTCGCCCTCGAACGAGGCGAGCGACAGGCCGCAGCCCAGCTCGCGCAGCGTCGCGGCGAGCGTGGCCACGCGCGGGCGCAGCAGCACGGCGTCGGGCCAGGTGACCTCGAAGACGAGCTGCGCGCCGGGGATGCCGCTGGAGGCCACCTGCTTCTCGACGAAGGCCGGGAAGCTCGCGTCGAGGAGCGACTCCACCGACACGTTCACCGCCGAGCACGTCGCGGCCTCCGGCGCGATCTGGCGGCGCAGCCACCGGATCGTGCGGTTGACCACCCAGCGGTCCAGGTAGGTCATGAGGCCGTAGGCCTCGAGGATGGGGATGAAGCTGCCCGGGGGCAGGAGCTTCTGCTCCTCCTCCAGGAAGCGCACGAGGATCTCCTGGCAGGGCTTCACGCCGAGCCCCTCGCCGATGGGCAGGATGGGCTGGGCGTAGAGCACGAATTCCTCGCCGCGCAGGGCGGCGACGAGGCGGTCGGCGGTCTCGCGCTGGCCGGGCAGGCCGCGCACGCGCGGGCTCGTGGCGGGACCGTGGTCGGCGAGGGCGGAGTGGGCGAGGGCGTTCACGGGGATTCTCCGGTGGCGGCGTCGCAGGCCTGGCGCACGTCCTCGGCGAGCGCCTGCGCGCGCGCGGCGTCCAGGCCCAGGGCCCCGAGGGCGGGCTCGCCCGCCTCCAGGTCGCGGCCCGCGAGGACGGCGTCGACGAAGGCGCCCAGCGCGACCAGCGTTCGCGCGCCGCGCGGGGCGTCCGCCGCGAAGGCGCGGTCGTGGTGGTGGCGCACCGCCAGGCACAGCTCGGCCGGCAGGTACCAGCTCGAGGCCATGTGGAAGCCCACGCGCGCGTGGTCCGTCACGTAGCGCGCGGACTCGGCGGCGGCGAAGGCGTCGGGGTGCGGGAAGGGCGCGGCCTCGAGGAGCGGCGCGTAGTCGGCGTGCTTGCGCGTCATGAGCAGCATGCCGCAGTCGCGGAAGAGGCCGAAGGTGTAGGCCTCGTCGGCGTCGCAGCAGCGCAGCGCGCGCGCCAGGCACGCGGCGCCGGCGGCGATGCGCGCCGAGGTCTCCCAGAGCAGCTTCACCACCTGGTTGCGCGAGACGGGGAAGGCCTGCTGCAGCAGCAGGCCCGTCACCAGGCGCACCACGTTCTTCAGCCCGATGAACACGAGCGCCTGCTGCACGCTGGTCGCCTTCGAGCGCAGCCCGTAGAAGGGCGAGTTCACCGTCTTGAGCAGCGCCGCGGCCAGGGCGAGGTCGCTCGCGATGAGCTTGCCGATCGCCTGGAAGTCCGGGTCATCCTTGCGCGTCTCGCGCAGCATGGCGGTGAGCACGGCCGGGCAGGGCGGGATGCCGATCTCGGCGACGATGCGGCTCGCCTCGGCGTCCACGGCGGACGGGGAGGGCACGACGGGTGCAGTGGCGACGGCGTCCATGGCGGGGCTGGGCTGGGCTCGGCGGTTGGCGGACGGGGTCCGCGGCGGGCAGGTCGCCCGCTCACGCTGTTTATCGGCCGGGGTCCGGCCGACTTGAGGGGGCCGGGCGGCCCCGGCGCCGGCCTCAGGCGGCCAGGTGGGCGGCCAGGAGCGCGGTCACCTCGCGGGGGGCCTCGGCCATCATCGCGTGCCCGGCGTCCAGCTCGGCCAGGCGGGCGCCCGGGATGGCCTGGGCGAGGGCCCGGCCGGCCTTGAGGGGCGTCATCTGGTCGCGGCGGCCGGCCACGACCAGGGTCCGCGTCGCCATCGCGGCCAGGGCCTGCGGGTCCGGCGCGTAGGCGTGGCAGGCGAGGAGGTCCGCGTGCTGCACGCCCGCGTGCGCCCGGGCCACGAGACGGCGGCTCGCGCCGGCCAGGGCCGTGCCGGGCACCGCGCTCGTGGCGAGGGCGCCCAGGCGCGCGTGGCCCCACACCGTCTGCATGTCGAACGCCGCGGGGTCGTCGTCGCGCGCGGCCGCGAGGAAGGGCTCGCCCACGGGCATGGGCACGCTCGCCCCCAGCAGGGCGAGGCTCGCCACGCGCGCCGGGTGGCGCAGCGCCGCCTCGAGGACGACCAGCGAGCCCAGGCTGTGCCCCACGAGGTGCGCCCGCGGCACGCACGCCGACTCGACGAAGGCCGCCACCCAGTCGGCCAGCGCCGCCACGCTCGTGCGCACGGCGCCGGGGCTGCGGCCGTGGCCGGGCAGGTCCACCGCGAGCGTGGCGTAGCCGTGGTGCGCGAGGTAGCGCGCCTGCCACTGCCACGCGCTGTGGTCCAGGGCGGCGCCGTGCACCAGCAGCACGGCGGGCCGCGCGGCGTCGAAGTCCACGCCGCCCGTGTAGGCGTAGGCCGGGTAGCCCTCGACGATGAAGTTCATTTCTGCGAGGCGCGCAGGGCCCGCGCGAGGTCCTCGACGAGGTCGTCGGGGTGCTCCAGGCCGATGGACAGGCGCACGGTGCCCGGCGAGATGCCGGCGGCGGCGAGCGCGGCGTCGTCCATGCGGAAGTGCGTGGTCGAGGCCGGGTGGATCACCAGCGACTTGGCGTCGCCGATGTTGGCGAGGTGCGAGAAGAGCGTGAGCGCCTCGATGAACCGGCGGCCCGCCTCGCGCCCGCCGTGCAGCTCGAAGGAGAGGATGGCGCTGCACCCGGAAGGGTAGAGCCGCGCGGCGAGCGCGTGGTCCGGGTGGCCCGGCAGCGACGGGTGGTGCACGCGCGCCACCGCCTCGTGGCCGGCCAGGAACTCGACCACGCGCGCCGTGCTGGCCACGTGCCGCGGCATGCGCAGGTGCAGCGTCTCCAGGCCCTGCAGCACCTGGAAGGCCGTGGCCGCCGCCATGCAGGCGCCGAAGTCGCGCAGCCCCTCGCGGCGCGCGCGCAGCGCGAAGGCGCCGACCGTGGACTCCTCCGCGAACACCATCCCGTGGAAGCCCTCGTAGGGACGGGTGAGCGTGGGATAGCGGGCGCTCGCGTTCCAGTCCATGCGCCCGCCGTCCACCAGCACGCCGCCGATCACGACGCCGTGCCCCGACAGGAACTTGGTCGCCGAGTGCATGACGAGGTGCGCGCCCTGGTCCAGGGGCCGGCCGAGCACGGGCGTCGTGACGGTGGCGTCCACGAGCAGGGCGATGCCGTGCTCGTCGGCGATCCGCGCGATCGCCGGGATGTCGAGCACGTCCACGGAGGGGTTGCCCACCGACTCGCCGAAGAGCAGGCCCGTCTCCGGGCGGATGGCCGCGCGCCAGGCCGCGGGATCGCGCGCCGGCACGAAGGTGGTCTCGATGCCGAAGCGCGGCAGCGTGTAGGCGAGCAGGTTGTGCGAGCCCCCGTACAGGCTCGCGGACGACACGATGTGCCCGCCGCGCCCCAGGAGCGTGGCGATCGCCAGGTGCAGCGCCGCCTGCCCGCTCGCGGTGGCCAGCGCCGCCACGCCCCCCTCCAGGGCGGCCATGCGCTCCTCGAGCACGGCCACCGTGGGATTGGACAGGCGCGAGTACACGTGGCCCGGCGTCTCCATGTCGAAGAGGGCCGCGGCCGTGTCCGTGTCGGGCAGCACGAAGCTCGCCGTCTGGTAGATGGGCACGGCGCGCGCGCCCGTGGCCGGGTCCGGCGACTGGCCGGCGTGCACCGCCAGGGTGTCGGGGTGGGGGGATTTCGGGCCGGAATGGGCCATCGAATCAGGGATTTGGAGGGGGTATTTGAGGAAGCTCCAATCTTGTCACGCCCCGGCAAGGTTTGCTATGGTGCACGCTGCCTTTTCCGCCGGGTCCCCCATGAAGCGCCTCGCCCTAGCCGCAGCCCTGTTCGCCCTCGCCTTCGCCAGCGCCGCGGCGGACAAGCCGGCCACCCGCGCCAAGGCGGGCCACGCCTCGCCGGCGGTCTCCGACGGCCCCGCCTCCGAGCCGCGCATCCGCTCCACCGCCGCGCTCGTGCTGGATGCCACGACGGGCCAGACGCTCTTCGCCAAGAATCCCGACCAGGTCCACCCCATCGCCTCCATCACCAAGCTGATGACGGCCATGGTGGTGCTGGACGCCAAGCTCCCGCTGGACGAGCCCATCCGCATCTCCACCGAGGACCTCGACACGCTCAAGGGCACCAAGTCGCGCCTGCCGGTGGGGGCGCACTTCCGCCGCGACGACCTCATCCGCATCGCGCTGGTGGCCTCCGACAACCGCGCGGCCGCCGCGCTGGGGCGGTCCTACCCCGGCGGCCTCGAGGCCTTCGTGGCCGCGATGAACGCCAAGGCGAAGCTCCTGGGCCTGGAGGCCACGCACTTCGTGGACTCGAGCGGCCTCGCGCCCGGCAACGTCTCCAGCCCCGCGGAGCTCGCGCGCCTGGTGGCCGAGGCCTCGCGCTACGAGATCATCCGCGAGTACTCCACCACGCCCGCGCTGGACGTGACGCTGCCCGAGAGCGGCCGCAAGGTGAGCTACGTGAACACCAACGCGCTGGTGCGCGGCGGCGGCGACTGGGAGATCGGCCTGTCCAAGACCGGCTACATCAGCGAGTCCGGCAAGTGCCTCGTGATGCAGGCCATCATCGCCAACACGCCCATCGTGATCGTGCTGCTCGACTCCTGGGGCCGCCTCACGCGCATCGGCGACGCCAACCGCATCAAGCGCTGGCTCGAGAAGAACCCCGCCCGCCTCGCGAGCGCCTTGCGCGCCGGCTGAGCGCGCCGGCCGCGCCCGCCGCGGCCCCTCTGCAACCCCGGTCTTCCAAGTTGGTGCGCCTGCGCGCGCGCCGCACGCATTCGGTGCGCGGCGCCGGGGCGCCGCCCGTCGCGCGCGCCGTTTTCCCTTCCCGATCAAGTGCCTGTGCGCCGAGCGCGGCGTTGGCACGGTCGTTGCGCCAGATGGCTCCGAGGCGGTGCGAATGCCGCCGGACCACCGGGACACCGACAAACCACCAGGGAAGGAACACCATGAAACGACGGGCATTCTTCAAGGCGCTCACGCTCACCGCGGCGCTGGCCGCCGCGGGCATCGGCGGCGCGCAGGCCGCGGACAAGACCGTGAAGGTCGGCGTGCTGCACTCGCTCTCCGGCACCATGGCCATCAGCGAGACGGTGCTCAAGGACGTGGCCCTCATGACGTTCGACGAGATCAACGCCAAGGGCGGCGTCATGGGCCACAAGATCGTGCCCACGGTGGTGGACCCGGCCTCCAACTGGCCGCTCTTCGCCGAGAAGGCCCGCCAGCTCATCAGCCAGGACAAGGTGGCGGTGGTGTTCGGCTGCTGGACGTCGGTGTCGAGGAAGAGCGTGCTGCCGGTCTTCGAGGAGCTGAACGGCCTGCTCTTCTACCCGGTGCAGTACGAGGGCGAGGAGCTCTCCAAGAACGTGTTCTACACGGGCGCGGCGCCCAACCAGCAGGCCATCCCGGCGGTCGAGTACCTCATGAGCAAGGACGGCGGCGGCGCCAAGCGCTTCGTGCTGCTCGGCACCGACTACGTGTACCCGCGCACGACCAACAAGATCCTGCGCGCCTTCCTGCACTCCAAGGGCATCACCGACGCCGACATCCTGGAGGAGTACACCCCCTTCGGCCACGCCGACTACCAGACCATCATCGCCAAGATCAAGAAGTTCGCCTCCGAGGGCAAGAAGACGGCGGTGGTCTCCACCATCAACGGCGACTCCAACGTGCCCTTCTACAAGGAGCTGGGCAACCAGGGCCTGAAGGCCACGGACGTGCCCGTCGTCGCCTTCTCCGTGGGCGAGGAGGAGCTGCGTGGCGTGGACACCAAGCCGCTCGTGGGGCACCTGGCGGCGTGGAACTACTTCATGTCGCTCAAGAACCCGGCCAACGACGCCTGGAAGAAGGAGTGGGCCGCGTTCGCCAAGGCGAAGAAGCTCTCCAGCGCCGACAAGCCGCTCACCAACGACCCGATGGAAGCGACCTACATCGGCATCCACATGTGGAAGCAGGCGGTGGAGAAGGCCAAGAGCTTCGACACCGACAAGGTGATCGCGGCGATGGCCGGGCAGAAGTTCAAGGCCCCGTCCGGCTTCACGGTCATGATGGACCCGAAGAACCACCACCTGCACAAGCCCGTCTTCATCGGCGAGGTGAAGGCCGACGGCCAGTTCAACGTGGTGTGGAAGACCAAGGGCCCGATCAAGGCGCAGCCCTGGAGCCCGTTCATCCCGGGCAACGACAAGAAGAAGGACGAGCCCGAGATGGGCAAGCCCGCCGCGAAGAAGTAAGCCCCCCGGCCGCCGGTGGCGGGCCCGCAACGGGCCCGCCACCGCGGGGCGGCCACTCGGAAGGAGAAGGTGGATTCCATGCTCGCGTGGTGGCTACGGCTTTGCCTCGCGCTCGCCCTCGCGCTGCCGGCGCAGGCCGCGCTCGATGCGGCGACGGTCGCCAAGCTCGCCACCGGCGACGGCGACGAGAAGGTCGAGGCCGTGGCCGCGCTCGTCGCCTCGGGCGAGCCGCGCGCCGCCGGGGTGCTGCAGGCCCTGGCCGACGGCGAGCTGCAGGTGGCCGGCGAGCGCGTGCTCGTCGTGAAGGGCGAGGACGGCTTCGATGCCGTGACGGGCGAGAAGGTCTCGCCGCTGCCCGAGTCGCGCGACGACGTCGTGGCCAACAACCGCGTGCGCGGCGAGGTGGAGGCGGCGCTGGCCGCGCTGCGCCTGTTCTCGCCGGAGCGCGAGGCGCGCCTGGCGGCGGCCAGGTCGCTCTCGGGCGAGGCCCGGCCGGCCCTGCGCCCGCTGGTGAAGAAGGCGCTCGCGGCCGAGACCGATCCCGACATCAAGCCGCTGCTCGCGATGACGCTCGCGAGCCTGGAGGTGCGCAGCCCCGACAAGGCCGAGCGCCTGGCCGCGGTGCGAAAGCTCGGCGAGTCGGCCGACCCCAGCGCGCGCATGCTCCTCGCCCCCCTCGTGGAGAAGGCGAAGGACGGCGCCTTCGTGGAGGCCGACGACGAGGTGCGGGCCGCCGCGCGATCGAGCCTCGCCGCGGTGGAAGGGCGCCTCGCGTGGGCGCAGCGCGCCGGGCTCGCCTTCTCGGGCCTGAGCCTGGGCTCGATCCTGCTGCTGGCGGCGCTGGGCCTGGCCATCACCTACGGCCTCATGGGCGTCATCAACATGGCCCACGGCGAGCTGATCATGATCGGGGCCTACACCACCTATGCGGTGCAGAACCTCTTCCGCGCGCACCTGCCCGGCGCCTTCGACTGGTACCTGGCCGCCGCCGTGCCCGCCGCGTTCGCCGCCTCGGCCCTGGTGGGCATGGCGCTGGAGCGCTCGGTGATCCGCTTCCTCTACGGGCGGCCCCTGGAGACGCTGCTCGCCACCTGGGGCCTGTCGCTCGTGCTCATCCAGGCGGTGCGCACGCTCTTCGGCGCGCAGAACGTGCAGGTGGAGAACCCGGCGTTCATGTCCGGCGGCGTGGAGGTGCTGGCGGGCGTGGTGCTGCCGTGGAGCCGCATCGTGATCATCGGCTTCGCCGCCGCGGTGCTCGGGGGCATGGGCCTCATCCTCGCGCGCACGCGCCTGGGGCTGTTCGTGCGCGCCGTCACGCAGAACCGGCCCATGGCCGCGTGCGTGGGCGTGCGCACGGCGCGCATCGACACCTGGGCCTTCGGCCTGGGCTCCGGCGTGGCGGGCCTGGCGGGCTGCGCGCTCTCGCAGATCGGCAACGTGGGCCCGGACCTGGGCCAGTCCTACATCGTCGACTCGTTCATGGTCGTCGTGCTCGGCGGCGTGGGCCAGCTCGCGGGCACCGTGTACGCGGCGCTGGGCCTGGGCCTGCTCAACAAGCTGCTCGAGTCCTGGTCGGGCGCGGTGCTCGCCAAGATCGCGATCCTCGTCTTCATCATCCTCTTCATCCAGAAGCGCCCGCAGGGCCTGTTCGCCCTGAAGGGCCGGGTGATCGACTGATGGGCGCCGCGCCACGGATCTTCGGCAAGGCGGGCTGGGGCGCGCTCGCGGCCGCCGCGCTCGTGGTGTTCGTGCTCGTGCCGGTGGCCAACCGCGTGGTGCCCGAGACCAGCGCCTTCCACGTCTCGGCCTTCGGCGTGACGCTGGCCGGCAAGATCATGTGCTACATGATCGTGGCGGTGGCCATGGACCTCGTGTGGGGCTACGCGGGCATCCTCTCGCTGGGCCACGGACTCTTCTTCGCGCTGGGCGGCTACGAGATGGGCATGTACCTCATGCGCCAGATCGGCCGCGACGGCGTCTACAAGTCGGACCTGCCGGATTTCATGGTCTTCCTGGACTGGAAGGCGCTGCCCTGGCACTGGACGAATTCCGACAGCTTCCTGTGGATGCT
>JAKOWJ010000070.1 GCA_029781595.1 Pseudomonadota bacterium | reverse complement strand
ATTCCAGTCCACGCGAGGCGTAGGTGGGGCGCCGGTTGAGCCGATGGCGTTGCGGAACTGGTCGAGGGAAATGACGACCCTGGTCGGTGTCGGGCTCGGAGTGGGCGAGGGCGCCGGAGTCGGCGTGTCGTGGATTGTTGTCGTGTGGGTGGCGGCGAGCGTCGGCGAGGTCGAGAGGCCCGCGACACCCGAGGCGTCGTGGTTCGAGGCCGCGGAACCCTTGCCCATGCCGAGGTAGGCAACGGCGCCGGCAGCGAGCACGCACCCGACCAGGACCATCGTCCCGTTCATATCGTGGATTTCGGCCGTGAAGTTGGAGCCGCGGGGCGCCGGCGACGTAGCTCGAGGGTGGCCGATCGGTATCGGTGGAGACGCGACACGGCCCCTCGATGGGAGGGGCCGTGCGAAGAGCTGCGAGGACTCGGGCGCCTTAGCGCTTGGTGAACTGCGGCGCCTTTCGGGCCCGCTTGAGGCCGGCCTTCTTGCGCTCCTTCATGCGAGGGTCGCGGGTGAGGAGGTTCTCGCCGCGCTTGAGCGTGGGCTTGATCTCCGGGTCGGAGGCGACGAGGGCGCGGGCGATGCCCATCTGGATAGCGCCGGCCCAGCCGCTGATCCCGCCGCCTTCGCACTTGATCTGGGCGCTGAAGCGGGCGTCGCGGCCAAGGCGGCGAAGGGGCGAGAGGATCTCGGCGCGGTGGGCGTCGCGCGAGAAGACCTCTTCCAGGGGCTTACCGTTGACAACGACGGCACCGTTGCCGGGATAAAGGCGGACGCGCGCGATGGCGGTCTTGCGGCGGCCGGTTCCGTAGAAGTACTGCTGGTCTGCCATGGGTTACTCCTCGCTCGCGGCCGGCTCTTCGGCGGCCTCGGGTGCGGCTTCGGTGGTCGCCTCGGCGGGCGCGGCGACCTTCTTGCGGGTGCGCTTCTTTGGCTCGGCGGCGATGGCCGCTTCCGCCTCGACCGCGGCCTCTGCCGGGGTCGGGGTGCCGTAGCCTTCCTTCGGCGGCGTCTCGTCGGCCATCACGACGCCGGCCTCGGCCTGGGCCTCGAGCTCGGTCGCGATGGTGGCGCGGCGCGATTCCTGGACGGGCGCCTCTTCGCCGGCGGGTGCGCCGCTCAACGGGCGGAGGCGCGGGGCCTTCATCGGCTCGCCAACGGTCTCGGCGAGAGCGGCCTTACGAGCATCCTGGGCGCGCTGGGAACCCGTGATCTGCGACTGGTGCGGATGGTTGGCGTTGGGGTACACCTTGAGGTGCTTCGCCATCTTCTTGCCGAGGGGGCCCTTGGGGAGCATGCCCCAGACGGCCTGCTCGATAACGCGCTCCGGGTAGCG
>JAKOWJ010000067.1 GCA_029781595.1 Pseudomonadota bacterium | reverse complement strand
TGCGCTTTGCGTATATCGGGCGCGAGCCGGGAGGCGCCGGCCGGACGGGCGGCGGGGGCCGCGGGGGCGACGGGGATCAGCGCGCGGCGTTGCGGCGGCGCTCGACGAAGTCGGGCCGCACGATCACCGCGTCGTGGACGGGGCCCCGGGCGCCGGCGGGCGCGGGGCGTGCCGCGGGGCGGGGCATCTCGAAGACGTAGCCCTGCGCCATGTCCACGCCGTAGTGGCGGAGGATCTCGAGCGTGTGCTCGTCCTCCACCGCCTCGGCCACGACCAGCTTGCCGAAGCCGCGGGCGATGTCGAGCATCGCGCGCACGAAGACCTGGTTGTCGCGCTCGCGCGCGAGGTTGCGCACGAACAGCCCGTCGATCTTGATGATGTCCACGGGCAGCTGCTTGATGTAGGCGAAGGTGGAAAAGCCCGCGCCGAAGTCGTCCAGGCAGACGCGGCAGCCGGTGCCGTGCACGTCGAGGATGAAGCGCTGCGCATCCCGCATGTCGCGGATGGCCGCCGTCTCGGTGATCTCCAGGAACAGCCGCGAGGGGTCCACGCCGCTCGCCTCGAGCTGGCGGCGGATGTAGCCGGGCATCTCCGCGTCGTCGAGCGAGCGCCCCGAGAGGTTCACCGCGACGGGCTCGAGGTCCGGGTCCTCCGCGAGCAGGGCGATGGCGCGCGCGAGCACCCACCGGTCCAGGTCGACGACGAGGTTGGACTTCTCCGCGTAGCCGATGAAGGCGCCGGGCAGCAGGAGGCGGCCGTCGTCGTCGCGCATGCGGATGAGCGCCTCGTGGTGGCGCCGGGCGCGCGTCACGGTGTCGAAGACGCCCTGCAGGTGCACCTCGAACCCGTCGTGGCGCAGCGCGTGGCGGATGCGGTCGTTCCACGTGACGAGCGAGCGCTGGCGCAGCGTGGCCGTGTGGTCGGGGCGGTACAGGCGCCAGGTGTTCTTGCCGGCGTCCTTGGCCTGGTACATGGCCGCGTCGGCGTGCGCGATGAGCTCCTGCGGCGTGGACGCGTGCGCGGGGTAGGTGGCGATGCCCAGGCTCGAGGTGAGCGACAGGCGCACCTCGCCGAGCGTGAAGCTCATCGCGCCCACCGCCCGCATGAGGCGGTCGGCCAGCGAGCGCAGGTGCTCGTCGCCGATGTCGCCCACCAGCAGCGCGAACTCGTCGCCGCCGATGCGCGCGAAGAACTCGTTGCGGCGCAGGTGCGAGCGGATCTCGCCGGCCACCTGCAGGAGCACCGTGTCGCCCATGCGGTGGCCGAACAGGTCGTTCACGCTCTTGAACTCGTCCAGGTCGAAGAAGAGCAGGGCGAGGCGCTTGCGCTCGCGCGCCGCGTCGTCCATGCGCTCGGCCAGCTCGCGCTCGAAGCGGCGGCGGTTGTACAGGCCCGTCAGGGGGTCGCGCTCGGCGAGGAAGGCGAGGCGCGACTCGTTCTCGCGGGCGAGCGTGATGTCCTCGTGGATGAGCACCGCGCCCTGGCTGCCGCCCTGCTCGTCCTGCACGGGCCAGGCGCGGATGCGCAGGATGCGGCCGGAGACGAGCTTCACCTCGTGCGAGGGGTGGGACTGGCGGTCGGCGACCATCTCGGGCAGGCGCGAGGTGAACGCGGGCAGGTCCATCACCACGTCCTCGGCGAGCTCGAGGGCCTCCAGCAGCGTGAGCCCCATCACCGCCTCGCGGCGGGGGATGGACCACACCTCGGCGAAGGCGGGGTTCGAGTAGATGACCCGCCCGCCGGCGTCGACCAGCACCACGCCGAAGTCCATGGCCGCGAGCAGCGAGTGCAGGCGCGTGCGCTCGGTGTTCAGGCTCTCGGAGGTGCGCGCCTGCAGCGAGTGCGCCTCCTCCAGCCGCGCCAGCGTGGCGCGAAGGCTCATCTCCGTGTCCTTGAGCGCCTGGATCGAGTTCAGGCTCGAGCGCAGGCCCAGGAACTCGCCCTCGCGGCCGTAGATGGGCTGCCAGGAATTGGTGACCCACTCGCTCGCGCCGTCCTTCCTCACGACGCGGAACTCGAAGTTGGACCCGGTGGACCGCCGGCCCAGCTCCGCCTGGCAGCGCTCGCGGGCCGCCGCGCGGTCGTCGGGGTGGATGACGGAGAACGGGAAGTCGCGGTCCGCGAGGCACTCCTCGACCGTGCGCCCCGTCAGGCGCTCGATCGACTTGTTGATCCACAGCAGCCGGCCCCGCGGCCCGAACCAGCACTCGACGTCGTAGGTGAAGTCCGCGATGTTGTGGAAGCGCTGCTGGCTCTCGGCCAGCGCGGCCACGCGCGCCTGCACCTGGCCGGCCATGCCGTTGAAGGCCCGGGCGAGCAGGCCCACGTCGTCGACGTGCTCCTGCGGGATGCGGATGGCGTAGTCGCCGGAGGCGATGCGCTCGGAGGCGCTGCGCAGCCTCGACAGGCGCCGCGCCAGGGGATTGACCACCACCAGGAAGAGCAGCACCGACATGAAGAAGGCGCTGGTGGCCTTGAAGACGGCGTCGGAGAGCGAGCGGTCGATCTCCTCGCGGTAGGGCGCCGTGGACAGCCCGTAGTAGACGGTGCCCACCACGGTGCCCCCGGACCGCAGCGGCGCCAGCGTGTCGTAGCGGCCCTCCTGGAGCGCGACCTCGAACCGCGTGTCCGGCGGCGGCAGCTCGTCGCCGGCGGGCCAGCCGGCCGAGCCCAGCACGCGCCCGTCCGCGCGGCGGGCGACGAGGTAGGTGAGGCCGCGCGCGCCGCGCGCCTCGGCCAGCACCTCGGCCACGCGCGGGCCGTCGCCGGCGGCCACGGCCGGGGCGAGGGCGGCGTTGAGCAGGGGGCGGACCTGGGCGAGGGCGGACTGCAGCTCGCCGTCGTTGCGCGTGACGTCGAGCTGGTGGCCCTGCCAGACGAGGAAGGTGAGGGCGGCCGCCTCGAGCGCGAGCAGCAGCGCCACGACGCTGGCCCGCAGGGGCAGGGAGGCGAGGGCGCGGATCGAGCCGCTCATCTTGTTCTTCGACCTCCCGTGAAATCGGCATGCCCGGGCCGTGTTCCCGGCCCGGGCAGAGGCCCAAGGTGCGCGCTTGCGGGGTAGTTCACTGCTTGTGTCCCCACTATCGGCGCGCGCGGCCGCCGGCGGTGTGACGCGGTTCACAGCCACGGTTGCAGCTGCAACCTGGCGCGGCTTTCGCGGATTGCAGCTGAAATATTCGGCTATATTCCGGGCTCCCATGGCCCGAATCGGCATCGACCTCGGCGGCAGCAAGATCGAGATCGCCGTCCTCGACGACGCCGGCGGCGAGCGCCTGCGCCGCCGCGTGGCCACGCCCGCCGGCGACTACGCGGCCACGGTCGCGGCGGTGGCCTCGCTCGTCGACGCGGCCGAGCGCGAGCTGGGGGCGAAGGCCACGGTGGGCGTGGCGATGCCCGGCGCGATCTCGCTCGCCACGGGCCTCGTGAAGAACGCCAATTCCACCTGCCTCAACGGCCGGCCGCTCCAGGCGGACCTGGAGTCGGCGCTGGGCCGCGAGGTGCGGCTGGCCAACGACGCGAACTGCTTCGCGCTCTCCGAGGCCGTGGACGGCGCCGGGCGCGGCGCGGCCGTGGTCTTCGGCGTGATCCTGGGCACGGGCGTGGGCGGCGGCATCGTGGTGGACGGGCGCGTGCTCGCCGGCGCCAACGCCATCGCCGGAGAGTGGGGGCACAACCCGCTGCCGGCGGGCGAGGCGGAGGCGCACCCGCCGCCGCGCTGCTGGTGCGGCCGGCAGGGCTGCGTGGAGAGCTGGCTCTCGGGGCCCGCGCTCGCGGCGGACCACGCGCGCGTCGCCGGCGAGCGGCTCGAGGGGCCCGAGATCGCGCGGCGCGCGGCCGCGGGCGACGCGCAGTGCGAGGCGACGCTGGCGCGCCACGAGGCGCGGCTCGCGCGCGCGCTGGCCTCGGTGGTGAACGTCGTGGACCCGGACGTGGTGGTGCTGGGCGGGGGACTGTCGAACCTGGAGAGGCTCTACCGGCGCGTGCCGGCGCTCTGGGGGCAGGGGATCTTCTCCGACGAGGTGCGCACGCGCCTCGCGCCGCCGGTGCACGGCGACGCCGGGGGCGTGCGCGGCGCCGCGTGGCTGTGGGGCGGGCCGTGAGCCCGGTCACCGCCACGCCGCGCCAGCACCTGGCCGCGCTCGTGGCCTGGGCGG
>JAKOWJ010000133.1 GCA_029781595.1 Pseudomonadota bacterium | reverse complement strand
TGGCCGTGAGCAACCCCCGGGCGCTCGCCGCGCCGAAAGGAACCCCGCCATGATCACCGACCCTCTCTTCGACTTGCGCGGCCGCGTCGCCCTCGTCACGGGCGCTTCCGGCGGCCTGGGCGAGCACTTCGCGCGCACGCTCGCCGCCCGCGGCGCCGTGGTCGTGGCCGCCGCCCGCCGCGCCGACCGCGTCGCGGCGGTGGCCGATGCCATCCGCGCCGGGGGCGGCATCGCGCACGCCGTCACGCTCGACGTCACGAGCGCCGGGAGCGTCGAGGCGGCCGTGCGCGCCGCCGCCGAGGTCGCCGGCCCCGTCGACGTGCTCGTGAACAACGCGGGCGTGGCCGACACCAAGGCCTCGCTCGAGCTCACGGAGGCGGACTGGCGCCGCGTGCTGGACACCAACCTCGACGGCGCGTGGCGCATGGCGCAGGCGGTGGCGAAGTCGATGGTCGCCGACGGCCGCCCCGGCGCGATCGTCAACATCGCCTCGATCCTGGGCCTGCGCGTGGCCACGCACCTGCTGCCGTACGCCGCGGCCAAGGCGGCGCTGGTGCACGTGACGAAGGCGCTCGCCCTCGAGTGGGCGCGGCACGGCATCCGCGTGAACGCCATCGCCTCCGGCTACGTGGTCACCGACATGAATCGCGACTTCTTCGCCTCCGAGGCCGGCGCGGCCATGAAGAAGCGCGTGCCGCAGCGGCGCGTGGGCTCGCCGGCCGACCTCGACGGCGCCCTGCTCCTGCTCGCCTCCGGCGCCGGCGCCTACATGACCGGCTCCGTGGTCGTGGTCGACGGCGGCCACCTCGTCAACTCCCTCTAGGCTCCCCTTCCATGGACTTCGCCCTTTCCCCCGAGATCGAGGACTACCGGCGGCGCTACCGCGACTTCGTGCGCGCCGAGGTGCTGCCCCTCGACACCGACCCCGCCTCGTTCGACGACCACGGCAACATCCGCACGGACCGGCTCGCCGTCCTGCGCGCAAGAGCGCGCGCCGCCGGGCTGTGGGCCCCGCAGATGCCGAAGGCGCGCGGCGGCCAGGGGCTGCCGGTGGTCGGCATGGCCGCCTGCTACGAGGAGCTCAACTACTCGCTCTTCGGGCCGGTCTCGGTGATGTGCGCGGCGCCCGACGACGGCAACATGATGCTTCTGGAGAAGGTGGGCACCGCCGAGCAGAAGGCGCGCTGGCTGCAGCCCATCGTCGACGGCGAGGTGCGCTCGTCCTTCGCGATGACGGAACCCCACCCCGGCAGCGGCTCGGACCCGGCCATGATGCTCACCACGGCAACGCGCCAGGGAGACCGCTGGATCCTGCGCGGGCGCAAGTGGTTCATCACCGGCGCGGAGGATGCCGCGCACTTCGTCGTCGTGGCCAAGACCTCCGACGATCCGCGCAAGGGGCTCACCGCCTTCCTCCACCACCGCGACGACCCGGGCTGGCGCATCGTGCGGCGCATCCCGATCCTGGGGCCCGAGGAGCACGGCGGGCACTGCGAGATCTCCTACGACGGCCTGGAGATCCCCGACGCGAACCGCCTCATGGCCGTGGGCGACGGCCTGAAGGTCACGCAGATCCGCCTGGGCACGGCGCGCCTCACGCACTGCATGCGCTGGCTGGGCCTCGCGAAGCGCTGCCTGGACGTCGCCGCCGACTACACGGGCGTGCGCGTGAGCGGCGGGCGGCACCTGTCGGAGCGCGAGAGCGTGCAGATGAAGCTGGGCCACTGCGCGATGCAGGTCGAGATCGGGCGCCTTCTCACGATGCGCGCCGCGGCGAAGCTGGACCAGGGCGACTTCGCGCGCCAGGAGATCTCGATGGCCAAGGTGCAGGTGGCCGACACCCTGCACCTGTGCGCCGACACCGCCCTGCAGCTCCTCGGGGCGCGCGGCTACTCCACCGATACGCCCGTGGAGTGGATCTACCGCTACGCGCGCCAGGCGCGGCTGGTGGACGGCGCGACCGAGGTGCACCAGCAGGTGCTGGCGCGGTTCTTCCTCGCTTCGCGCGGCGACTTCTGGAAGTGGGGGTGAGCCCCTGACCCGCCGGCCGCGCAGCGGCCCCTACTCGTAGTCCGACACCGGCACGCAGGAACAGAAAAGGTGCCGGTCGCCGTGGACGTTGTCCGCGCGTCCCACGGGCGGCCACACCTTCCCGGCGCGAAGCGACTCGACCGGGTAGGCGGCGAGCTCGCGCGGGTAGGCGTGCTTCCAGTCGTCGGCCAGCACCGCCGCCGCGGTGTGCGGGGCGTTGCGCAGCGGGTTGTCCTCGCGATCCAGCCGCCCCTCGGCCACCGCGCGGATCTCCTCGCGGATGGCGATCATCGCCTCGCAGAAGCGGTCCAGCTCGGCCTTGGACTCGCTCTCCGTGGGCTCGACCATCAGCGTGCCCGCCACCGGGAAGGACATCGTCGGCGCGTGGAAGCCGTAGTCCATGAGGCGCTTGGCCACGTCGTCCACGGTGATCCCCGAGGCCTCCTTGAGCGGGCGAAGGTCCAGGATGCACTCGTGCGCCACGAGCCCGCCGGGCCCCGCGTACAGCACGGGGTAGTGCGGCGAGAGGCGCCGGGCGACGTAGTTCGCGTTGAGGATGGCCACCTGCGTGGCCGCGCGCAGCCCCTCGGCGCCCATGAGCGTCACGTACATCCAGGAGATCGGCAGGATCGACGCGCTTCCGAAAGGCGCGGCCGAGACCGCGCCCGTGGCCGGCGCGGCCGACCCCAGGTGCCGGTGCCCCGGCAGGAAAGGCGCCAGGTGCGCGGCCACGGCCACCGGGCCCACGCCCGGGCCTCCGCCGCCGTGCGGGATGCAGAAGGTCTTGTGCAGGTTGAGGTGCGAGACGTCGCCGCCGAACGCACCCGGCGCCGCCACGCCCACCAGCGCGTTCAGGTTGGCGCCGTCCACGTACACCTGGCCGCCGTGCGCGTGCACGATCTCGCACAGGGCGGTGATGCCGGCCTCGAAGACGCCGTGCGTCGAGGGGTAGGTCACCATGATCGCGGCCAGCTCGCGCGAGTGCGCCTCGGCCTTGGCGCGCAGGTCGGCGAGGTCCACGTTGCCCGCCTCGTCGCAGGCCACCACCACCACGCGCAGGCCGGCCATGGCCGCCGAGGCGGGGTTCGTGCCGTGCGCGGAGCTGGGGATGAGGCACACGTCGCGGTGCCCTTCCCCGCGGCTCGCGTGCCAGGCGCGGATCACCAGCAGGCCCGCGTACTCGCCCTGCGAGCCGGCGTTGGGCTGCAGCGAGACGGCGGCGTAGCCGGTGCACTCGGCGAGCATGCGCTCGAGCCCGGCCACCAGCTCGCGGTAGCCCTCCGCCTGCTCCGGCGGCGCGAAGGGGTGCAGGTTCGCGAACTCCGGCCAGGTGACGGGGATCATCTCGCTCGTCGCGTTGAGCTTCATCGTGCAGGAGCCCAGCGGGATCATCGAGCGGTCCAGCGCCACGTCGCGGTCGGCGAGCCGGCGCAGGTAGCGCAGCATCTCCGTCTCGGCGTGGTGGCGGTGGAACACGGGGTGCGTGAGGTAGGCGCCGCGCCGGCGCAGCGCATCCGGGATGCCCTCCGGCGCCTCGTCGAGGTCCGCCGGCGAGAACGGCGCCGGCTTGCCGGCGAACAGGGCCCACAGCAGCGAGACGTCCTCGCGCGTGGTCGTCTCGTCGAACGAGAAGCCCAGGGTCCCGCCGTCCGCGCGCCGCAGGTTCACGCCGGCCTGGGCGCTGCGCGCGACGATGGCGGCCGTCTGGTGGCCCGTGCGCACGGTGAGCGTGTCGAAGAAGGACCCGGCCGGCACCTCGAACCCGAGCTTCAGCAGGCCCGCGCGCGCGATCGCCGCGAGCCGGTGCACGCGCCGCGCGATGCGCTCGAGGCCCTGCGGGCCGTGGTAGACGGCGTACAGCGCCGCCATCACTGCCAGGAGCACCTGCGCCGTGCAGATGTTGGAGGTGGCCTTCTCGCGGCGGATGTGCTGCTCCCGCGTCTGCAGCGCGAGGCGGTAGGCCGGCTGGCCGTGCGCGTCGACCGTCACGCCCACGAGGCGGCCGGGCATGCTGCGCTTGAGGGCGTCGCGCGTGGCGAGGTAGCCCGCGTGCGGCCCGCCGTAGCCCATGGGCACGCCGAATCGCTGCGCCGAGCCCACCACGACGTCCGCTCCCCACTCGCCGGGCGGCGCCACGATCGCGAGCGCGAGGAGGTCCGCCGCGGCCACCAGGTGCCCCTTGCGCGCGTGCACCGCCTGCGCGAGCTCGCGCCAGTCGCGCAGCTCGCCGTCCACGCCGGGGTACTGCACCAGCGTCGCGAACGCCTCCACGCCGGCGAGCTCGTCCGGCGCGGCCACGCGGATCTCGATGCCCAGGGGCGCGGCGCGCGTGCGCAGCACGTCCAGCGTCTGCGGCAGCACGTCCGAGGCGACCGCGAACACGTTCGAGGCGTGCGCTCCCGTGCGCCGGCAGAGCGTCATGGCCTCCGCGGCGGCCGTGGCCTCGTCGAGCATCGAGGCGTTGGCGATGTCCATGCCCGTGAGGTCGCACACCATCGTCTGGAAGTTGACCAGCGCCTCCAGGCGCCCCTGCGAGATCTCGGGCTGGTAGGGCGTGTAGGCCGTGTACCAGGCCGGGTTCTCGAGCACGTTGCGCAGGATGACGCCGGGCGTGAAGGTGCCGTAGTAGCCCTGCCCGATCCACGAGCGGAACACGCGGTTCTTCGCCGCCACGGCGCGCAGCGCGGAGAGCGCCTCGGCCTCCGGCCGGCCCGCGGGCAGCGCCAGCGGCTCGCGGCGGCGGATGCCGGCGGGCACCACCGCGTCGGTCAGGGCCTCCAGCGAGTCGAAGCCCAGCGCGGCGAGCATCGCCGACCGGTCGTCGGCCGACGGGCCGATGTGGCGCCGCGCGAAGGCGGCGCGATCCTCCAGCTCGCCCAGCGGCAGGCGGGCGGCGGGCGCGGCGTGGGTGTCGGGCATGGCGGGCCTCCTACTCGGCCGCGACCTTCTCGTAGGCGGCGGCGTCCAGGAGCCCGGCGAGCTCCCCGGCGTCGTCCGGGCGGATGCGGTACATCCACGCGCCGTACGCGTCCGAGTTGACCTGCTCGGGCGCGTCGGCCAGGGCGTCGTTGCCCGCGACGATCTCGCCGGCCACGGGCGCGTAGATGTCGGAGGCGGCCTTCACCGACTCCACCACGCCCACCGCCTCGCCCTTGGCGACCTTTCGGCCCGCCTTGGGCGCCTCGACGAACACGATGTCGCCGAGCTGCTCCTGGGCGTGGTCCGTGATGCCCACGGAGACGGTGCCGTCGGATTCCAGGCGGGCCCATTCGTGGGACGGGGTGTACTTGAGTTCGGCGGGCACGTTCATGCGGGTGTCTCCTGGTTTCGGTGTCGGGTTCGGTCCGGCGGATTCAGACGAGCGCCTGGCCGTGGCGCACGAAGGGCGGCTTCACGACGCGCGCGGCGAGGGACTTGTCCCGCACCGCGACCTGGACCGTCGCCCCCGGCGCGGTGCCCAGGGGCAGGCGGGCGAGCGCGATGGACACGCCCAGCGTGGGCGAGAAGCTGCCGCTCGTCACGACGCCCTCGCCGCCCTCGGCGGCGACGGCCTGGTGGGCGCGCAGCACGCCGCCCTTGTCGAGGAGCACCAGGCCCAGGAACTCGTGCGACCGGCCGCGCGCCTCCAGCGCCTTGCGGCCGAAGAACGGGCGCGGCGCGCGCAGGTCCACGGTCCAGGCGAGCCCGGCGTCCAGGGGAGAGGTGGCGGCGTCCATGTCCTGGCCGTACAGGTTCATGCCCGCCTCCAGGCGCAGCGTGTCGCGCGCGCCCAGCCCGCAGGGGCGCACGCCCTGCGCGACGACCTTGCTCCAGATCGCCTCGGCCTCGGTCGCGGGAAAGACCACCTCGAAGCCGTCCTCGCCCGTGTAGCCGGTGCGGGCCACCATGATGTCGTCGCCCATGCGCGCGGCCTGGAAGGCCAACAGCGCCTCGGTGCCGGGCCGCGTCTCGTCGAAGGCGGCCCAGAACTTCTCCCGTGCGCCGGGCCCCTGCACCGCCACCATCGCCAGGTCCTCGCGCGGCTTGATCGACACGCCGTGCCCGGCGAGCGAGTTGAGCGAGTGCAGCCACTGGATGTCCGTCTCCGCCGTGGCCGCGTTCACCACCAGGCGGAAGAAGTCCTCGCGGAAGAAGTAGGCGATGAGGTCGTCCACGACGCCGCCGGAATCGTTGAGCAGGCACGAGTAGAGCGCCTTGCCGG
>JAKOWJ010000341.1 GCA_029781595.1 Pseudomonadota bacterium | reverse complement strand
GGGGCCGGCGCCAAGGGCGGCGCGCCCGCTTCCGGGGCGGGCACGGGCTCGTCGAGGACCGTGGCGCCTTCGTCCGGACCGGCGGCGGCCGTCGTGCCCGGCGTGATGAGCTCGGTGAGCAGCGGCACCTCGCCCGCGCCGTCGGCGGCGGGGCGCGGCGGCACGTGGCGGCGCAGGAGCGCGTCGGCCTTGCCCAGGAGGTCGTCGTCGTCCATCGACTACGCCGCCCCGCCGATCGCGTTCACGGTGATCTCGTAGCCGCGCTTGCGATAGAAGGAATAGCGGCCGCGGGCGCACTGGCGGTCTTCCTCGTCGTGGCCCACCACCTCGAGCAGGCGGTCGAAGGAGGCGAAGAACCGGGGCCAGTCGTTCCCGAGGTTGAGCAGCACGTCGTGGTGGGGGAGCGATGCCTCGTCCGCGGCGAGCACGACGGGCGTTTCCCCCGCGATGGGGTCGGTGGCGCGGCAGTGCGGCACGAAGCCGGTGGACTGGAAGGTCCATAGCAGCCGGTCGAAGGCGCGCAGGACCTCCTCGTCCGGGGCGTACACCACGAGCCGGTTGCCCCGGTCGGCGACCTTGGCCGCGAGCCGGCAGGCGTAGCGCAGCTTGTCCTCGGCGTAGTGGTAGAAGTCGATCCGCGTCACGCCGCGCGTCGCGTGAGGAAGTTGGCGAGCAGCGCCACGGGCCGGCCGGTGGCGCCCTTCTCGCCCCCCGATTTCCAGGCCGTGCCGGCGATGTCCAGGTGCGCCCACGCGTAGGCCTTCGCGAAGCGCTCCAGGAAGCAGGCGGCGGTGATCGCGCCGCCCGCGCGAGAGCCGATGTTGGGAATGTCCGCGAAGTTGGACTTGAGCCCCTCCTGGTAGTCCGCCCAGAGCGGCAGGTGCCAGGCGCGGTCCCAGGCCGCCTCGCCGGCCTGCACCAGTTCCCGCGCCAGCGCGTCGCTGTTGGCGAAGAGCCCGGTGGCCACGTGGCCCAGCGCGATCACCATCGCGCCGGTGAGCGTGGCGACGTCCACGACCGCCGCGGGCTTGTAGCGCTCCGCGTAGGTGAGGGCGTCGCAGAGGATCAGGCGGCCCTCGGCGTCCGTGTTGAGGATCTCGACCGTCTTGCCGGACATCGTCGTGACGATGTCGCCGGGCTTCACCGCGTTGCCGCCGGGCATGTTCTCCGTGGCCGGGACCAGGCCCACGACGTTGAGCGGCAGCTTGAGGAGCGCGACGGCCTTCATCGTGCCGAGCACGCTCGCGGCCCCGCACATGTCGAACTTCATCTCGTCCATCTCCACCGCGGGCTTGAGCGAGATGCCGCCCGTGTCGAAGGTGACGCCCTTGCCCACCAGGACCACGGGCGCCTCGCCCGTCTTGCCGGCCCCGCGGTGCTCCAGCACGATGAGGCGGGGAGGCTGGCGGCTGCCGCGGGCGACGGCGAGGAAGGCGCCCATGCCCAGCTTCTCGATGTCGTGCTCGTCGAGGATGTCGCACGCGAGCCCGTGGTGCTTGGCGAGCTCGCGCGCCTCGTCGGCGAGGTACGAGGGCGTGCAGACGTTGGCCGGGAGGTTGCCCAGGTCGCGCGCGAGGCGCACGCCCTCGGCGACGGCGTGCGCGCGGGCGGCGGCCTGCTCGCCCGGGGCGATGTCGCTGCGCCGCGCCACGTGCAGCACGACCTTGCGCAGCGCGCGCTTGGCCTCCGGCGGCTTGCTCTTCATGCGGTCGAAGCGGTAGAGGCCTTCCATCACGCCGAGCACGGCCTGTTCCACCTTGAAGGCGGTGTCGCGCCGGCGCACGGCGAGGTCGGTGAGGTAGAAGGCGCAGTCGGTGGCGCCCGTGGTGCGCAGGACCTTCACCGCGGTGTCGACGGCCTTGCGATAGGCCGACTCGTCGAACTCGCGCTCCTTGCCCACGCCCACCAGGAGGATGCGGTCTGCCGGCACGCCGGGGACGCCGTGCAGCAGGAGCGAGGTGCCCGGGCGCCCGTCGTGGTCGCCGCGGCGCAGCACGTCGGTGAGGAAGCCCTTGGCGGCCCGGTCGAGCTCCTGGGCCGGGGCCGAGAGCCGGCGGCCCTCGTGCACGCCCACGATCACGCAGCCGGTGCGCTGCTTGCCGGGGCTGCCGCTGTTTATGCTAAATTCCATTTATTTTCCTGTACTTGGACGCTCGGCCGAAGCGCGATTATCCCCGTTTTGGGCGAGCCAAGTCAAAGCAGCCGGCGCCCGCGCACCCTTGATCTTCGAGCGAAGCCTCATCCGCGAATTCAGCCTGGTGGCGCTGGCCGTCGTCGCGGTCCTCCTCGCGCTCATCCTCACGCGCCTGCTCATCCTGCTGCTGGGCAAGGCGGCCGGCGGCGAGGTGCTGCCGGAGGCGGTGATCGGGCTCATCGCCTTCGGGGTGCTCGCCTACCTGCCCGTGCTGCTGTCGATCGCGGCCTTCGTGGCGGTGCTGCTCACCCTCACGCGCAGCTTCCGCGACAGCGAGATGACGGTGTGGTTCACGTCGGGACTGTCCATCGCCGCGTGGGTGCGGCCCGTGCTGCGCTTCGCGGTGCCCATCGCGGTCGTGTGCGCCGTGCTGTCGCTGGGCGTGGCGCCCTGGTCCGAGGCGCAGAGCCGGGAGTACCGGCGCCTGCTGGAGAGCCGCGACGAGGTCTCCTCGGTCACGCCCGGCGTCTTCCGCGAGTCGCGCCAGGCCGACCGGGTGTTCTTCGTCGACAAGCTCTCCGAGCGCGACGACGTGGTGAACAACGTCTTCGTGCAGTCCACGCAGGGCAACCGCCTGGGCGTGATGGTGGCGCAGAAGGGCTACGTGGAGACGGCGCCCAATGGCGACCGCTTCGTGGTGCTGCTCAAGGGCCGCCGCTACGAGGGCACGCCGGGCACGCTGGACTACCGCATGGTGGACTTCGACCGCTACATGCTGCGGATCGAGCCGAAGGAGGCGAAGAAGGAGGCGCCGCCGGCCAAGGCCATGGACACCCTCGCGCTTTTGGGGCAGCCGACGCCGCACAACCTCGCCGAGCTGCACTGGCGCCTGGCGCTGCCGGTGTCCGTGGTGCTGATGGCGCTCTTCGCCCTGCCGCTCTCCTTCGTGAACCCGAGGAGCGGGCGCTCGTGGAACCTCGTGCTCGCGGTCCTCGCCTACACGCTCTACAACAACCTGCTGTCGATCTTCCAGGCCTGGACGGCGCAGGGAAAGATCCCCGCGTGGGTGGGGCTCTGGCCCGTGCACCTCGCGGTGGTGGCCATCTTCGCCTACCTGCTGTCGCGGCAGATGCTGGCGCGGCGGTCGCCCGCGCCCGCGGCCTAATGCCGGCTCGCGCCGGCCGGCCCTGCGACGGTATAATGCCGGGCTTCCCCGCAAGGGGAGATGCGGCATCCCCCGGAGAGGTGGATGAGCGGTTTAAGTCGCACGCCTGGAAAGCGTGTTTAGGTTAACAGCCTAACGCGGGTTCGAATCCCGCCCTCTCCGCCAGTTCCCCTCTGCCCGCCAGGGCAGCCTTCCCGGCCCCGGAATCCCTGGGGCGTCCCCGCAGCGATTGACCGGAAGATTGCGACGCCGGTTCGGCGGCGTTCACCTTGCCGCTTCGCGGTCACGCGTCAGCCGACGGAAGTGATAGATTGCCGGCGGGCATCCGGGGACGGCGGGCCGAACCCGGCGCAGGCGACGAGGCACACCGACAATTTTCCGGGAGCGAGGTCATGGACGACAGCGCGGGCGCGAAAGTTCGGGTCGAGGCGATCCTGGCGACGGACTCCGGGGAACTGGTGCGGGCCGCGCTCACGACGTTCGGCGTGGTCGCGGCGATCGTCGCGGGCGGATTCGCCTGGCTGGGGCGCGACGGCATGCTGGACCCGCATTCGCCGGACTTCTTTCCGCTGGTGCACTTCTGCGCGGTCGTCGGTGCACTGCTCGGCGTGTTCTTCCTGGTGCGCAGCTACATCCACGGCCGCCGCTACGGACTCTTCGGGACCTCGGTGGTGGAGTACGCCGCACCGGCCCTGGGGGAGCGGCTTGCGGGGACGCTTCGGATCGCGAAGCCCGAGGTGTTGTCGGCCCCGGTCACGCTGCGGCTGTGCTGCGACTGGCGTCACTACAAGGACCGGGCCGGGGGCACGAAGAGCCGGAGCGAAGTGACGTCGACCCTTTGGGAGGCCCGGATCGAGCTGCCGACCGCCGGTGCGGCGATCGGGATGCCGTTCCAGTTCGACCTGCCCGAGGATGGCCTTCCCTCGGGGAGGCGACCGAAGCCCCGAACCGGCGTGCACCCGGAAGGCGGCGGGACGATCATCTGGATGCTGAAGGCGCTGTCTCCGCGGCGGGGCACGGATTACTACGCCGAATTCGAGGTCGTGGTGAAGCCCTCGCGTGCCGTGGCTCGCCAGGCGCGGCGCGACAAGGCGGCGCGGTTGCGCAGCGGCGGAACGGGCCGGGGTGAGGCGATCCCGGAGGGTGCCGGCCCCGTGGTCCAGACACTCGCCATCCTGGCCGGCGGCCGCGCGGCGGATGCCGACGAGATCCGGGACGACATCGAGGCGCAGTCGCGTCCGGAGCCCGACGCGCCATTCGCGTCGAATCCCTGGCAGGACACGGGCCGCCTGTCCACGATCGGCCGGATCGCCTTGGCGGTGGGTCTTCTGCTGGGCGCGATCTCGATCTATTCGCTTGGGCGCCAGGTGATGTTCACCTGGAAGGGCGTCGACATGGCCGCGACGGTCACGAAGGTCGAGCGTGGGCTCGTGGCGCTCGACCTGGGGGCCGACGACCGGAATCACCGGATCTCCGTCTCGGCCTTCCACCACTGGGATCCCGGCCAGCACGTCACGGCCCGGTGCATGACAGCCGAGGACCACGCGCGACGGTGCCGCATGTCGACCGGCGCGGACCGGTGGATCGAGGCGCTGGTCACGACGATCCTCGCCGCGGCGGCCCTGGCCGTCTGGGTCGCGATGCGCAGGAGGGTGGGCCTCGCCCCGGCCTCCTAGCTTGCGGTCGACCACCCGGTTGCCGAAAGCGAGGGCCACATTCGACCGGCAGTGCGATCGATTCGTCTCCCGGCGCATTGTCGAGTAGTCTGGCGCTCCGCCCGACGCGGGTGCGCAACGACAGGGGGTTCCATGGCAGGTCTCGAGATGATCGACGTGGTGGTCGGTACCGGCGCCGAAGCGCGTGGGTACGTTCAGGTCCACTACACCGGTTGGTTGCACGATCCCGCGCAGCCCGAGGGCCGCGGCCGCAAGTTCGACAGCTCCCGCGATCGCGACGAGCCCTTCGGGTTCCACCTCGGTGCCCGCCAGGTCATCCAAGGCTGGGACGAGGGCGTGGCCGGCATGAAGGTGGGCGGCAGGCGCACGCTCGTCATCCCGCCGGAGATGGGCTACGGCGCGCGGGGCGCGGGCGGGGTCATCCCGCCGAACGCGACACTTGTCTTCGAGGTCGAGCTCCTCGCCGTGCGCTGAGCGGTTCCTGCCCGTCCTCAGAAGTTCCCGCTGACGTAGGTCACCGCGCCTGGCGCGACGGCGGACCAGGCGGCCGATGGGCTGTTGGGGGTGGCGCCGGTAGGCAGGCCGGGCGTGGTCAGGCGCAGGGTGCAGGTCCAGGACTTCGCGTTGCCGACGTCGGCGTCGGCCACCGTCACCGCCACGCTGACGGTCCCGGAATAGGAGCGATTCACCAGGGGGGTGACGGTGCCATTGCGGCTGGCCAGCAGGCTGGTCGGGCTCTTGATGGCGCAGGCCATGAAGAAGCCCGTGACCTGCGGGTCGAGATCCGTGAGCGTGACCGGGATGTTGAAATTCACCGTCTTGTCGGCCCAGGCGGGCGGGCAGGCGGCGGCCGCGAGGACGGCGAGGGCGACGGAGAGGCTGCGTTTCATCGGAGCTCCCGAGAGCGTGTGGGTGGAGAAGGCGGCGCCGTGCCCGTGGCGTGAACGGATGCGGTGGTGAGCTGTGCCGGCAGGTTTGGGGCTGTGCCGGTGGCGTGCACCGCGGCGGTGGTGAGCTGGGCCGGCAGGTTCGAAACGGCGCCGGCAGCGCGCACCGCGGCGGTGGTGAGCTGGGCCGGCAGGTCGACCACGGTGCCCTTGGCGTGAATGGCCGCGGTGCCGATCCGTGCGGGCAAGCTCGCCACGGTGCCCGTCGCGGATATGCGCGGCGTGGCTACAAGGACGGGCAGGCTGGAGAGGGCGGGGCCCGCCGTCCGGGTGACCTGGGCGGTCACGGGCGTGGCCGCGGAAAGCCCGCAGGCCACGGCCAGCGTGAGGAGGCGGCGGCGGGCGGGGTGGCGCATGCCCTGAGTCGATCGCCGTGCCCGCGCGGTTCAAGTCGGTCGCGCCGGCTCGCGCCGAGCCGATCGGCTACCATCGCTTCGCGCCGCGAGCGGAAGGCGCGCCCGGCCCGGGCGCGTCCCGCCGACACCTCGCCGGCGCCGGAGCCTCGATGCAAACGCGCGCGCTTCTGGCGGGTTCCCTCCTCGCGATCGGGGTGCTGGTTTCGGCGCTGGGGGCCGGGGAGCTCGCCGTGCGCGTGCTTCACCCACGCCAGCTCGACGACGACCTCGGGGTGATCCTGGTGAGCCCGGCCATGCGTGCCGACGGTCTCGGTGCCGTCCGCTTCCTGCCGCGGACGGTCGTGCGATACGCCCTCGACACGACGCAGGGCCTCGAATACGACGTGCGCTTCCGCACGAACAACCTGGGCTACGTCGACGAAGCGGACTACCCGCTGCCTGCGGCGGCCGGCCGGCGCACGGTGGTGATCGTGGGCGACTCCTACAGCGTCGGAGCCGAGGGGGGCGAGCCCTGGGTGGCGAGGCTGCGAGGGGCGTCGGGTGCCGCGTTGTACGGCCTGGGGGCTCCCGCGGGTGGCGTGATGCACTTCGAGCGCGCCCTGGCGAGCTTCCGCCCGGTGGCGGCGATCCCGGAAATCGTCATCGTGGCGACCTCGGACGACTTCTACCGGCCGCTGTGGCGCCCGCTGGCGCGCGAGGACGGCGTGCACCTGTGCCTGGCGCAGGACGCCGACTCGACGTGCGAGCGGCACCCGCCCGCGTTCCATCGCGCGGAGGTGGACGATTCTCCCGCGCGGCTGCGGGAGCGGGCGGCGGCCGTCCGTGCGCGCTACGCGTCCCGGCCCTCGGCGCTGCGGGACTTGCTGCGGCGATCGGCTCTGCTGCGCTTCCTCGCGCGCCTGCCCCCTGCGGGCAACGTGCTCGCCCGCCTGCGGTCCTACCAGCCCAACGTCGAGGCGCTGCGCCGGATCCGCCGCGACTTCCCGGACACGCCGATCCGGCTCGTGCTCGTTCCCGACAAGTACGAGTCCGCCGAGGGCCGCTACACGGTGGAGCTCGGGGACCTGCTGGAGGAGCTGCGCATCGACGAACTGCGGGTGCTGGATCGCTGCCCGCTGGCGCCGGGCCTCTACTTCGCGAGGGACAACCACCCGAATGCCGCGGGGTACCGCCACCTCGCCCGGTGCGTCGGAGACTTCCTGCGCCTGGGCGCGGGCTGACGCGCGCGTGGGACGATGGTCCCACCCGCCGGCCTCTCGCGCAGCGGACTTGACCGGGGTCACGGCACCGCACGCGCGCCTGCCTATCGTGGGACGTAGCGCGCTTGCAGGCATGGGCCGGCGCAACGCCGGCCCGTGGGGCGAGGGGGAACGCGCCAGAGGCAGCGGGTCGCCCGCGGGACGAATCCATCGCCGTCCCCGTCGCGGGGCGTTCCGGGCGCCGCCCCCTGCCGCCTTCGCCGCCACGGCCGGAAGCCGGCTGCCGGACCCGCGGCGACGGTTCGCAACGCAGGTTCGCAACCGAAGGGGTTCCCCATGAGAAGAATCGCGATGATCGGTGCGGTCGCGCTGGCGCAACTCGGCCTGCTGGCCGGAAACGGGATGGCGCAGGTGGTTCGCGAGGGCGACGTGAAGTCGATCGCGGGCGTGCTCAAGTACGCGGCGCCACCGCAGGTGTCATTCGCCGAGTGGACGTTCACGAGCTCCGGGTACGGCGACCTCCTGCTCGCCAGCCTGGACGCGGACATCTACCGCATGAACACCGAAGTGCACGGGACGGTCACGGCCGCGGAAGGGGGCAGCAGCGGGGGCGGCGAGGAGGACACGGGGCCCGGCGTTTTCCGGCTGAGCGTCATCGATTCGGCCGGCAAGGAGGTCTGCGCGGCTACCCGCGCCGCCCCGCCGCCCGGCTGGCAGCGCGACCCCCGCATGGCATGCCACCTGCCCCTTACCTACCGCGCGATGACGTACCGCGTGCGGGTGCAGCTCGCCAACGTGGAGGTCGACAAGGTGCAGCCGTCCTACCCGTTCGTGCTGAACCTCAGCCTGCGGATGGTGGCGGCGAGCGGCATTCCGGTCGAGTCGGCGGTGGCGCAGAGCGCCAACCGGATGTGAGCCCCCCGGCGCGGGACGGCGCCGCAGCCGTCCCGCGCGGCCGCCTCACGCGCCCGGCCGCAATCCCGCGAGGCGCAGGCAGCGGTCGATCCACTGCGCCGTGAGCTTTTCCTGCGCCCCGTTCTGGCCCAGGCGATCGCGCAGGCCGCGGAAGTCCACGCGGTCCAGTTCCTGGTCCTGGTTGAAGCAGGAGAAAACGTAGCTCCTCTCGCCCGTCACCGGGTCGCGGTGCGGCTGCAGGCACTGCGCGCAGATCTCCTTCATCATGCACTGCATCGGCGAGTTGATGGACCCGATGGCCACGTGCGCGGGCTTCAGGTGCGCCGCGAGCACGTCGTGGCGAGCGCCGGCCACGGCCGCCATCATCGCGTCGGACCCGATGACCACGAGCCGATCCGCGTCCTTCAGCGCCACCGCCGGCGGACCCAGCCGGCCCTGCGCGTGCGCGAGCATCGCCTGGACGATGTTGCCGTGGAAGGACTTGTCCTGCGGACGCCCCGGCGCGAAGCCCGGCGCCTCGTCGCAGCACCACACCACCTCGTCGGCGGCCGCCTCGATCTGTTCGACCTTGTAGCGGTCGATCGCCTTCTTGTACCCCGCGAAGTAGAGGACGCGCGAGCCCGCCTCGCGAAGCGCCGCGCCGATCGAGAAGAGCACGGCGTTGCCCAGCCCTCCGCCCGCGAGGACCACCGTCTCGCCGGCCGGCGTCTCGGTGGGCGTTCCCGTGGGCCCCATGAGGATCACCGGCTCGCCGGGCCGCAGGATGGCGCACAGGTCGCTCGAGCCGCCCATCTCCAGCACGATCGTCGACACGAGGCCCTGCTCGCGGTCCACCCAGGCGCCGGTGAGCGCGAGGCCCTCCATGGCGAGGCGCGTGCCGTCCACCCGCGGCGCGTGCGTCTCGAAATTCTGCAGCCGGTAGAACTGGCCCGGCCTGAACTGGCGGGCGGCCAGCGGGGCGTGCAGCACGACCTCGACGATGGTGGGCGTGAGGCGCTCGACGCGGTGCACCGTGGCCCGCAGCTGGCCGTTCAGGCGCTCGAGGAAGGCCTCAGCGTCCGCGGCGGGCCGTGACGGGCGCCGGTCGAGCACGCGGCTCACCACCGGGAAGCCCTGCCGGGCCGAGCCCATGGCCTTCACCACGTTGCCGGAGAAGGACGGGTGCAGGTCGCCGAAGAAGCTCACGTAACGGTCCTCGGCGTCCCGCGACAGCAGCACCGCCGGCACGGCGGGCTTGGCGGAGCGCTCCGGCGTCACGGGCCGGCCCTCCTCGTCGATGGCGCGGAAGTACTTTCCGTCGAGGGCGAAGTGCGCCGCGTCCTCGCGGGCGAGCACCGTGTTGGGTTGCGTGCCGGCCGCCACCAGGATGCTGCGGGCGGGCAGCGCGTGCTCGGCGTCGCCCGCGCGCACGACGAGCGCCGAGGCGTGCCCGAAGGCGTCCACGTCGACCCGCACGGGCGTGAGGCCCTCGGCGAAGCGGATGCCCTCCTCGAGGGCCTTCTCGATCTCCTCGTGGTTCAGCGTGTAGCTGGGGCTGTCGACCATGCGCTTGCGGTAGGCGATGGTGGAGCCTCCCCAGGACTGCAGCAGCTCCAGGACGCGGGCCTCGCGGCCCTCGGCGGCCGCGGCCGCCCGCTCCGCGCGGATGGCGCGCGCGTGCGCGAGGAATTCGCAGGCGATCTCCCGCTCCTCGTCGCGCCAGGCGGCCTCGACGGCCGCTTCCCCGCGCTCGGCGCAGAGGGCCTCGTGGCGCGCGAGGAACTTCTCGACCTGCACCGGGTAGTAGGCGAGGGACTCCGTGGCGGTGTCGATGGCCGTGAGGCCGCCGCCCACCACGACGATGGGCAGGCGAAGCTGCATGTTGGCGATGGAGTCCGTCCGCGCGGCCCCGGTGAGCTGCAGCGCCATGAGGAAGTCCGAGGCCGTGCGCACGCCGCGCGCAAGGCCGTTGGGAAGCTCCAGCACGGTGGGCTTGCCCGCGCCGGCGGCCAGCGCGACGTGGTCGAATCCCATCGCGAAGGCCTGCTCCGCCGTCACGGTGCCGCCGAAGCGCACGCCACCGAAGAGCGCGAACGCGCGGCGCCGCTCCACGAGCAGGCGCGCGACCTTCAGGAAGTTCTTGTCCCAGCGCACGGTGATGCCGTACTCGGCCACGCCGCCGAAGCCCGCCATGACGCGCTCCCCGAGGGGCTCGCGCAGCGACTCGATGTCGCGGACGGGGCGGAAGGGCACCCGCCGGCCGGCCGCGTCCACGCCGGAGAGCTCCGGGGGCAGGGGCTCGATCTTCAGGCCGTCGATGCCCACCACCGCGTGGCCGTCGTTCAGCAGGTAGTGCGCGAGGGTGAATCCGGCCGGGCCCATGCCGACCACGAGCACGCGCTTGCCGGTGGCCGGCCGCGGCACGGGGCGGCGAAGGCTGAGCGGGTTCCAGCGCGTGAGGAGGGAGTAGATCTCGAAGCCCCAGGGCAGGGCCAGCACGTCCTTGAGCGTCCGGGTCTCGGCCTGGGGGATGTTCACCGGGTCCTGCCGCTGGTAGATGCACGACTTCATGCAGTCGTTGCAGATGCGGTGGCCCGTGGCGCACACCAGCGGGTTGTCGACCGTGATCATCGCCAGCGCGGCGAGCGCCACGCCCTCGCTCTTGAGCTTCTGGAATTCCGAGATGCGCTCCTCCAGGGGGCACCCGGCCAGCGGCACGCCGAACGGGCTCTTCTTGAACGCGGCACGGCCGTCGTCGCCGGGCTTCTCGCGCAGCCCCTTCGAGCAGGAGTCCTTGCCCTGCTCGTGGCACCAGATGCAGTAGTTCGTCTCGCCCAGCGCGGCCGTGAGGTCCATGCCGGCATCGGTGAGCGCGAAGCCCTCGCGGCGGCGCAGGTGGTGGAGCGTGTGCACCGCGTAGCCCGCGGAGGTGTCGGTGTCGACCGGCACGAGCGCCAGCGGCTCGACTTTCTGCGGAGGCTTGAACAGCACGCCGCCGCGGTGGCGGCGGCGCCCCTCGGGCGTGTGCGCCGACCAGGCGCAGTACCGCTCGGCGAGCGCGAGGTCGTCGGCGTGCGCCGCCTCGTCGGCCTGCCACTCCAGCACGGCGCGCGAGAACGCCAGTTCTTCGAAGGGCCGGCCCAGGCGCTCCGCGAGGCCAGCTTCCAGCGCCGGGCCGTCGAGCGTGGCGGCCTCGTCCGCCTTCACCTTGAGCATGGCGCGCCGCTGCACGAACTTGCGCTTCACGCGAAAGAGGGGCTCGCTGCCGGCGTGGCTCGCCACGAGCCGGTCGACTTCCGCGCGGATCCCGAAGAGCTGCGCGAGGAAGTCGTCCAGCACCGGGGCGAGCGCGAGCAGGAGCTCGGCCTCCGCCTTGGGGGCCAGGTCGCCGGGTGTCGCGCGCGCCGATTCGAGGCGGCCGCGAAGGTCCGGGTCCGCCGCCTGCAGGAAGTCGAGGAATCGCGCGTCGAGCCGGGCGAGTCCCTCGGCGTCGTGCAAGTCGTCGAAGCCGATGCCGAAGGAAAGGACGAGTTCGGAGGAGGGGGACATGTCGCGGGCTGCCATGGCGGTGGGGAACGGGCCGCGGTCGGTGTCGTGCGGCCGTCGAGCGAAAACCGGAATTCTAGCCGAGGCCCGGGGCCGATGCTGCGGCGCATCAGCGGCCGGGGCGAGATCCGCCTCACAACGAGAATCGTATCCACTATCATGTCCGCAGCGGCCAGCCGTCCGCCCTCTCCCGGAGCGTCCATGATCGTCCCGAGCCGTTCTCGCACGAAGAGAACCCTCCAATGTTCCCCGCTGGCCCCCACGGGCCGCGGCCCGCGCCCGCGATCGCCGTTCCGAAATCCGACCGAGTGAAAGGACCTTCCATGCATCGACGCGACTTCCTCCGCTTCGCCGGCCTCTCCTCCACGGGCCTGCTCCTCCCCGCCACCGCCACCCGGGCCTTCGCCCAGTCGCCGACCGACCGGTGGCGCACCTTCGAGGTGACCACGCGTGTGGAGGTCCTCAAGCCCGCCGGCACGACCCGGGTCTGGGTCCCGACCCCGCTCACGGTGGACACGCCCTACCAGAAGTCGCTCGGCACGGTGTTCAACGCGGAAGGGGCGGAAGGGCGAGTCGCCTCCGATGCCCACTGGGGCCTGGGGCTCGTGTGGGCGGAATGGGCGCAGGGCGCGAAGCCCGCCATCACCATCGTGAGCCGCTTCGCCACGCGGGACGTGGCGGTGGACCTTTCGAAGCCGGAGGGCGACACGGCCAGCCGCGCGGAGCTGGAGCGTTTCCTCGCGCCGACGAAGCTCCTGCCGACCGACGGCATCGTGGCCGCCACGGCGAAGGACATCACCAAGGGCGCGCGTTCGGACGTGGACAAGGCCCGGGCCATCTACGAGTGGATCTGCGACAACACCTTCCGCGACCCCAAGACGCGCGGCTGCGGAACGGGCGACATCCGCTACATGCTCGAGTCGCGCAACCTCAGCGGCAAGTGCGCCGACCTCAACTCCCTCTACGTCGGCCTCGCGAGGGCGGCGGGCCTGCCGGCGCGCGACGTTTACGGGGTGCGCGTGGCCAAGTCGGCGTACGGCTACAAGAGCCTGGGGGCGGGAACCGAGGTCATCAGCAAGGCGCAGCACTGCCGCGCGGAGGTGCACCTCTCGGGCCACGGCTGGGTCCCGGTGGATCCGGCCGACGTGCGCAAGGTCGTCCTCGAGGAGCCGCCGGGCAACCTGGCCCTGGACGACGCGAAGGTGACGAAGGCGCGCGCGCGCCTCTTCGGCTCGTGGGAGATGAACTGGCTCGCCTACAACTTCGCGCACGACGTGAAGCTGCCCGGCTCGTCGGGCGCGCCCGTGCCGTTCCTCATGTACCCGCAATGCGAGACGGCCGACGGCCGGCTCGACAGCCTCGACCCGGACAACTTCCGGTACAAGATCACGGCGCGGGAGATCTGAGCCGGCCCTGGCTCGGGAGCACGGTGCCGGCATGGCAGTCGACGCCCGTCCGATCCTCCTGGCCGCGTGGCTCGCGCTGGCGCCGGTGCCCGTCCTCGCGGACGGGGGCGGCAGTGGCGGGGCGGCCGCCCCTCGCCTCGCCCTGCGCACCCCGGCGGGGGAGAGCGTGGACCTCGCGCGCCTGCGGGGCCGCGTCGTGCTCGTGAACTTCTGGGCCACCTGGTGCGCGCCCTGCGTGGACGAGATGCCGGCGCTGGCCCGCCTGCGCGAGCGCCTCGCGGGGCGCGGATTCGAGCTGCTGGCGGTGAACCAGGGCGAATCGCCCGAGCGCGTGGCGGCCTTCCTGCGCCGGACGGGCCTGGACCTCGTGGTGCTCCTCGACCGCGACAAGTCCGCCGCGGATGCGTGGGGCGTGCGCGCCCTTCCCACGACCTTCGTGGTCGACGCGACGGGACGCATCCGCCTGCACACGGAAGGCGAGCTGGACCTGGGCGAAGGCCTCGAGGCGACCATCCGCGCCCTGCTGCCGAGAAACCCGCCCACCTCCGCCTCGCGCTGAGGACGCGAAGATGGACGGCGCACGGCTCATCGACCGGCTGGCCCTGGATTCGGACGCGGAGCGCCGCGACGTCGTGGAGGGCCTGCGCGGCCGCCCCGCCCGCATCGCGCCGAAGTACTTCTACGACGAAGTGGGCTGCGCGCTCTACGGGGCCATCTGCCGCCTGCCGGAGTACTACCCCACGAGGACGGAGGCGGCGATATTCGAGCGGCACCGCCGCGAAATCGCCGAGGCGGCCGGCCGGGGCCGGCAGTTCGTGGACCTCGGCGCCGGCGACTGCGCGAAGGCGCGGCAGTGGCTGGCCTCGCTGCGGCCCTCGCGGTACGTGGCCGTCGACATCGCCATCCACGAGATCGCCTCGGCGCTCGGAGGACTCGCGCCGGACTTCCCGGACCTTCCCATGGCCGGCGTCGCCACCGATTTCTCGCGCGTGCTGGACCTGGACGGCGCGCTCGACGACACGCCGGCGCTCTTCTTCTACCCCGGCTCGAGCATCGGCAACTTCACGCCGGAGGAGGCCACGGCCTTCCTTGGCCGGGTCCGCGGATACTGCGCGCGGCGGCCGGGGAGCGCGCTCCTCATCGGCGTGGACGGCCGCAAGGAGAAGGCCGTGCTGGAGGCGGCCTACGACGACGCGGCCGGCGTCACCGCGGCGTTCAACCGGAACATGCTGCGCCACCTCAACGTGCGCTTCGGCTTCGATTTCGCTCCGGCGGCGTTCGGGCACGTCGGCCGCTACGACGAGGCGCTCGGGCGGGTGGAGATGCACCTGGAGAGCCTGCGCGAGCAGGTGGTGCATCTCGACGGCGAGCCGCGCCGCTTCCCCGCGGGCGAGCGCATCCACACGGAGAGCTCCTACAAGTATTCGCCCGAGGGATTCGAGGCGCTGCTCGCGGCCGCGGGCTTCGGAGCGGTCCGGCGCTGGGAGTCCGCGCAGCAGCCCTACTTCGTGTTCCTCGCGTCCTGAGGGCGGCTCAGGCGTCCCGCGCGAGGCGCAGCCCGGAGAACTGCCACCGGGCCTGCGGCGGGAAGAAGTTGCGGTAGGTCGGGCGGATGTGCGAGGCCGGCGTGGCGCACGAGCCGCCGCGCAGCACGTACTGCCCGCACATGAACTTGCCGTTGTACTCGCCCACGGCGCCCTCTGCGACCCGGAAGCCGGGGTACGGCGAGTAGTCGCTGCGCGTCCACTCCCATACGTCGCCGAAGAGCTGCGCCGGGCGGCCCGGGTCCGGCTCGCCCCGGGGCGGCAGGGGGTGGAAGGCCCCGCTTTCGAGGAAGTTGCCCTCGATCTTCCCGCCGGCGGCCGCGACTTCCCACTCGGCCTCGGTCGGCAGCCGGGCGCCGGCCCATCGCGCGAAGGCCTCGGCCTCGTAGAAGCTCACGTGGCAGGCGGGCGTGCCCGGGTCGACCGGCGCCATCCCGTGCAGGGTGAAGGTCCGCCACTCGCCGTCACGGCGCTCCCAGTAGAGGGGCGCCTCCCAGCCTTCTGCGCACACGGTGTCCCATCCCGCCGAGAGCCAGAGCTCCGGGCGCCGGTAGCCGCCGTCCTCGATGAACGCGAGGAAGTCGCCGTGCGTCACCGGGTGCGTCGCGATCTCGAACGGCGCCACGAGCACCTCGTGGCGCGGCGACTCGTTGTCGAAGGCGAACGTGCCGCCCGCGTGACCGATCTCGACGACGCCGCCCGCGTGGGTGAGCCACTTCGCGCGCGCGGGCCGCACGGAGGCGAGCGGCCATGACGGCCGGTACGCGGGCCGCTGGGGATTGCGCGAGAAAAGGTGCTTGAGGTCGGTGAGGACGAGCTCCTGGTGCTGCTGCTCGTGGTGCACGCCCAGCTCGACCAGCGCGGCCGCGGGCGAGGCCGGATCGAGCCCGTCCAGCAGCGAGTGCATGGCGTGATCCACGTGCGCGCGGTAGGCGAGGACATTCGCGAGGTCGGGACGCGAGACGAGCCCCCGCTCGGGGCGCGGGTGCCGGTCGCCGACCGCGTGGTAGTACGAGTTGAAGAGAACGCGGAAGGCCGGGTCGAAAGGCCGGAACCGGGCCTGGTGCCGTTCGAGGACGAAGGTCTCGAAGAACCACGTGGTGTGGGCGAGGTGCCACTTGACGGGGCTCGCGTCCGGCATCGACTGCAACGCGCAGTCCTCCGGGGAAAGGGGCTTCGCCAGGGCCTCCGTGCGGGCGCGGACCGCGACGAAGCGCTCCGCGAGCGATCCCGCGTCGGGGAGCGCCCCGGCGACCGTCCCGCGCTGCGGATGCCTTCTCGTGCGCACGCTCGCGCGCCTCCCGCTACGCGACGTGCACGCCGGGCTCGCCGGCCTCCACGGTTCCCACGACCGCCGCATGGCCGAACCCCTGCGCCCGGAAGACCCCCAGCACCTCCTCGACGCCCGAGGGATCGCAGGCGACGAGCAGGCCCCCGCTGGTCTGCGGGTCCGTGAGGACGGCGCGGACGGACTCGTCCCGTCCCGCAGCGAGGCTCACCCGCTCGCCGTAGCCCTCGAAGTTGCGTCCCGACGCGCCTGTGGTGAAGCCTTCGCGCGCCAGCTCGAGCGCGCCCGGGAGCAGCGGGATGGCCGGCCAGTCCAGGCTCGCGCGCACGCCGGAGCCGCGGCAGATCTCGAGCAGGTGCCCGAGCAGGCCGAAGCCGGTGACGTCGGTGAGCGCGTGGACCGACTCGAGCCGGCCCAGGGCAGTCCCCGGCGTGTTCAGGCGCGTGGTGCTGTCGATCATGGCCGAGTACCCGGCGTCGTCGAGCCGGCCCTTCTTCAGCGCGGCGCTGTAGATCCCGACCCCCAGGGGCTTGCCCAGGACCAGGCGGTCGCCCGGCTTCGCGCCGGCGTTGCGCTTGAGGTTGCGCGGGTCGACCAGGCCGATGGCCACCAGCCCGTAGATCGGCTCCACCGAGTCGATCGTGTGCCCGCCGGCGATGGGGATGCCCGCGCGGGCGCACACGGATTCGCCTCCCTCGAGGATGCGGCGGATCGTCTCGAGCGGGATCTTGCCCACCGGCATGCCCACGAGCGCGAGCGCGAACAGCGGCTGGCCGCCCATGGCGTAGACGTCGGAGATGGCGTTGGTGGCGGCGATGGCGCCGAAGTCGAACGGGTCGTCGACGATCGGCATGAAGAAGTCCGTGGTCGCGACGATCGCCTGCGTGTCGTTGACCTGGTACACGGCGGCGTCGTCGGCCGTCTCGATGCCCACGAGCAGCTGCGGCGGCACGAGCGCGGGCGCGGCCTTCGACAGGATGCGCTCGAGCACGCCGGGCGCGATCTTGCAGCCGCAGCCTCCGCCGTGGCTGAACTGGGTCAGCCTGATCTGCATGTCCATCTCGGTTCCCCCAGGGTTCTTCACCGCATTCTAGCCCGGTCCACGCCGGACGCGGGTGGAGAGCAGCGCGCGGACCGCGCGCTTCTCGCGGGCGGGCGAGAAGAGCGGGCGCCGCGCGTCGCAGGCCTCGCGCAGGCCGCCCAGGAAACGCGGTTCGCGCGCCGCCGCCTCCACGAGCGCGGCGAGGGCGCGCGCGTCGCCCGGCTCGAAGTAGCCCGGATAGTCGCGGCCCAGCATGCCCACGTTGCCGGAGATGCGGCTCGCGATCACCGGCGTGCCGGACATCACGGCCTCGACGACGACGTTGGCGCCGCCCTCCATCCGCGACGGGTGGACGAGCACGTCGGCGCAGCGGATCGCGATGCGCGCGAGGCCGTGGGGCAGGGCGCCCCGCCACCGGAACCTGGGCTCGCGCGCCATGAGCTCGCCCGCCTCGCGGCCGAGGGCGGGGTCGAGCGCGTCGCCGACGTGGCGCACGCGCACCGCGAGCGCCGGGTCCAGGAGCGCCATCGCGCGCCACAGCGTGCGCGGGTCCTTCTCGTCGCGCAGGTGGCCCACCGCCACGAAATCCACGGCGCGCGCGCGATTCGGCCCGGCGGCCAGGCGCGGGCAGGACTGGAAGATGACGTCGCACCGGCGCCGGAGCCGCGCATCGAGGAACCTCGGGGCGTCGTCCTGGAGGGCGACGAGACGATCGGCGAGCTCGACGGAGCGCTGCGCCGGCGTGTCGCCTTGCGGCAGGTCGCGGTAGAGGTCCGTGCCCGTGAGCACGACCACGAGCGGGATGTCGGGTCGCGCGGCCTTCACGCGGGCGATGGAGTCGGCGCTGCGACGGGCGTGCAGGGCGATCACGACGTCGGCGTCCTCTCCCCGCCACTCGGTCTGTACAATCGCCCTCGAGACGCCGGCGAGGTAGCCGGACCAGCGATGCGCGGTTCGCCAGTTGCCGTTGTTGGCCTGCGGCGTGCCGGGCGTCACGATGAGCGCCACGGGGCGGGAGCGGGACGGGGAGACCATGCTCAACGAGGTCGAGGCACTGGCGGGGGCGCTGCGCGAGTCCCGCGAGTATACGCTGTCGATCTACGCGCACCTGGAAGGCGCGCAGTGGCGCTTCCCGATGCTCGACATCGTGAACCCGCCGCTGTGGGAACTGGGCCACGTGGCGTACTTCCAGGAGTTCTTCTGCCTGCGCTGGCGTCCCGACGATCCCTCGGGCGCACGGCGCGCATCCCGGCTCGCCGCGGCCGATGCCCTGTTCGACTCGCGGACCGTCCCGCACGATTCGCGGTGGTCGCTCGCGCTGCCGGATCTCGACGGCATCCACCGCTACCTGGAGGGCGCGCTCGCGGACACGCTCGACGACCTGGCGGCGAGCCGAGAGGACGACCGCCACCGCTTTCGCCTGGCGCTCTTCCACGAGGACATGCACGGCGAGGCGCTCCTCATGACGCTGCACACGCTCGGGTTGCCGGCGCCCCGGCGCCCGCACGTGTCGGTGGCCTCGCCCGCACCGGCCGCGCCGCCCCGCGACGTCGCGTTCGGCGGCGGCACGTTCCTGCAGGGAGCGAGCCCCGACGACGGCGAGCACGCGTTCGACAACGAGAAGTGGGCGCACGAGGTCCGCGTCGACGCTTTCTCCATCGCCTCCCACCCGGTCACCAACGGCGAGTTCCTCGCCTTCGTCGAGGCGGACGGATATTCGCGCGACGCGTTCTGGACGCAGGAGGGGCGGCGATGGCGCGATGCCCGCGGCACGCGCGCCCCGCGCAACTGGCGCCGGGAGGCGGGCCGGTGGTCGATGCGCTGGTTCGACTCGGTCGAGCCGCTGCGGGAGGAGGACCCCGTCGTGCAGGTCTCCCGCCACGAGGCGCAAGCGTGGTGCCGGTGGGCCGGGCGGCGGCTGCCGACGGAGAGCGAGTGGGAATTCGCGGCACGAGGCGGGGGCCGGGCGGTCCGCTTTCCCTGGGGCGAAGCCCCGCCCGCGGAAGCGGCGGGACTGGATTACCGGTTGCCGAGGCCGGCGCCTTTCCCCGACCCCGCACCGTCGTCGCACGGGCTGGCGATGATGATCGGCGGCGTGTGGGAGTGGACGGATTCGGCCTTCCTGCCGTACCCGGGCTTCGAGACGGACGCCTACGCCGAGTACTCGGCCCCGTGGTTCGGCGACCACGCCGTGCTGCGCGGTGGCTCGTTCGCGACCCGCTCGCGGCTCGTGCACGGCCGATGGCGCAACTTCTACCTGCCGCAACGCGAAGACGTCTTCGCCGGGTTCCGGACGTGCGCGGCCGGCGACCGTGGCGATGTGCGATAATCCCCGGCGGCGGGCCTCCCCGCATTGAGGGGCGGCGAACCTGGTCAGGTCGGGAACGAAGCAGCCACAGTCGATTCCTTCAAGTGCCGGGGGTCAGGCTCGCCTTTCCGAATTCCCCGCCCGCGCATTCCGCGGGCGTCTCGGCCGGACGAATCCATGACGTACCAGGTCCTCGCGCGCAAGTGGCGCCCCAAGGCATTCGACCAGCTGGTCGGGCAGGGCCACGTGGTCACCGCCCTGGCCAACGCGCTGGACAGCGGGCGCCTGCACCACGCGTACCTGTTCACCGGCACGCGCGGCGTGGGCAAGACGACGCTCGCGCGGATCCTGGCCAAGTCGATCAACTGCGAGAAGGGCGTTTCGTCCCGGCCGTGCGGCACGTGCGGCGCGTGCACGCAGATCGACGCAGGCCGTTTCGTGGACATGCTCGAGGTGGACGCGGCGACCAACACCAAGGTCGACGAGATGCGCGAGCTCCTCGACACCGCGCAGTACATGCCGGTGGCCGGGCGCTTCAAGGTCTACATCATCGACGAAGTGCACATGCTCTCGCGGCATGCGTTCAACTCGATGCTCAAGACGCTCGAGGAGCCGCCGGAGCACGTGAAGTTCATCCTGGCCACCACCGACCCGCAGCGCCTGCCGGTCACCGTGCTTTCGCGCTGCCTGCAGTTCAACCTGAAGTCGCTGCCGCCGCCGGTGATCGCGGGGCACCTCGGCCGCGTGCTGCAGGCCGAGGGGATCGAGTTCGAGGAGCCGGCGCTCGTCCAGCTGGCGAGGGCCGCCGGGGGCAGCGTGCGGGACGGCCTGAGCCTCACCGACCAGGCGATCGCGTTCGGGTCGGGGCGCGTGAGCGCGGCCCGGGTGGCGGAGATGCTCGGCGCCGTCGGCGGAGAGCTCGTGTGGCCGCTCCTCGAGCGGGTGGCCGCGGCGGACGGGCCAGGTGCCCTGGCGGAAGCGGGCCGGATCACCGAGCGGGGCCTGTCCTGCGACCAGGCGCTGCAGGATCTCGCCGCGGTCCTTCACCGCGTCGCGGCCGTGCAGCACGGCGCCCGCTTTCCGCCGGAAGATCCCGACACGCCGCGCATCGAGGCGCTGGCCGCCTCGCTCGATCCCGGGCGCGTGCAGGTGATGTACCAGGTCGCCGTGCTCGGTCGGCGCGACCTTCCGCTCGCGCCGGACGAGACGGCCGGCTTCGACATGGCGGTGATGCGCATGCTCTCCTTCGGGATGGCCGGCCAGGCCGCGCGCGCGCCCGGCGGCGAGCGTCAGGCCTCCGCGGCGGCGGTCGAGTCCCGCGCCTCGGCCGCCGCGGCGACCCCGGTTGCCCCTCCCGCGCAGGAGGCGACCACGGCCGGGCCCCGGGCCGTCCCGCCTTTCGCCGGCGACTGGGCGGCCTTCGTGGAAGGTCAGAGCCTCAGCGGGATGGCGGGACTGCTCGCCAAGCACGCGGAGCTCGAGTCCTTCGAGGCGAACCACCTGCGGCTCGTGCTCCCGGAGGGGCACCGCCTATACGCGGAGAAGTCCTACCAGGACCGGCTCCGGTCGGAGCTGGCGCCGCAGTTCGGCGCTGCCCTGCGACTGTCGGTGCGGGTCGGCGAGACGCGGGGGCGCAGCGTGGCAGCCGTCCGCGGCGAGGAGGCGCAGCGCAAGCTCGAGGGTGCCACGGCCGCCATCGAGAGCGACCCCTTCGTCCGGGACCTCGTGGAGGGCATGGGGGCGCAGGTCGTGGCATCCTCCATCCGGCCGGCGGGCGAGGGGCAGGCCGGCGCAACCGAGAACAGGAGAGGCAAGTCATGATGAAGGGCGGGCTGGGCGCGCTGATGAAGCAGGCGCAGCAGATGCAGGAGAACATGCGCAAGGTCCAGGAGAGCCTCGAGGCCATCGAGGTCGAGGGCCAGTCGGGCGCCGGGCTGGTGAAGGTCGTGATGACCTGCAAGCACGCCGTGAAGCGCGTGACGATCGACCCGAGCCTGCTCGGGGAGGACAAGGACATGCTCGAGGATCTCGTGGCGGCGGCGTTCAACGACGCGGCGCGAAAGGTCGAGTCCACGACCCAGGAGAAGATGGCCGGCTTCACCTCCGGCCTCAACCTCCCGCCCGGGATGAAGCTGCCCTTCTGAGGGCGGCCGCTCGATGCGCACGCCGGACTCGCTGGAGGAACTGATCCAGGCGCTGCGCTGCCTTCCCGGCGTGGGGCCGAAGTCCGCCTCGCGCATGGCCTTCCACCTGCTGCAGCGGGACCACGCGGGCGCCTCGCGCCTCGCGACCGCGCTGGGCGATTCGCTCGCGCGCATCCGCCACTGCGCGCGCTGCAACACCTTCACGGAAGCGGAGGTGTGCGAGCTCTGTGCGTCGCCCCGGCGCGACCCGTCCCTGCTGTGCGTGGTCGAGTCTCCCGGGGACCTCGTGATGATGGAGCAGACGCAGAGCTATGGCGGGCTCTACTTCGTGCTCATGGGGCGGCTTTCGCCCCTGGACGGCATCGGGCCCCGGGAGATCCACCTCGACCGCCTCCTGAGGCGCGCCACGGAAGGCGGCGTGCGCGAGGTGATCCTCGCGACGAACTTCACCGTGGAGGGGGAGGCCACCGCCCACTACATCGCGGAGATGCTGGCGGGCAAGGGGCCGGGGGTCACCCGCATTGCGCGCGGCCTGCCGGTGGGAGGCGAGATCGAGCACGTCGACGCGGGCACGCTCGCGCAGGCGCTGATCGAGCGGCGCCCCGCCTAGGAGGCGCTCTCCCGGACGGCCGCCGCGGGGGCGCGGCGGAGGCGGTCGCGCACGAAGCGCGAGAACGCCACCACGAACCAGGCGCAGAACGCCACGAATATCGCCACGGAGGCGAGGAAGACGGCGGGGTGGTTGAGCGCGACCCAGATTCCGCCCAGCACGATCGCGTCCTCGGTGAACGAGGCGAGCCAGTTCGAGACCGGTTCGGGGGAGGTGTTGATCACGGCGCGCCCGCCGGCCTTCGCGAAATGCGTCCCGGCCGTGATCGTCCCGCCGAGCAGGCCCGTGGCCACGGTGAGCGCGGTGAGGTCGTCCCCCGCCACGCCGGCGGCCAGGAGCGCCCCCGCGGGGATCCGCACGAAGGTGTGGACGGCGTCCCAGGCGCTGTCGAGGCCGGGCACCTTGTCCGCGAGGAACTCCACCGCCACCAGGACGCCCGCCGCGCCGATCACGTAGGGGTGGGAAAGCATGGCGAGGCCCGGCGGGAGGTCGAGGTAGCCGAGGCGAGCCGAAACGCCGAGAGCGAACACCACGAGGTACAGGCGCAGTCCGCTCGCCCACGCGAGCAGCGCGGCCAGGGCCACGGCCTGCAGCAGCTGCCAGTCTGGTGGCTGCACTTGGCTAGATCCTTGATTTCATGGGTGACGGGTCCCGCGTGCCGTGCCGGAGCGGGCAGTCCGTTGACGCGTTCGCGGACAAGATGCCATAATCTCCCCTCTCGACGCGCGGTTGGCCTTCAAGGGGCCGCGCGAGACGAAAACCGGGCGCGGGGTGGAGCAGTCTGGCAGCTCGTCGGGCTCATAACCCGAAGGTCGCAGGTTCAAATCCTGCCCCCGCAACCAAATCCCTCCAGGCATCTTGCTCGGCAAGGGACGCCCGTCGCTCTTTAACAAGTCACAGCCGATAGAGGTGGGTGCTGTGGGTGCGCGAGTCGTCACGGAGCTTTCCGAAAGGGGGGCGAGGTGGCGGCGCTTGAAGCATCTTGCAGTGCTCACTTGGAATCCATGTGATTCTTTGTGAGTTTTATGGGATTGAACTAAAGAGTTTGATCCTGGCTCAGATTGAACGCTGGCGGAATGCT
>JAKOWJ010000280.1 GCA_029781595.1 Pseudomonadota bacterium | reverse complement strand
CGCTCCGCGAGGCGCTGCACTTCCTCCGCCACCACCGAGAAGCCGCGCCCCGCCTCGCCGGCCGATGCCGACTGGATGGCGGCGTTGAGCGCCAGCACGTTCGTCTGCTCCGTGATGTCCGAGATGAGCTCCACGATCTCGCCGATCTCCTGCGAGGACTCGCCCAGCCGCTTGATCCGCTTGGACGTCTCCTGGATCTGCTCGCGGATGTCGTTCATGCCCGAGATCGAGTTCTGCACCGCGAGACGCCCCTTGTCGGCCGCGGACAGCGAGCGCTGCGCCACCTGGGCGCCTTCCTCGGCGGTGGAGGACACCTCCGAGATCGAGCGCGAGACCTGGAGCACGCGCGAGGTCGTCTCCTCGATCTCCCGCGACTGCCGCTCGGCGGCGCCCAGGAGCTCGGCGGAGATCGTCTGCGCCTGCGCCGTCTTCTGCGTCACCGAGATCGCCGCGCTGTTCACCCCCGTCACCAGGTTGCGCAGCTCGTCGACGGTGTAGTTCATGGAGTCGGCGATGGCGCCCGTGATGTCCTCGGTCACCTCCGCCTTCACCGTGAGGTCGCCGTCGGCGAGGTCGCCCATCTCGTTGAGCAGCCGCAGGATCGCCTCCTGGTTCTTGCGGTTCTCGCGTTCGGCCTCGGCGGCGGTGCGCCGCGTGTCGGCCAGGAACACCAGGCCCATCAGGATGAGCACCACGACGAGCAGCACGGCGAAGACCAGCACCGCCACCAGCGTGGCCACGCTCTTCTCGGCCTGCAGCGCCTCCTGCAGGCGGCCCACCGCGGCCTGCAGCTGCTCGGAGGCGGCCACCAGGGTCGACCCGGCCTGGCGGGCCGAGACCAGCTTCTGCAGCTCGCGAAGGATGGGGCTCACGTTCTTCTCGAAGCCGTCGAACTGCTTGCGCAGCTCGCCGAGCTTGGCCCGCGCCTCGGCGTCGCGGATCGGCACGATCCCCATGGCGTCGTTTCCGGTGTCGAGCGCCTTGAGGAGGTCGCGCAGGTCGTTGGTGTCCTTGCCGATGAGGAAGGGCACCTCGGGATCGATGGTCTCCGCACCCAGGATCTCCGCGGAGCCGCGGCCCAGGCGCTCGGCGAGGAAGGTGAGGCGGTTGGCGCGCAGCACCTGCGCCGGCGGCGAGCCCGACTGGCTCATGAGCGAGGTGAGTTCCTGGGAGATGGTGGCCATCTCCTCCGAGCCGACGCGGGTCTGGGCGATGTTCTGGGCGAGGGCCACCAGGTCCTTCTGCGCCGCGAGGATGTCGGTGGCGGCCTTCGAGGACTCGGGCCAGCGCTGGCCGAGCTCGTCCAGGCGGCTTCGCAGCTCGGCCGTGGTGCCGGCGGCCGGCACCTCCTCGTCGAAGGCGAACCCGCCCTCGCGCAGGATCTTGAGGAAGTTGGCGAACTCGTCGCGGCTGTCCTGCACCTGCGCGAAGGCGTTGGGCTGGCCGCGCGCCGCCAGGCTCGCCGCCTTGGCGAGGCGCTGCGTGTGGTACTGCATCTGCGCGGCCACCGTGACGTACGTGGCGTTCTGCGCCCGCGCCTTGGCGTCGACGTACACCATGAGCGCGGTGAGCACGACCAGCGCCAGGGCGACGATGCCCAGCACGTTCATCTGCGTGGTGACGGGCAGGTGGCCGATGAGCGGCAGGTGGAAGCGCTCGATGCCCGCGCCCGCCGCCTTCGCGGCCTTGCGCCCCACCGCGGCGGCGCCCCCGGGCCGCGTCTCGGGCCCGCCGGCGGCCGGCAGGTTGGTCATCGTCGAGGACGCGGCCGCGGCGGTCCGAGCGGCCGCCTTCGGCTTCGGCGAACCGAGTCGCCGGAAGAAGTCCGCGAACGAGGACTTGGGTTTTGCGGCGGGAGCTTTTGCCATGGTGTTCTCCGTGCGGCTTGGGGGGCGGTCGGCGGCGCCGGGCATCGCCCTAGTGCCGGCCGACCTCCAGGAAGCGGCGTTCCTTCGCCAGCTGTGCGAGGTCGAGCTCGTGCCATTCGGCGCCGGCGGCGTCCCGATGGACGGCGCTCACCCAGGCGGGGCTCTGCTCGGGGCGCGGCGCGGGGGTGAAATGCTCGGGATTGCGCAGGCCCAGCATGCGGCTCACGAGCAGGCCCGCGCCGCCCACCAGGCGGTCGGCCAGCAGGATCACCCGGCGCTCGGGGCCCGGCGCGATGGCCTCGCCCGACTGGAAGGCGCTGAAGTCCGCGATGCCGTAGAGCTTGCCGCGCACGTTCGCCACGCCGCGGAACCAGGGCTGCGTGAGGGGCACCTCCTCGATGCCCGGCACCGGGATCACCTCGCTCACCTGGTGCAGCGCCACGAACCAGTTGTCGCGCCCGACCTGGAATCCGAGGGCCGAGGCGAGCGCCGCCCGGGTCGAGGCGGTGCGCAGCCGCTCGGCTACCGAGATCTGGAACTCGCGAAGGCTCGTGCGTCGGGCCACGGCGTGCGCCCGTGTCAGCCGAAGGACTTGATCTTGTCGATCAGGTCGGCCTCGTTGATGGGCTTGGTCACGTAGTCCTTGGCCCCCTGGCGCAGCCCCCAGATCTTGTCCGTCTCCTGGTCCTTCGTCGTGCAGATGATGACGGGGATGTGCTTGGTCGCCTCGTCGCGCGTGATGGCCCGCGTGGCCTGGAAGCCGTTCAGGCCGGGCATCACCACGTCCATCAGGATGAGATCGGGCGCATCCGTCTTGGCGCGCTCGATGGCCGCCTCGCCGCTGTCGACCAGCAGGACGTCGAAGCCCTTCTTCTTCAGGAGGTTCTCGAGGTAGGCGCGCTCCGTGGGGGAATCGTCCACCACCATGACTTTCTTGATCGGCATTGGCTAGTGCTCCGTAACGTGAATTCGCGTTGCGTCAGGCCGGGCTGCGGTGCGCGAGGTGCGTCTCCACCGCCCGCAGCAGGCTCTCCTTCGTGAACGGCTTCGTGAGGTACTCGTCGGACCCCACCATCCGGCCGCGCGCGCGGTCGAACAGGCTGTCCTTGGACGAGAGCATGACCACCGGCGTCGCGTGGTGCTTTCCGCTCTTCTTGATGAGCGCGCAGGTCTGGTAGCCGTCGAGCCTCGGCATCATGATGTCCACGAAGATGAGGTCGGGGGCGTGGTCGGCGATCTTGGCCAGGGCGTCGAAGCCGTTCTCGGCGAGGATCACCTGGCAGCCGGCCTGCATGAGGAATATCTCGGCGCTTCGACGGATCGTGTTGCTGTCGTCGATCACCATCACGCGCACGCCGGCAAGGGTCTTGGTCTCAGCCACGCCTTCCTCGAAATTCTCTTTTCCAAGGCGCCGAAGCCATGCGTCCGCGCCGCGGACGAGCCGCACGCGTGACGATACGACGAGCCGGGCCTCCCCGGCGGAGCCGCTTCTGGGGCGGCTGCTCGCTAGGCCGTCGTAGCCTATGCCATACGTTCAATTAAAACAAGACTCAAGCGCTGCAACTTGAAGCGATTTCGAATTGTTGCAGTTGTAATCTTCAGATCTCGACCATCTCGAAATCGTCCTTGCGGGCGCCGCACTCCGGGCAGTTCCAGTTGGCCGGCACGTCCTCCCAGCGGGTGCCGGGGGCGATGCCGTCGTCGGGAAGGCCCGCCGCCTCGTCGTAGACGAAGCCGCAGACCAGGCACATCCAGGTGCGATAGGGGGCGGGGGCGGGTGCGGTCGACATGGTGGGGGATCGGGCGCCTGTTGTAGGTAGAATGCGCGGACGGGGAGACCGCACGATCGTGGTGGCCGCCGGGACGGCGGGCCGAGCCCCCCCGCCTCGGCGATCCCGAAGTGTAACCCGCGCCTCCCGCCCGCTTCCATGCCCGCCTCCGCATTCGTCCCGCCAGCCGTCCTCTCCTTCGCCGCCACCGACCCGACCTCCGGCGCGGGCCTGCAGGCGGACATCCTCACGCTCGCCAGCATGGGCTGCCATCCCCTGTCGGTCGTGACCGCCGTCACCGTGCAGGACAGCGCGGGCGTGGAGTCCTTCCTCGCGCTCGACCCGGACTGGGTCGCGGACCAGGCCCGCTGCATCCTCGAGGACATCCCCGTGGTCGCGTTCAAGGTGGGGGTCCTCGCCTCGGCGGAGATCGCCACGGTCGTGGCGGAGGTGGTGTCCGACTACCCGGACATCCCGCTCGTGCTCGACCCGGTGCTCGCCTCGGGGCGGGGTGACGAGTTCGGCGGCGAGGACCTCGTCGCGGCCCTGCGGGAACTGCTGGTGCCGCAGAGCACGGTGGTCACCCCGAACGTCCCGGAGCTTCGCCGGCTCGCCGACGTCGAGGAGGACGAGGACCCGGACCACGCGGAGTGCGCGAGGCGCCTTCTCGATGCCGGCTGCGAGTACGTCCTCGTCACGGGCACGCACGACGCCACCGCCTCGGTGGTGAACACCCTCCACCACCGCGACGGCATCGTCCGGTCCGACACGTGGCAGCGCCTGCCGGGCAGCTACCACGGCTCGGGCTGCACCCTCGCCTCGGCGATCGCCGCGAACCTCGCCCGGGGCCTCGACATGGCCCAGGCCGTCCACGAGGCGCAGGACTACACCTGGCAGGCGCTCTCCCGCGCCTTCCGGCCCGGGATGGGGCAGCACATTCCCGACCGCCTCTTCTGGGCGCGGGACGACGAGGAGGACGATGAGGCGCCTTGAGCGCCTGCGCGGCCTGTACGCGGTCACGCCGGAGATGGCCGACGGCGAGCGTCTCCTCGCGCTCGTGGGCGAGGCCCTCGCGGGCGGCGCGAGACTCGTCCAGTACCGCGCCAAGACCCTGGACGCGGGCTTGCGCCTGTCGCAGGCCGGTGCCCTGCTCGCGCTCTGCCGCGCGCGCGGGGCCACCTTCATCGTGAACGACGACGTGGCGCTCGCCGCGCGCCTCGGGGCCGACGGCGTGCACCTCGGCCGGGACGACGCGGACCCGCGCGAGGCGAGAGCGCGCCTGCCGGAGGCGATCCTCGGCGTCTCCTGCTACGCGGATCCCGCGCGCGCCGCCGCCGCGGCCCGGGCGGGCGCCGACTACGTCGGCATCGGCAGTGTCTTCGCGTCCGCGACCAAGCCCCGGGCTCCCGTCTGCGGCACCGCGGTGCTCGCCGCCGCCCGCCAGGCTGGTGGCCTGCCCGTGGCGGCGATCGGCGGAATCACACCGGCCAACGCGGCCGACGCCGTGGCCGCCGGCGCCGACATGCTCGCCGTCATCTCCTCGCTCTTCGACTCGCCCGACGTGCGCGCCGCGGCGAGCGCCCTCTCCCGACCCTTCGACACGGATGGTGCTCACCATGTTCGATCGCAGCCAGCAGCTGTTTGAGGCCTCGCAGCGCGTCATCCCCGGAGGCGTGAACTCCCCGGTGCGCGCCTTCCGCGCCGTCGGCGGCACGCCGGTCTTCTTCCGCGAGGGCCAGGGGGCCTGGCTCGTCGACGAGGACGGCAACCGCTACGTCGACTACGTGGGCTCCTGGGGGCCGATGATCCTGGGCCACGCCCACCCCGAGGTGCTCGCGGAGGTGGCCGCCGCGGCCGCGCGCGGCCTGTCCTTCGGCGCGCCCACGCGGCTGGAGCTGGAGATGGCCGAGCTCCTCACGCGGGCCCTGCCCTCGGTGGAGCAGGTGCGACTGGTGAGCTCCGGGACGGAGGCGGTGATGAGCGCCCTGCGGCTGGCGCGCGGCTTCACGGGGCGCTCGCTCATCGTGAAGTTCGAGGGCTGCTACCACGGCCACAGCGACTTCCTGCTGGTGAAGGCGGGCTCGGGCGCGCTCACGTTCGGCAACCCCACGTCGGCCGGCGTGCCCGCCGAGCTCACGTCGCGCACGCTCGTGCTCGACTACAACGACCCGCAGCAGGTCGAGGACGCCTTCGCGCGCTACGGCCGGGAGATCGCCGCGGTGGTGCTCGAGCCGGTGGCGGGCAACATGAATTTCGTGCGTCCCTCGCAGGCCTTCGTCGAGACGCTGCGCCGCCTGTGCACGCGGGACGGCGCGGTGCTCATCTTCGACGAGGTGATGACGGGCTTTCGCGTGGGCCCGGCCGGTGCGCAGGGCGTCTTCGGCGTGAGCCCGGACCTCACCACGCTGGGCAAGGTGATCGGCGGGGGCATGCCGGTCGGCGCGTTCGGCGGGAGGCACGACATCATGGCCTGCCTCGCGCCCGTGGGGCCGGTGTACCAGGCGGGAACGCTTTCCGGCAACCCGGTCGCCGTGACCGCGGGCCTGGCGACGCTGCGGCGCGTGCTCGCCCCCGGGTTCTTCGACGCGCTGTCGGCGACCACCGCGGCGCTGGTGGCGGGCCTCGCGAAGGAAGCCGGGAAGGCCGGGGTCCCGTTCAGCGCCACGAGCCTGGGCGGCATGTTCGGCCTGTTCTTCCGTGCGGCGCCGCCCGCCTCCTTCTCCGAGGTGATGGCCTGCGACAAGGAGGCCTTCAACCGCTTCTTCCACGCGATGCTGCGGCGCGGCGTCTACCTGGCACCCTCGGCCTACGAGGCCGGCTTCGTGTCGGCAGCGCACGGCGCGGCCGAACTCGAGGCGACCTTCGCGGCGGCGCGCGAGGCGTTCGCCGAGGCGCGCGCGGCCTAGCCCGCCGGTGCCGCCCCTCGCAGGCCGGATCGCCGGCGCGGGACTCGGGCTCGCCGCGGTCACCATCACGGTGCTCGCGGCCCTGCTCTACCAGGACATGTCCCGCGAGACGGAGCTCTCGCGGGAGGTGCAGGCGATCCAGGCGGTGAAGGACGGGCTCGCGTCGCTGGGCGACGGCCTGCACCGCCTGCGCTACGCGCTGCGCGGCGGCTCGGAGCCCGACTTCGTCGCCGCGCGCATCGAGCTGGAGGCCGAACTCGACTACCTGCGGGCGAAGGCCGCCGAGCGCGGCGACGTGGCGCCCGCACTGGCGGCGATGGAGCCCGTGGTGCGCGACTACGTCTCGCAGGCGACGCTCGCGGCGGGCCAGGCCGCGGCGGGTGCCCGGGCGCTGCCGCTGGAGGAGGCCGAGACGGCCGCCTTCCGGGCGGTGCGGGCCGCCTCGGCGCGGGCCTCCGCCGAGGTCAACCGCCGCACCTCCGAGCGCATCCAGCTCTGGGCCGGACGCGAGGTGCGCGTCCTTGCGCTGGTGGCGGGGACGATCACCGTGCTCATCGGCATCGCCGTCGCCCTTCGCCAGTCGCTCGTGCGGGCGCGGCGCGACGCGGCGCGCATCGAGCAGCTCGCCCACTTCGACATCCTCACGGGACTCGCGAACCGCGGCCTGCTCGACGACCGCCTCGCGCGCCTGGTCGCCCAGTCGCGGCGCAACGCCTCGCCCCTGGCGGTGCTCCTCTTCGACCTGGACGGATTCAAGGGCGTGAACGACACGCTGGGCCACGCCGCGGGCGATGCGCTGCTCGTGGCCGTGGCGAAGCGCGCGCGCGCCTGCGTGCGCGAATCGGACACGGTCGGGCGCCTGGGAGGCGACGAGTTCCTCGTCCTGCTGCCGGACACGGACCGCGAGGGCGCGCGCGCGGTGGCGGGCAAGCTCCTGGAGACCCTGGCCGCGCCCTGCGACCTGGGCGCGCAGAGCGTCGGGGTGAGCGCGAGCATCGGCGGCGCCTTCCTTCCCGGCCCGTCGCCCGACGCGGAATCGCTCGTTCGGGAGGCGGACGAGGCCCTCTACCGCTCCAAGCGCGCGGGGCGCAATCGCTACACGGAGGCGGCCGGTCCGGCCGCGGACGCCGGGCCGGACTAGCGCAGGCCGGCGGCGTACTCCGCCACCGCCTTCATGTCGGCCTCCGACAGGCGGGAGGCGATGGGAGACATGACCGGGTGGGGACGGCCGCCACCCGCGAAGGCCTTCAGCCAGCCCAGCGTGAGGTCGGCGTACTGGCCCGCGAGCCGCGGGTATTGCGAGGGGATTCCCGCGCCGGCGGCGCCGTGGCACCCCGCGCAGGCCGGAACGTTGCCCTGCGGAATGCCGCCGCGCCAGATCTGCTGGCCGCGCAACGCCAGCGCCTTGTCCTTGGCGGCGGACGGCTTCGTCACCTGTTTCGAGAACCAGGCGGCGACGCTGCGCATGTCCTCGGGGGTGAGGGCCGCCGTCATTCCCGCCATGATGGGGCTGGGGCGGGCGCCCGACTTGAAGGCCGCGAGCTGGGCGGCCAGATAGTCGGCGTGCTGCCCGGCCAGGATGGGGTTCGCCGGCACGACGCTGTTGCCGTCCGCCCCGTGGCACGCGACGCAGACCGTCGCGGCGATCTGCTTGCCGCGCTCGAGATCGGGCTTGGCCGGCGCGGGCGCAGCGCCCTGCGCAAGCGTTGCGTAGACTACCGCCATGAGCCCCGCCCACCCCTGGATTGCACGCATTGCCGATCCTCTGTCAGTCGAGTCGCCGAAACCGCCCGATTTTACCGTAGGGCGGGCCGCACCCGCCACCCCGGGCGCGGCGGCGGACGCGGGCTGAGGCCGGTCGCGATGCGGCTGGAGGACGCCCGGTACCTGCTGTCGGTGCACGATCCGCGCCGACTGCCTCCCGCGGGCGCGCCGGAGATCGCCTTCATCGGCCGGTCGAACGCCGGCAAGTCGAGCGCCCTCAACACGCTCGCCGGCCGGCGCCGGCTCGCCTTCGTCAGCAAGACTCCCGGGCGCACGCAACTCATCAACTTCTTCGCCGTGGGCGAGCAGGCCCTGCTCGTCGACCTGCCCGGCTACGGCTACGCCGGCGTCCCGCTCGACGTCCGCCAGCACTGGGACACCCTGGTCGGCGAGTACGTGTTCCACCGGAACCCGCTGGCGGGCGTGGTCGTCGTGATGGACTCGCGCCACCCCCTGATGCCCCCGGACCGCAGGCTCCTCGCCTGGCTGCAGCCCGCCGGCCGGCGCGTCCACGTGCTCCTGTCGAAGTCGGACAAGCTCTCCGCGCAGGCCGCGCAGCGAACGCTTGCGCAGGTGCGCCGCGACCTGGCGGCGATCTACCCCGGCGCCACGGCCCAGCTCTTCTCGAGCCTGAAGCGCACCGGGACGGCCGAGGCGAAGGCGGTGATCGAGGAGTGGGCGGGCGGCGGGCAACAAAAAGCCCCGGCAAAAGGGGACTAAGGCCGGGGCTGAAAAGCCTTAATGGGAATTAAGGCGCCCGCTCAGGGAGGAGAAGCGGGGAAGGAGTTACCCTTCACGCGATCTGAGTCGGTGGCCGTGCTAAAGTTCCCCGCCCGCCGCATCCCGAATCGCAATGACCTTTCCCTTCGGACGCTACCCCCAACGCCGCCTGCGCCGCCTGCGCCGGGACGACTTCTCGCGCCGCCTCGCCCGCGAGTCGCGCCTGTCCGCGGACGACCTCATCCTGCCCGTGTTCATCCTGGAGGGGCGCAAGGCGGTCCAGCCCGTGGAGTCCATGCCGGGCGTGAGCCGGCGCTCGGTGGACGAGCTCCTGCCCGTGGTGGAGAAGGCGCTTTCCCTGGGCATTCCCGCCATCACCCTTTTCCCGGTGATCGAGATGTCCGCCAAGTCCCTCGGGGCGGAGGAGGCGTTCAACCCCGAGGGCCTCGTGCCGCGCTGCATCAGGGAAGTGAAGGCCCGCTTTCCCGAGATGGGAATCGTCACGGACGTCGCGCTGGACCCGTACACCAGCCACGGCCAGGACGGCCTCATCGACGAGACGGGCTACGTTCTCAATGACGAGACGATCGCCGTCCTCGAAAAGCAGGCGCTCACTCATGCCCAGGCCGGCGCCGACGTGGTGGCCCCCTCCGACATGATGGACGGACGGGTCGGGGCGCTGCGCCGCGCCCTCGACGGCGGCCGGTTCATCCACACGCGCATCCTCGCGTATTCGGCCAAGTACGCCTCTTCTTTCTACGGCCCCTTCCGCGACGCGGTCGGCTCGGGCGCGAGCCTCGGCAAGGGCGACAAGAAGACCTACCAGATGGACCCGGGCAATTCCGACGAGGCGCTGCACGAGATCGCGCTGGACCTCGAGGAGGGCGCAGACATGGTGATGGTGAAGCCGGGAATGCCCTACCTCGACATCGTGCGCCGCGTGAAGGACACGTTCGGCGTGCCCACGGTCGTCTACCAGGTGAGCGGCGAGTACGCGATGCTCCAGGCGGCGGCCGGCCACGGCTGGCTCGACGGCCCCTCGTGCATGATGGAGTCGCTGCTGGGCTTCAAGCGGGCGGGCGCCGACGCGATCCTCACCTACTTCGCCCTGGACGCCGCCGAGCGGCTCGCCTCCCGCTAGGTCGCCAGCAGGGCCTCCACCTCGGCCAGGCGGGCGCGCTGGCGCCCCTCGGACTCGGGGCGCGGGCGCGCGATCGCATGCTCGTCCTGCGGCCCGTAGACGGACAGCGCAACGGGCGCGCCGTCCACTTCGAGGAAGAAGCGCGGCACGTCCACCCAGTCGTCGCCGATGCGCACGCGCTTCTCGTCCTGGTCGAAGCGCATCCGCCCGTTCACGAGGAACAACGCCACGCTCTTGGCGTCGTCGGCGAAGAGCTGGAGCGTGACCTCCGAGAACTGGTTCGCCGTCCCCGTGAGCACCGCGCCGACGAGCATCGGCCGGAAGGGCGCGAACTGGCGCATCACCTTCACCGCCACCTCGCGCAGGCGCCGCAGGTGCGCGGGCTGGTCTTCCGACTGGTAGAGGCCCTGGTACTCGCGAAGCGCCGCCTCGATCTCGCGGTTGTCCGGAAGGGACTGCGCATCGCCCAGGCCCGCCTGCCGGGCCGCCTTGAGCTTGGCGGAGGCGTAGTCCTGGACCCCCTCCTCCGCCATGAGGCGCGCGGCGAGGTACGCGAGGTGCCGCCGCTGGTTGTCGTCGCGGCGTGTCCGGTTCTTGGCCAAGTCGGGAGGGCGCCCTAGAAGATCTGGTTCCGGACCTCTTCGGAGGGACGGGCCGCATCGCGCCCGGCGCCGGGCTCGCCGGCCCCCGGCAGGTTCTCCTGGTAGAAGTACTCGACGGTCTTGCCGCGGCCGTCCGGGTCGCGCATGCCCGTCACCGGGTCGATGCTGATGGCCACGATGCCCGCCGGCGGCTCGAGCTGGGTCTCGGGTACGTCCTTGAGGATCCGGCCCATGTAGCTCATCCACATCGGCAGCGCGGCGTGCCCGCCCGTCTCGTTGGTCCCCATGGGCGCGGGCGTGTCGAATCCGATCCAGGCCACGGCCACCATCGTCGACTGGAACCCGGCGAACCAGGCGTCCACGTGGTCGTTGGTCGTGCCCGTCTTGCCGGCCAGGTCCTGCCGGCCCAGCGTCATGGCCCTCGCGGCGGTGCCGTAGCGCACGACGTCCTGCATGAGGCTGGTCATCAGGAAGGCGTTGCGCGGGTCGAGCACGCGCTCGGCGTTCCCGCCGGCCACCTCGGGCTTGGCCTCGTAGAGCACGCGGTCGCGGTCGTCGACGATCCGCGAGATGAACCACGGCTTGACCCGGAACCCGCCGTTGGCGAAGACCGCGTAGGCGGAGGCCATCTGCAGCGGCGTGGCCGAGCCGGCACCCAGCGCCATCGTGAGGTAGGGCGGGTGGTTCTTCGGGTCGAACCCGAACTTCTGGATGTAGTCCTGGGCGTAGTCGGTGCCGATCGCCTGCAGCAGGCGGATGGACACCATGTTCTTGGACTTGGCGAGCGCCGTGCGCAGCCGCATCGGCCCCTCGTACTTGCCCTCGTAGTTCTTCGGCTCCCAGAGCTGCCCGCCGGTCTTGGCCGCGTCGATCACGAACGGCGCGTCGTTGAGCACCGTGGCCGGGGTGAAGCCCTTCTCCAGCGCGGCCGAGTAGATGAAAGGCTTGAAGCTGGAGCCGGGCTGGCGCCAGGCCTGGGTCACGTGATTGAACTTGCTCGCGTGGAAGTCGAAGCCGCCGGCCAGGCCGCGGATGGCCCCGTTGTCCGGCTCGAGCGCGACGAGCGCCGCCTCCACCTTGGGGATCTGGGCGATGCTCCAGGCCCCCTTCTCGCCGGCCTGGAGCCGGATCACGGCCCCGCGGCGGATCGCGTGGTCGGGGTCGGTTCGGTCGGCGAGCGCCCGGGCCGCGAACTTGAGCCCCTCCCCGCGGATGGTCACCGGGTCGCCGCGGCGCATGGCGGCCACCACCTCGCGCGGGCTCGCCTGCAGGACGATGGCCGGGGCGAGTTCCCCGATGGGCTCGCGGTCCTGCAGCGCTTCCTCCAGGGCCTCGTCCAGTTCCGGCCCGGGGGCCGCGGGCAGGCGGACATAGGCCTCGGGCCCCCGGTAGCCGTGCCGGCGGTCGTACTCCAGCACCCCCTGGCGAAGGGCGGCGTACGCGGCTTCCTGGTCCTTTCGCCGGACGGTGGTCTCCACGCGGATCCCGCTCACGTAGGCCGACTCGCCGTACTGCTCGAAGACCGCCGCCCGGGCCATCTCGGCCACGTAGTCGGCCCGCACCGGGAAGGTCTCCCGCTGGTTGGGATTCAGGCGCAGCGGCTCGGCCAGGGCCTTCCGGTACTGCTCGTCCGAGAGCCAGCCCACGTCGCGCATGCGCCGCAGCACGTACTGCTGGCGCTGCTGGGCCCGCTTGGGATTGACGAACGGGTTCTGCCGGGAGGGCGCCTGGGGCAGGCCCGCCAGCATGGCGGCCTCGGCCGCCGTGAGCTCCGGCAGGTTCTTCCCGAAATAGACATTGGCCGCCGAGGCGAACCCGTAGGCCCGGCTGCCGAGGAAGATCTGGTTGAGGTAGAGCTCGAGGATCTGGTCCTTGGTGAGGCTCGCCTCGATCTTGAAGGCGAGCAGGACCTCCGAGAGCTTGCGGGCGATGGTCTTCTCCCGGGTGAGGAAGAAGGTGCGGGCCACCTGCATGGTGATGGTGCTGGCTCCCTCCCGCCGCCCCTGGAGGTTGGCGAGGGCCGCCCGGGCGACCCCGGAGAAATCCACGCCGCCGTGCTGGTAGAAGCGGTCGTCCTCGGCCGCGAGGATGGCATGCTTCATGACATCCGGGACGTCCTGGATGTGCACCAGCGCCCTTTTCTCCTCCCCGAACTCGCCGATGAGATCGCCCTCGGCGCTGTAGACCCGCAGGGGGATCTTCGGCCGGTAGTCCGTCAGGGACTCGAGGGAAGGCAGGTTCGGCCACAGAAGGATCACCGTGAGCGCGCCCACCCCGGCCGCGACGAAGGCGAGGGACAGGGCGACGAGCGCGGGGTAGAACCACCAGCGGGAGGTCATGGTCGGGCGGGCCTGGCGGAGGGACAAGCAAACCGGTCCCCGCCGGGCGGGGAAAATCGGCTGACATTATAGACGGGCGGGGGTTCCGGAGCCCTCCAGACAAAATGCTTTACACTCCTAATACTTGTTGCTAGCATCTAAAGTAGATTCTTCGCAGTGGGTGCTAAGCCTCCACCATGCTTAAAGAAAAACTCGCTGATCAATTCGACTTCCTGAAGGCAAAGACGCCGCCGCTCATCGGCTGCGACATCAGCTCGTCTTCCGTGAAGCTGGTCGAGATCGCGGAGGCTGGCCGGAACGTCTATCGCGTGGAGCGGTACGCGATCGAGCCCCTGCCCAAGGACACCGTCGTCGACGGCAACATCGCCAACATCGAGGCCGCGGGCGAGGCCATCAAGCGCGCCCACAAGGTCCTCGGCTCCCGGATCAAGAACATCGCCATGGCGCTTCCCGCGGCCGCGGTGATCACCAAGAAGGTGATCCTGCCCGGCAACCAGCGGGAGGAGGACATGGAGGTCCAGGTCCAGAGCGAGGCGAACCAGTACATCCCGTTCTCCCTGGACGAGGTCAACCTGGACTTCCAGGTCCTGGGCCCCGCCCCCTCCGGGGACGACGAGGTCGAGGTCCTCATCGCCGCCTCCCGCAAGGAGAAGATCGAGGACCGCGTGGCCGCCGCCGAGGCGGCGGGCCTGAAGACCATCGTGATGGACGTCGAGTCCTACGCCGCCCAGGCCGCGTTCGAGCTGATCTGCGAGGGCGCCTCCGGGGTCAAGGAGAGCGACGTCACGGTCATCGTCGACATCGGCGCCACCGTGACCCGCGTCACCGTCCTGCACAACGGCCAGACCGTCTACACCCGCGAACAGCAGATCGGCGGCAACCAGCTCACCCAGGAGATCGCGCGCGCCTTCGACATGCCGTCCGAGGAGGCCGAGGCGGCCAAGCGCGTGGGAAGCCTGCCGGAGAACTTCGGGCCGGACGTGCTGGCGCCGTTCAACGAGAAGATCGTGCTCGAGATCCAGCGGGCGCTGCAGTTCTTCTTCACCTCGACCCAGTTCAACAAGGTCGACCACATCCTGCTCACCGGCGGCTGCGCGATGCTCGACGGGCTGGAGGAGATGGTGTCGCAGCGCACGCAGGTGCACACGCTCGTCGCCAACCCCTTCGCCAACATGGCGCTGTCGTCGAAGATCAAGCCGCGCCAGCTCACGATGGACGCCCCGTCGCTCATGGTGGCCTGCGGCCTCGCGATGCGGAGGTTCGACCCGTCATGATCCGCATCAACCTGCTCCCGCACCGGGAGGAGAAGCGCAAGCGCCGCCAGCAGCAGTTCCTGAGCATCGCGGTGATGACGGTCCTGCTGGGCCTGGTGGCGGCCGGCGCGGTCTGGTTCTTCCTCGACCAGCAGGTCGAGCGCCAGCGCTCCAACGTCGCCTACATGAAGGGCGAGATCGCCAAGCTGGACAAGCAGATCGAGGAGATCCGCAAGATCCGCGAGGAGACCGCCTCCCTCATCGCCAAGAAGCAGGTGGTCGAGGGGCTGCAGAGCAACCGCTCCGAGCCCGTCCAGCTGCTTGACCAGCTCCTGCGCCAGCTTCCCGAGGGCATCTACCTCAAGCAGATCAAGCAGACCGGCGTGAAGGTCAACGTGCAGGGCTACGCGCAGTCGAACGCCCGCGTCTCGACGCTCATGCGCAACCTGGGCGCCTCGCCCTACCTCGAGAACCCCGAGCTCATCGAGATCAAGGCCGTGCTGCTGAACAACAACCCGAACAAGCGGGTGAACGAGTTCAGCATGAACATCTCGCTCAAGCGCGCCAAGGCCGAGGAGACCAAGGGCTCGCGGGCGGCCGCGGCGAAGGCGGGGGCCAAATAATGAACCTCCTCGACGAACTCAGGACGCTGGACCCCAAGCAGCCCGGCAACTGGCCGTGGCCGATCAAGATCGGCGCGTTCGTGCTGCTGTTCGTGGCCATCCAGGTCGGCGCGTTCTTCCTGCTCTGGCAGGGCCAGAACGACGCGATCGAGGCCGGCCGCGTGGAAGTGGACAAGCAGAAGCAGGCCTTCCTCGAGAAGAAGAAGCTCGCCGTCAACCTCGAGGCCTACAAGCAGCAGCGCGCCGAGATCGAGCAGTCGTTCGGCGCGCTCCTGAAGCAGCTGCCGAACAAGAGCGAGATGGACGCCCTGCTCATCGACATCAACCAGGCCGGGCTGGGCCGCGGCCTGTCGTTCGAGCTGTTCAAGCCGAGCCAGACGGAGAACTTCACGGAGTTCTACGCGGAGCTGCCGGTGAACCTCAAGGTGACGGGCAACTACCATGACCTGGGCGCGTTCGCCAGCGACGTCGCGAAGATGCCCCGGATCGTCCTGCTCACCGACCTGAAGATCGACCCGCCCAACAAGGAGGGCCTGCTCTCCATGGAGGCGGTGGCCAAGACCTATCGCTACCTGGACGAGGACGAGATCGCCAAGCAGAAGAAGGCCGCCAAGGACAAGGCGAAGAAGGGGGCCCGCAAATGAAGCGCTGGCTGATCGCGCCCGCCGCGGCGCTCGCCCTCGCGTCGTGCAGCTCGGACATGGACGAGTTGCGCCAGTTCGTGAAGGACTCGGAGAAGAGCCTGCCGCGCAAGATCGAGCCGCTGCCGGCCGTCAAGCCCTTCGAGCCGTTCACCTACGAGGGATTCGACCTCCCGGACCCGTTCAAGCCGCGCAAGATCACCTCGAAGGAAGGCGGCGGCGGCGGCATCGCGCCCGATCTCAACCGGCGCAAGGAGCCGCTCGAGGCTTACCCGCTCGAACAGCTGAAGATGGTCGGCACGCTCCAGCAAGGCAAGGACATGTACGCCATCGTGCGCGCCGACAAGACCCTGTATCGCGTGAAGAAGGGCAACTACATGGGGCAGAACTTCGGCCTCATCACCGACATCACCGACGCAGAGATCAAGCTCAAGGAAATCGTCCAGGACAGCGCCGGGGACTGGGCGGAACGGCAGAGCGTGCTGCCGCTGCTCGAAGAGACCGGCAAAGGGGATAGAAAGTGACCTCCAACTTCTTCCGCATCCGAACCTCCGGCGCGCTCCCGGCCGCCCTCACGGCGCTCGTGCTCGCGCTCGCCGCCCCGCTCGCCTGGGCACAGGGCGCGGCCAAGAATGTGGTCGAGTCGATCACCTTCTCCTCCATCCAGGGCGGCAAGATCCTGGTCAAGGTGGGGATGAAGGACGCCCTGTCGGCCGTGCCGCAGAGCTTCGCGGTCACCAACCCCGCCCGGATCGCCATCGACCTGCCCGACACCTCGAGCGCGCTGGGCAAGACCCAGGTCGAGGCCGGCGAAGGGGACCTGAAGAGCGTGTCCGTCGTCCAGACCGCCAACCGCACGCGCCTCGTGATGAACCTCGCGCGCAGCCTCACCTACACCGCGGCGCTGGACGGCAAGCTCCTGGTGGTCACCATCGACGGCTCGCAGGTCCCCGCCTCCGCCGCCGCCGCTCCGGGCGCGACCGGCGCCTCGGTCTCCACCGTCTTCGCGGAGGCCGCCCCGGGCGCCGTCCGCCAGAACATCCGCGACGTCGACTTCCGCCGCGGCAACGCCGGCGAGGGCCGCGTGATCGTGGACCTGTCCTCGGCCAACATCGGCATCGACATCCGCCAGCAGGGCCGTTCCATCCTGGTCGACTTCATCAACACGTCGGCGCCCCGCAACCTCGTCCGCCGCCTCGACGTGGGCGACTTCGGCACGCCGGTGCGCTTCGTGGACACCTTCGAGCAGGGCGGCAACGCGCGCATGGTGATCGAACCGCGGGGCATCTGGGAATACTCCGCGTACCAGACCGACACCCAGTTCATCCTCGAGGTGAAGCCGGTCAAGGAAGACCCGAACAAGCTCGTGCAGAGCTCCACGCCGGGCTACGCGGGCGAGAAGCTGTCGCTCAACTTCCAGAACGTCGAGGTCCGCGCCGTGCTGCAGGTGATCGCCGACTTCACGGGCCTGAACATCATCACGAGCGACACGGTGGGCGGCAACCTCACGCTGCGCCTGAAGGACGTGCCGTGGGACCAGGCGCTGGACATCATCCTGCAGTCCAAGGGCCTGTCCAAGCGCAAGAACGGCAACGTGGTGCTCATCGCGCCGACGGACGAGCTGGCCGCCAAGGAGAAGCTCGCCCTGGAAGCCAACGCCCAGATCTCCGACCTCGAGCCGCTTCGCACCGAGTCGTTCGCCCTGTCCTACGCCAAGGCCGACGACCTCAAGAAGCTCCTGTCGGACAAGGACCAGAAGATCCTGTCCAAGCGCGGAAGCGCCACGGTGGACGAGCGCACCAACACGCTGTTCGTGCAGGACACGGGCGCGCGCCTCGAGGAGGCCCGCCGCCTGATCCAGCAGCTCGACGTGCCGGTGCGCCAGGTGATGATCGAGGCCCGCATCGTCATCGCCGACGACAAGTGGGGCCGCCAGCTGGGCGCGCGCTTCGGCACGCAGTCGGCCTTCAGTTCCGGCAACCGCAACTACGGCGTGTCCGGCAACCTGGTCGACACCGTCCAGCCCCTGTCGAACAACCCGCTCTCGCGCGGCTCCGCGAGCCTCACTAGCCCGGGCTTCACGCAGACCTTCGACCGCGGCCCGCAGGGCAACATCCCGGCCGGCTCGCAGCCCGAGCAGCTCAACGTGAACCTTCCCGTGGTCGGCGCCGCCGGCTCCCTGGCCCTGTCGATCCTGAACCTGGGCAGCGGCAACCTGGTGAACATCGAGCTCTCCGCACTCGAGGCCGACAACCGCGGCAAGGTGGTCTCGAGCCCGCGCGTCATCACGGCCGACAAGAAGAAGGCGGTGATCTCGCAGGGCACCGAGATCCCGTACCAGACGGCCGCGGCGAGCGGCGCCACGACGATCGCCTTCAAGCCCGCGGTCCTGGAGCTCGCGGTCACCCCGCGCATCACGCCGGACGACCGGATCATCATGGACCTCGAGGTGAAGAAGGACTCCGTGGGCCAGATCTTCGCGAACATCCCGTCGATCGACACGAAGAAGGTGACCACGCAGGTCCTGTGCGACAACGGCGACACGATCGTGCTGGGCGGCATCTTCGAGCAGACGACGCGCACCACGGTCGAGAAGGTGCCGCTGCTGGGCGACGTCCCGGTGATCGGCAACCTCTTCAAGCGCACGGTGAAGCAGGACGACAAGACCGAGCTGCTGATCTTCGTCACGCCGAAGATCGTGAAGGACACCCTCACGGTCCGCTGACGGGCAGGCCCTTCGCGAAGAGCCCCGGCGCCGCCGGGGCTTTTCGTTTCTGCGCTATGCTTCGGGCGAGGGCGATCGCATGTCGGCGGGCAACGTTTTCCTGGTGGGGATGATGGGCGCGGGCAAGAGCACCGTGGGAAAGGCGCTCGCCCGGCGCCTGGGCCGCAGCTTCGTCGACTGCGACCGCGAGATCGTCTCCCGCACGGGCGTTCCGGTGGCCACCATCTTCGAGATCGAGGGCGAGGCGGGATTCCGGCGCCGCGAGACGGCCGTCCTGGCCGAGCTCGCGAAGCGAGAGTCCACCGTCGTGGCCACCGGCGGCGGCGCCGTGCTGGCCGAGGAGAATCGCCGGATCATGCGGGACAGCGGCACCGTGGTGTACCTGCGCGCCGGCGTGGACCAGCTCCACGAGCGCACGCGCCGGGACACCTCGCGCCCGCTTCTCGCCACGGGCGACCGCCGCGCCACGCTCGCCGAGCTGCTCGCCGTGCGCGACCCGCTCTACCTGGAGACCGCGCACATCGTCGTGGAAAGCGGCGCCCCTTCCGCCGGTTCCCTCGCGGGCCGCATCGCCGAGGTCCTGGCCGACCGCGAGGGCGGATGCCCCTCCGCCGACCCATGAGCCCGCGCACCCTCGAGGTCGGCCTCGGCGAGCGCAGCTACCCGATCCACATCGGCGGGGGCCTGCTGGCGCGGGCCGACCTGTTCCGGCCCCACTTCGCGTCGGGCAGAGCCGCGGTGGTCACCAACGACGTGGTCGCGCCCCTGTACGCGGAGGCGCTCGAGCGCACGCTCTCGGCCTGCGGCGTGCGCCATTTCCGGATCGTGATCCCGGACGGCGAGGCGGCGAAGCGGTGGGAGACGCTGGACGCGGTGTTCGGGGAGCTCCTTCGCAGGGGCGCGGACCGCAAGACGGTGCTCGTCGCGCTGGGCGGAGGCGTGGTGGGCGACCTCGCGGGCTTCGCGGCGGCCACCTACCAGCGAGGCGTGCCCTTCGTGCAGGTCCCGACCACGCTTCTCGCGCAGGTGGACTCGTCCGTCGGAGGCAAGACGGCGGTGAACCACGCGCTGGGCAAGAACATGATCGGCGCGTTCCACCAGCCGCTGGCCGTCATCGCGGACACCGGCACGCTCGCGACGCTGCCCGACCGCGAACTCGCCGCCGGGCTCGCGGAGGTGATCAAGTACGGGGCCATCCGCGACCTCGCGTTCCTGGGATGGCTGGAGGCGAACATCGACGCTCTCCGGGCGCGGGACGACGCCGCCCTCGCGTACGCGATCGGCCGCTCGTGCGAGCTCAAGGCCGAGATCGTCGCCCTCGACGAGCGCGAGGCCGGCCCGCGGGCGTTGCTCAACCTCGGGCACACCTTCGGCCACGCGATCGAGACGCTGGAAGGCTACGGGACGTGGCTGCACGGCGAGGCCGTCGCCGCCGGCATGGTGATGGCGGCGCGCTTCTCCGCCCGCCTGGGCCGCCTGCCCGGGGCGGATGCCGACCGCCTGCAGCGCCTCCTCGAGCGCGCGGGCCTGCCCGTCCGCCCGCCGGCCCTGGCCGTGGAAGCCTGGCTGGAGGCGATGGGCCGCGACAAGAAGAACGAGTCGGGGCGCATCACCCTCATCCTCCTTGACGGGCTCGGCCGCGGTGCCATCGAGAAAGGCGCGCCCCTCGCGGCACTGGAGTCTTTCCTCGCGTCCTAGCGGGGCGCGGCGCCGCGTTCCAGGCGGCGCAGGAACACGGCCATCTCCCGCCCGGCCTGCTTGTCGCCCTTCGCCTGGGCCGCGGCGATGCCCTTCCGGTAGGCCTCCCCGGCCCCGTCCGGGTCTTCGTTCTCCAGCGCGCGGCCCAGCAGCTTCCAGGCCGCGGAATAGCCCGGGTCGAGTCTCACCGCCTCGCGCAGGTGCGGCACGGCCTGCGCCGGGAGGCCGGCCCGGAGATACTCGGACCCCAGCCCGAACCGCAGGAGCGGCCCGTCCTTTCCCGACGCCAGGAGACCCTCGAGGCGCCCGACCATGGCCTGCGTCATCTCCGCCTGCCGCGCGGCGGCCCCCGCAGATTGACGGTATCATCGACCCCGACGCACATCCCGTTCCACCCCCTCGGTTTCCGCCGCACTAGAAGAGGAGTACCCGCCATGCCGCGTTTCCTGCGACTCGCGCTCGCCGCGCTCGCCATCCTCGGCCTTCCGTTCGCCGCCGGCACCGCCGCCGCCGCGGAGCGCGAGGTGACCATCGGCCTTCAGGCCGCCATCACCTCGATGGACCCGCATTACCACAACCTGTCGCCCAACAACTCGATGATGCTGCACGTCTTCGAGCCCCTCATCAAGCGCGACGCGAACCAGAAACTCGTGCCGGGACTCGCGGTGTCCTGGAAGGCCCTGGACGACCTGACCTGGGAGTTCAAGCTGCGCAAGAACGTGAAGTGGCACGACGGCACGCCGTTCACGGCCGACGACGTGGTGTTCACCCTCTCGCGCGTGCCCAACGTGCCCAAGAGCCCCTCCTCGTTCGCCACGTTCACCAAGCCGATCGTCTCGACCAAGGTGGTGGACCCGCACACCATCATCTTCAAGACCGCCGCCCCGCACGTGCTGCTGCCGAGCGACCTCGCTTCGGTGATGATCGTCTCCCGACTGCACGGCGAGAAGGCCACGACCGAGGACTACAACTCCGGCAAGGCCGCCATCGGCACGGGCCCCTACAAGCTCGTCGAGTACGTGCCCAACCAGCGCGTCGTGCTCAAGGCCAACTACGGCTACTGGGGCGGCGAGGAGCCCTGGGACAAGGTCACCTTCAAGATCCTCACGAACGCCGCCGCGCGCGTGGCCGCCCTGCTCTCCGGCGACGTGCAGATGATCGAGACCGTCCCCACCGCCGACATCGCCAAGCTCTCGGCCGACAAGAAGTACTCGCTGGTCGACAAGGTCTCCAACCGGGTGATCTACGTGCACCTGAACCAGCGCACCGACACGCCCCCGCCCTTCGTCACCGGCAAGGACGGCAAGCCCCTCGCCCACAACCCGTTCAAGGACGCCCGGGTGCGCAAGGCGCTGTCCATCGCGATCAACCGCCAGGCGATCTCGGATCGCATCATGGAGAAGCGCTCCGTGCCCGCGGGCCAGCTGCTGCCGGACTTCTTCTTCGGCACGAGCAAGAAGCTCAAGCCGCCCAAGTACGATCCGGAGGGCGCCAAGAAGCTCCTCGCGGAGGCCGGCTACCCCAACGGCTTCTCGCTGACGATCCACGGCACCAACAACCGCTACATCAACGACGACAAGATCGCCCAGGCGATCGCCCAGTTCTACACGCGCATCGGCATCGACACGAAGGTCGAGACCATGCCCGCCAGCGTCTATTTCTCGCGCGCGACGAAGGGGGAGTTCGGGTACATGCTCCTGGGCTGGGGGACGGAGTCGGGCGAGCAGGGCTCGAGCCTGCGCTCGCTCCTGGCGACCTACGATCCCTCGAAGGGCATGGGCGTCACGAACCGGGCCCGCTACTCGAATCCGCAGCTCGACGCCCTCATCAACGAGGCGATGGCGACCATCGACGACAAGAAGCGCGAGGGGCTGATCCAGAAAGCCGCCGAGATCGCGATGGGCGACACGGCGCTCATCCCGATCCACTACGAGGTGAGCACCTGGGCGACGGCGAAGGGCCTGCGCTACACCCCCCGCACCGACCAGTACACGCTCGCGATGGGCCTGAAGCCCGCCAAGTAGACCATGCGCGCCCGGGTCCCGCCGCGCGCGGGGCCCGGCGGGCGGCCCCCGCCGCCCCTTCCCGCCGATGCTCGCATACGCCATCCGCCGCCTAGGGCAGAGCCTGTTCGTGCTCCTGCTGATGTCGGCCCTCGTCTTCATCGGGGTCTACGCCATCGGCGACCCGGTCGAGCTCCTGGTCAACCCCATGGCCGACGAGGCGGAGCGCCTGCGCGCCGCGGCGGCGCTGGGCCTCGACCGGCCCCTGCTCGAGCAGTACTGGTCCTTCCTGCAGGGCGCCGCGAGCGGCGACCTCGGCAAGTCGTTCGTCTTCAACGTGCCCGCGCTCAGCCTCATCCTCAGCAAGCTCCCCGCGACCATGGAGCTCGCCTTCGTGGCGATGGTCATCGCCATCGCGATCGGCATCCCGCTGGGGCTCGTCGCCGGCCTGAAGCCCGACTCCTTCATCGGCCGCACGATCATGGCCGGCTCCATCCTGGGCTTCAGCCTGCCCACCTTCTGGGTGGGCCTGGTGCTCGTGATGATCTTCTCGGTGCACCTGGGGTGGCTTCCGTCCAACGGGCGCGGCGCGACGGTCCTGGTGGCCGGAATCCCGGTGAGCTTCCTCACCGCCGACGGGCTCGCGCACCTGGCGATGCCGGCATTCAACCTCGCGCTGTTCAAGCTCTCGCTGCTGGTCCGCCTCACCCGCGCCGGCGCCCGCGAGGCCGTGCTGCAGGACTACGTGAAGTTCGCCCGCGCCAAGGGGCTCACGCAGTCCCGCGTGATCGGGGTCCACGTGCTGAAGAACATCCTCATCCCGATCGTCACGGTGATCGGCCTGGAGCTCGGGTCGGTCATCGCGTTCGCGATCGTGACGGAGTCCATCTTCGCCTGGCCCGGCACCGGCAAGCTCCTCATCGATTCCATCAACCAGCTCGACCGGCCCGTGATCGTCGCCTACCTGCTGGTGATCGTGACGCTCTTCATCGTCATCAATTTCGTCGTCGACGTCCTGTATTCCCTGCTCGACCCGCGGGTCCGGCTGGGCGGCGCGTCGGCGGCCCACTAGCGATGGCGGACGCGGAAGGCACCGGCACAGCGGCCGCCGCGGCGACCGGGGGCGCGGCCGCCATCGGCCCCTGGGCGCGGTTCCGCGCGGAGTTCGCGGAGAGCCGACTCGCGATGGTCGGCCTCGCCCTGCTGGCCGCGATCGTGGTCCTGGGGCTGCTCGCGCCGGTCATTTCGCCGCAGAACCCGTACGACCTGGCGCAGCTCGACGTGATGGACTCCAAGCTCGCCCCCGGCGAGGAATCCGCGACCGGCAAGACCTACTGGCTGGGCACGGACGACCAGGGGCGCGACATGCTCTCGGGGATCCTCTACGGGCTTCGCATCTCCCTGGGCGTGGGCATCACCAGCACGGTGTTCGCCCTGGCGATCGGGCTCTTCTTCGGGCTGCTCGCCGCCTACTTCGGCGGGTGGACGGACACGCTGGTCATGCGCGTGGTGGACATCCAGCTGTCCTTTCCGGCCATCCTCATCGCGCTGGTGCTGCTCGCGGTTCTCGGCCAGGGCGTGGGCAAGATCGTCGTCGCGCTGGTGACGGTCCAGTGGGCCTACTACGCACGCACCGTGCGCTCGGCCGCGCTGGTGGAGCGCCAGAAGGAATACGTCGAGGCCGCCCGCGTGCTGGCGCTCGGCCGGGCGCGCATCGTCTTCCGGCACCTGCTGCCCAACTGCCTGCCCCCGCTCATCGTCGTGGCCACCGTCCAGGTCGCGCACGCGATCGCGCTGGAGGCGACCCTCTCCTTCCTCGGCCTGGGCCTGCCCATCACCGAGCCTTCGCTGGGCCTGCTCATCTCCAACGGCTTCCAGTACCTGCTGTCGGGCAAGTACTGGATCAGCTTCTACCCGGGCATCGCGCTGCTGCTCACGATCATGTCGATCAACCTCGTGGCCGACCAGCTTCGCGACGTGCTGAACCCGAGGCTGCGCCGTTGAGCGCCGCGCCGCTGCTCGAGGTCGACGGGCTGCGCATGCACTTCTTCACGAAGGCGGGCGTGGTGAAGGCCGTGGACGACGTGAGCTTCCGCGTGGACCGCGGGCAGATCCTGGGACTCGTCGGCGAATCGGGTTCGGGCAAGTCCATGACCGGGTACTCGATCCTCGGCCTGGTGGATCCGCCGGGCCGCATCGTCGAGGGGCGAATCGTCTTCGACGGCACCGACCTCACGCGGCTCGATCCCGCCGGCTGGCGCGCCATCCGCGGCAACCGGATCGCAATGATCTTCCAGGACCCGATGATGACGCTCAACCCGGTGCTGCGGATCGACACGCAGATCGTGGAGGCCGTCCTCGCCCACGCGGACGTCTCGCGCGAGAGCGCCCTGGCGCGCGCGCGCGAGGCGCTCGTCCGGGTGGGCATCGCCTCCCCGGACGAGCGGCTGCGCGCCTATCCCCACCAGTTCTCGGGCGGCATGCGCCAGCGCGTGGCCATCGCCATCGCCCTCGTGAACGGCCCCGACCTCATCATCGCCGACGAGCCCACGACGGCGCTGGACGTGACGATCCAGGGCCAGATCCTCTTCGAGATGCAGAAGCTGTGCCGGGAGAGCGGCACCGCTCTCGTCTGGATCACGCACGACCTGTCCGTGATCGCGGGCCTGGCCGACGAGGTCTGCGTCATGTACGCCGGCCGCCTGGTCGAGTCGGGGCCGGTGGCCGACGTGCTGGAGCGCCCGCTGCACCCGTACAGCCGCGGCCTCATCGATTCCGTGCCGAGCCGCAACGAGCGCGGCCGGCCACTGCACCAGATCCCCGGCATGACCCCATCGCTGCTCTCGCTGGGTCCCGGCTGCCCCTTCCGCGAACGGTGCGACAGCGCCAATGGCGCGTGCCGCGAAAGCCCCGCGATCACCGAGCCGCAGCCGGGCCGCCGGCTGCGCTGCTACCACCCGGCCGCATGAGCACCACGCCCGGGTCCGCGCCGCTGCTCGAGCTCCGCGCGATCTCGAAGCGGTTCACTTCGCGGCTGGACCTCGCCGGCCGGATCGCCGCGCGCCTGGGCGCTGGCGCGCGCGAACAGACCGTGCACGCCCTCGACCGCGTCGACCTCGCCATAGCGCCGGGCGAGGTCGTGGGCCTGGTCGGCGAGTCGGGCTGCGGCAAGTCCACCCTGGGCCGCATCGTCTCGCGCATCCTCGAGCCCACCGAGGGCGAGCGACGGTGGAAGGGCCGCCCGTACGCCGAGTACGATGCGCCGTCGGCCCGCGCCGAGCGCCTCGCGATCCAGATGGTGTTCCAGGACCCCTTTGCCTCGCTCAACCCGCGCATGCGGATCGCCGACGTGATCGGCGAGGCGCCCGTCGTCCACGGCATCGTCGCGTCGCGCGAGCGCGACGAGTACGTGGCCGGGATCATGGCTCGAGTGGGCCTCGACGCAGGGCTCGCCAAGCGCTTCCCGCACCAGTTCTCCGGCGGCCAGCGCAGCCGCATCGGCATCGCGCGCGCGCTCGCGGTCAAGCCTCGGTTCCTGGTGTGCGACGAGGCGGTGGCGGCGCTCGACGTCTCCATCCAGGCGCAGGTCCTGAACCTCTTCATCCGGCTGCGCGAGGAGTTCGGCCTCACCTATCTCTTCATCAGCCACGACCTCGGCGTCGTGCGCCACCTCTCGGACCGCGTCGTGATCATGTACCTCGGCCGGATCGTCGAGTCCGCGCCCACCGGCGAGGTGTTCTCGCGCGCCAATCACCCCTACACCCGCGCCCTGCTCGCCGAGGTGCCGCGGCTCGAGGCGACCAAGCGCGCCTACGTCCCCATCCGGGGAGAGATTCCGTCCCCGCTCGATCCGCCGGGCGGCTGCCACTTCCACCCCCGCTGCCCCGTCGCCCTGCCGCGCTGCAAGTCCGAGGTGCCGGCGCTGCGCGAGATCGCGCCGGGCCATCATTCCGCCTGCCACCTGAACGACACGCCATGACCCACTCCGCCTTCCGCCTGGCGCCGCCCGAGGGCGCGCGCGTTCCCGTGGTCCTCGACTCGCCGCACAGCGGCACCGAGTATCCCGACGACTTCCGCCCGGCCGTGCCCATGTCGGCACTTCGCCAGGCCGAGGATGCGTTCGTCGACGAGCTCTATTCGAGCGGACCGAGATTCGGCGCGACCCTCCTCGCGGCACGGTTTCCCCGCTCGTACATCGATCCCAACCGCTCGATGCTGGACGTGGACACCTCCCTCCTGGACGCGCCCTGGCCCGGGCCCGCGGTCGCGAGCCGAAAGACCGAGCTGGGCATCGGCCTCATCTGGCGCGTGCTGGACACCGGCGCCCCCATCTACGACCGCAAGCTCACCGTGGAGGAGGTGCGCCGGCGCATCGTGGACTTCCACCAGCCCTACCAGAAGGCGGTGAAGGAGGCCCTGGACGCGACGCACGCGCACTTCGGCGCGGTGTGGCACATCAACTGCCACTCGATGCCGGCCGTGAGCAGCGTCATCTCCGAGGAGGGGCCGGGCCGGCCAAGGGCGGATTTCGTGCTGGGAGACCGCGATGGCACGACCTGCGAGCCCGCCTTCACGGCCTTCGTGGCCGAACGGCTGCGCGCGATGGGATACGACGTGAAGGTGAACGACCCCTACAAGGGCGTCGAACTCGTCCGCGCCTTCTCCGACCCGGCGGCCGGACGGCACAGCCTGCAGATCGAGGTGAATCGCCGGCTCTACCTGGACGAGCCGACCGGCCGAAAGACGCCGGGATTCGCGCGTCTCGCCCGGGACATCGAGCGCCTCGTGAAGGCGGTCTGCGAATTCGCCGCCGAGCGTGGCTCCCACCGCTGCGCGGCAGACCACGACCATGCCGCCTGCGGCCACGACCATCATCACGGCCACGGCCACGCGCACGGTCACGAACATGCCCACGGCCAAGGCCACGCGCACGACCACGACCACGACCATCACCACGACTGACACCGCCTCGCCATGAGCAAAGTCGCCATCGAGCTGTCCGCCCCCAACATCGACGACCACCGCCGCTCCGGGACCGGCGTCGACTTCGTCCACACCTTCGAGAGCGGCCGACCGGGACCGCACGTGATGGTCAACGCCGTCACGCACGGCAACGAGATCTGCGGCGCCATCGTCGTGGACCGGCTGCTGCGCGCAGGGGTTCGCCCCGCGCGCGGGACGCTTACCCTCTCCTTCGCCAACATCGAGGCATTCTCGCGCTTCGATCCGGAGCGGCCGTACGCCTCCCGGTTCGTCGACGAGGATTTCAACCGGGTCTGGACGCCCCAGACGCTGGACGGGCCCCGCGACAGCGTGGAGCTGCGGCGCGCGCGCGCGATCCGCCCGTTCGTAGAGGCGGCGGACTACCTGCTGGACATCCACTCCATGCTCGAGCCGAGCCCCCCCGTGATGATCTGCGGGCCGCTCGAGAAGGGAATCGACTTCGCGTTCGACGTGGCCATTCCCCGGGACGTCGTGAGCGACGAGGGCCACGCCAACGGCACCCGCATGCGCGACTTCGGCGGCTTCGGCGATCCGCAGAGCCCCAAGAACGCGCTGCTCGTCGAGTGCGGGCAGCACTGGGAGCGTGCCGCCGAGCACGTCGCCTGGCAGACGACGTGGCGCTTCCTGAAGCGCGTGGGCGCCGTGGACGCGGCCGTGGCAGACCGGGAGATCGCGACGGAGGCCGCCCCGCCGCAGCGGCTCGTGCGCGTGACGGAGGCGGTGGTCGCACGCACGCCGGAGTTCCGGTTCGCGCGGTACTTCTCCGGCATGGAGGTCGTGCCGCGGCAGGGCGACGTCATCGCCTGGGATGGCCCCGAGGCCGTTCGCGCTCCCTACGACAATTGCGTGCTCGTGATGCCGGTGCCCAACAACATCAAGACCGGCCTCACGGCCGTCCGACTGGGCCGTATCGTGCCGCGCTAGGGACCGCGCTCAGGCCGGCCCGTCGTCGCCGCGCGACGAGGGCCGGATGCCCAGCTGCTTGAGCTTGCGGTAGAGGTGGGTGCGCTCCAGGCCCACACGATCCGCCACGCGCGACATGTTCCCCTCCTCGCGCCGGATGTGGTGCAGGAAGTACTGCCGCTCGAACTGCTCGCGCGCCTCGCGCAGCGGCAGGTCCAGCGAGACCCCCACCTCCGTGGGCGGCTGGTCGCGCGGCACGAGCGAGAACTCCCTCGCCACGCGGGCGACGTCCTCGCCTCCGATCTCGGTGCCCAGGGTGGTGAGCGCGAGGGTCTTCACCGCGTTCTGCAGGACGGGCAGGTTGCCGTGCCAATCCAGGTTGCGCAGCGCGTTCTGCGCGCCGACCGTGAGCACCTTGAGCGGCACCTCGCCCGCATCCACCATCGCGGTGAGCAGGCTGGTGGCAAGGTCCGGCACGTCCTCCGCATGCTCCGAGATCGACGGCACGCGGATGGTGAGGCCGGAGAGGTGGTGGTAGAGCTGCGGGTCGAAGCCGCCCTCCTCGACCATCTTCGCGATGGGCGCAGACACGGCGCACACCAGCCGGACGTTGAACTTCTCGAGCTTCGCGACCAGCTGCCCGAGCCCTTTCTGCTCGGCCTTGCCCAGCGTGGCGAGCTCGGGGATGAACAGCGTGCCGTCGCGCGCCTCGCCGAGCGGCCCGAAGGGGTTGGTCGCGAGCCAGTCCGGCTCCTCCGGGACCACCCACGGCGTGTTGGGCAGGTGCAGGTGCCGCGCGGCGATCTCGAAACCGCACCCCGGCTCCCCCACCAGCAGCACCGGGGTGCGAAGGCGCGCCACCTGGTCCAGCCGCTGGCGAAGCTCCTGCACGATCCTCGCCTTCCCGAGCTGGGCCATTGCCAGGCCCGCGCGCGGCAGCACGCGCCCGCCGGCGAGCGCCTTGCCCACCGTGGCGAGCAGCTTCGGAAGGCTGATCGGCTTCTCGAGGAAGTCGAAGGCGCCGATGCGCGTCGCCTCGACCGCGGAATCGATCGTCCCGTGCCCCGACATCATGACCACCGGCATGGTGAGCAGCCCCGAGCCGGCCCACTCCTTGAGGAGGGTGATGCCGTCGGTGTCCGGCATCCAGATGTCCAGCAGGACGAGGTCCGGGCGCATCTCGCGCCGAAGGTTGCGCGCCGTCTGGGCGTTCTCGGCGAGGCGAACGCCGTAGCCCTCGTCGCGCAGGATCTCGAAGAGCAGTTCGCGGATGCCGACTTCGTCATCCACGACCAGGATCTGGTTGGCCGACATGGCGGGAGGGGAAACGGCGCCTAGGCCGCCTTGCGAAGGGGCAGGACGATGCTCACGTTGGCGCCGTGGGGCTTCACGTTCTCGACCACGATGTGCCCGTGGTGCTCCTCGACGATCTTCTTCACGATCGCGAGGCCGAGGCCGGTCCCCTTCGGCTTCGTGGTGACGTAGGGCTCGAAGATCCGGCCGAAGACCGAGTCGGCGATGCCCGCGCCGTTGTCGCTCACCGAGAGCGAGATGCCCTCCGCGGCGCGAGAGGAAGTGACGACGATGCGCGGCTGGTCGGCGCCCGACAGGGCATCGATCGCGTTCTGGATGAGGTTGTGGAGCACCTGACGCAGCAGCGACGGGTCCGCCGGGACCTGCGGAAGGTCCTCGGCGAGGTGCGGCTCGATGGGCACGCCCATGGACTCGTACAGGACCAGCACCTCGCGCACCAGGTCGTTCAGCGACACCTCTTCGGCCGTCATCCTCGAGGCGCGCGCGTACTGGCTGAAGTCGTCCACCATGCCCTTGAGGGCCGTCACCTGGTTCACGATCGTGCCGGTGGCGCGCTTGAGGACGTCGGCCTCGGACTCCGGAAGCTTCTGCAGCAGCTTGTGCTGGAGGCGCTCGGCGGAAAGCTGGATGGGCGTGAGCGGATTCTTGATCTCGTGCGCCAGGCGCCGCGCGACCTCGCCCCACGCGGCATCCCGCTGCGCCTGGGCCAGGTGCGTGATGTCGTCGAAGACCACGACGTATCCCGTGTCGCCCCGCGTCGCGAGCCGCGTGCCGCGGACCAGGAGCGTGCGCGCGCTGTCGTGGCGCCGGTACTCGAGCTGCTGCTCCCACTGGCGGCTCGAAGCGGACTCGAAGTGCTTCAGGACGATCTCGGCGAACGGCGAGACCGTCGCCACGTGCGTGGTCCAGTCGGGCAGCTTCAGGCCGTGGAACGCCCCGGCCGGCACCCCGAGGATGTCGTAGGCCGTCGCGTTCACCGTCTTCAGGTAGAGCCGCTCGTCGAAGGTGAGCACCCCGGAGGTGAGGTTCGACAGGATGCTCTCGAGGTAGGTCTTCGCGTTCTCCAGCTGCTGCTGGTTGCGCTCCATCGCGTCCGTGGCGTCCGCGATCTGCCGCGTCATGGTGTTGAACGACTGCGTGAGCACGCCGAACTCGTCGCGGCTGCGCACGGGGTTCAGGCGGCTGTAGTCGCCCTTCGCGATGGCCCGGGTGGCCTCCGCCAGGGCCGACAGCGGCGAGGAGAGGCGCTCGGAGAGGAGGAACGCCAGGGCGATGGAGGAGAACAGGGTGAGCAGCATCGCCAGCGTGAGCGTGAGGCCGAAGATGCGCTTGAGGTTCACGCGCGCGAGGGTGAGTTCCTGGTAGTCGCGCCAGCCCTGGTCGACGACCCGCGCGTCCTGGGCCACCGCCGCGGGCACGCGCTGCTGCAGCTGGAGGATGCGGATGTCCTCGGCGATCGTGAGCACGTTCACCGGCACGATCACGCGAAGGAGCAGGCCCCGGTCGGGCACCGATTCTATCGAGCGCACCTGCTGCTGCGCGCGCACCTGGCGGACCACGTTGGGGCCCGGCAGGTCCGGCTGCAGCGACGTCGCGTCCAGCGAGGCGAACGCGAGGACCTTGCCGCGCTGCGTGAACAGGGTGGCCTCCTCCACGCCGTACTGCTCGCGCAGGCGGTTGAGCGTGGCAGGCTCGATGCCCTGGGCGGAGGCGAGGGACTGCGCCATCGACTCGGCCTTCTGCGCCAGCTCGCGCAGCGAGCTGTCCAGCGTGCTGCGGGCGAGGTTCAGGCCCCCTTCCAGCGCCTTGTCCATTCGCACGTCGAACCACGACTCGATGGAGCGCTGAAGGAACTGGAAGGAGATCGCGTACACCAGCCCGCCGGGCACCAGGGCCATCAGGGCGAAGACCACCATCAGGCGCAGCGTGAGCTTGGAGCCGAAGACCCGCTCCTTCAGCTTTCGCCGAAGGACGACCATCTGGTAGCCGATGAGCGCCATCAGGCCCAGCGACAGCAGTCCGCCGAGGCCGAGGAGCGCGGGATAGTTCTGGGTGAAGAGGGTGGTGTTCGATGAGGCCTGCGACATGAGGTAGACGAGTCCTGCGCCCGTCACCACGCACAGCAGGATCAACGGCCTCATGGATTGACGGTCCACCGATACCAATCCGAGCTGAGGTTCCAGTCGCTCGAGGCGACTGCATTGAGTTGGAAGGGCTTGGGCAGCTGCGTCGTGTCCAGACGCATCCGGATCGCGGCCTGGTAGCCGACATCCCGCCGCAGGGCGCCGGCGTCGGCCACAGGCCAGCCGCGCACCCGCGAGAGGGCGCTCACCACGTCCTCGAAGCGCGTGAAGTTCTGGTAAGCGCTTCCGGCGGACAGGCGGTACTGCCGCAACAGCGGCGTGTAGGTGATCTTGTACGTCTGCGACAGCTGCACCGGCTTCTCGTCGAACCAGTACCACCTCGGCTTGGAGAGCTCGAACTCGACCACGAAGTAGAGCGCGACGCCGCGGTTGACCGCTTCCTCGAGGCCCGGGCTGAAGTGGATGTCGAACTGCGCGTCGAGGCGATAGCCGTCCGGCGTGGACTCGACGGCCGCGCGCAGCGGCGTGATGCCCTCCGCGATCGCAGGCGAGGCCGCGCTGAGGGCGCCGATCGCGATCAGCAATGCCCCCAGCGCCGCCCGCCACGGGCGACTAGCGCTTTTCCAGAAGGGCATAGAAGAAGCCATCGTGATCGTCGTCGGGCAACACCCGGCCGCCGTGAGGCGCGCCGTCGGAAAACGTGCACGCCTGCGCATCCGCGTGCCGGGCGAGAAAAGCCTCCACGGTGGCCTCGTTCTCTTCCCGGAACACGGAGCAGGTCGCGTAGAGTAATTTACCACTAGTCTCAAGGACTTGCCACATCGCCTCGAGCAGCCGTGCCTGCCCGGCGGCGAACTTCGGGAGGTCCGAGGGTCGACGGTTCCAGCGCACGTCGGGCTGCCGCCGGGCCACCCCGGAGGCGCTGCACGGGGCGTCCAGGAGGATCCTCGCGAACGGCCGTCCGTCCCACCAGCCCGACGGGTCCCGGGCATCGGCGCAGGCCAGCGTCGCTTCCAGGCCCAGCCGGTCCAGGTTCTCCCGGACCCTGGCCAGCCGGGCGCCATCGCTGTCCAGGGCCAGCACGTCGACGTCCGCCAGCTCCAGGAGATGGCCGGTTTTGCCCCCTGGCGCGGCGCAGGCGTCCAGGACGCGCTGGCCGTCGGAGACATCCAGCAGGGTGGCCGCCCATTGCGCTCCGGCGTCCTGGACGCTGACCAACCCCTGCGCAAAGCCGGGAATCTCCGCGACCGGGCGCGGATCGATCACGATGGCTTCGCCACGCAGGGCGCGCGCGCCGATTCCCGCGGCCTCGAGCGCTTCCAGCGTTCGCGGCACGGTGCTTCGCCGCCGGTTCACCCGGAGCGTCATGGGCGGATGCCGCCCCTCGGACTCGACGATGGCCTCCCAGCGGTCCGGGTACTGGGTGCGCAGCTTGTCGACCCACCACCCCGGGAAGCCGTGCCGTGCCTCGTCCGTGGACCACGCATCGCGGCCCAGATCGCCCTGGCGGCGCAGGAAGTTGCGAAGCACCGCGTTCACGAGGCCCCTGGCCGCGGGCTGGCCCAGCCGTTCGGCGGCCCGGACAGCGTGGTCCACGACCGCGTACGGCTTGGCCCGGGTGAATTGAAGCTGCGCCAGGCCGACCAGCAGCAAGCTGCGCAACCCGCCGTGGCGCACGGGCGTCAGCAGGAGCTTGGAGAGCTGGGCCTCGAGCAGCCCGAGGGAGCGCAATCCGTCGTAGCAGATCTCGCGGACCGCAGCGCGATCGCCCGGGGCCAGGCCGGGGCGGCCGCGAAGCGCCTTCTCAAGGGACTGGGTGAGGTTCCTGCCCGCCAGGACCTCGCCGAGGACTTCCGCCGCGCAGAGCTGGATCTCGAGCACGGATCTCGCCGGCTGGTCTCGTGACGCGCAGGGTCCGCGTCAGCGGGCCATCATCGGGCCGCCATGGCCCGCAGCCTCGCCACCCGCTCGCCGGTATCGGGGTGCGTGCTGAAGAGACCGGCCACGCCGCCGCCGGAAAGCGGGTTCATGATCATCATCTGCGCCGTCGCGGGGTGCGCCTCGGCGGGCTCCAGCGGGATGCCCTGCGCGTAGCGGTGGATCTTCTCGAGCGCCGAGGCCAGCGCCCCGGGATCGTCGCTGATCTCGGCGCCGCCCCGGTCGGCCTCGAACTCCCGCGCCCGAGAGATCGCGAACTGGATGAGCATCGCGGCGACGGGCGCCAGGATCACCACGAGCAGAGTCACCACGGGATTGGCGGGCCGCCCGTCTTCGTCGCGGCCGCCGAAGAACATGCCGAACTGGGCGATGGAAGAGATGGCCCCGGCCACCGTCGCCGAGATCGTCGAGATCAGGATGTCGCGATGGCGCACGTGCGAGAGCTCGTGCGCCATCACGCCGCGAAGCTCGCGCTCCGTGAGCACGCGCATGATGCCCGTGGTCGCCGCCACGGCCGCGTTCTCGGGGTTGCGACCGGTAGCGAAGGCGTTGGGCTGTTCCTCGTCGATCACGTAGACGCGCGGCATGGGCAGCCCGGCCCGCTGCGAGAGTTCCCGGACCATCCGGTAGAGCGAGGGCGCGGAGTGCTCGTCGACCTCCTGCGCGTTGTACATCCTGAGGACCATCCGGTCCGAGAACCAGTAGGCCCAGAGGTTCATCGCGCCGCCGAGCACCAGGGCGAGGATCATCCCCTGGGCGCCACCGATCACTGCGCCCACGGTGCCGAACAGGGCCACGATCGCCGCCATGAGGAGCGAGGTCTTCAACCAGTTGCCGAACATGGGACTCCTAGAGGATCGACGCCGCGCGATCGCGGCATGGGCAAGATGCCACCGCGCGCGGGGAATTCAAGCGTCCGCCGCGTTCACGTTTCGCAATCGCGTCCCGGCCGGAAGGGGCCGTCCCTTCAGGAATTCGTCGGCCGGGAGCCGGCGCCCGCCGGGTCGCTGCAGGACGGCGAGCGCGAGCCCACCCGTACCGCAGGCCACCACGGGACAGCCGTCGTCCATCCCGACCACCTCCCCCGCGGGCCCCCGGGCCGCCACCGGCCGGGCCGCCCAGACCTTGATCGCCTCGTCGCCCAGGCGCGTTTCCGCTCCCGGCGCGGGATTGAATGCGCGCACCTGCCGGTCCAGGGATGCCGCATCGCGTCGCCAGTCGATCGCAGCGTCCGCCTTGGCGACCTTCGCGGCATAGGTAACGCCCGCGGGGTCCTGGGCGACGGGCTCCAGCGAGTCGAGCCGGGCCAGCGCGTCGACGATCGCCTCCGCCCCCAGGGTCGCGAGGCGGTCGGTCAGTTCGCCTGCCGTCTCGGCAGGGCCGATGGCCGTCGACCGCTCGAGCAGGACGGGGCCCGTGTCCAGGCCGGCTTCCATCCGCATGATGGAGATTCCCGTGCGATCGTCACCTGCCTCCACGGCACGCTGGATCGGCGCCGCGCCACGCCAGCGCGGCAATAGGGAAGCGTGGATGTTGATGCAGCCTCGCGGAGGAATTGTGAGCACTGACTCCGGGAGGATCAGGCCGTACGCTGCGACGACGACAACCTCCGGCCGTGCCGCCACCAGCGGCTCGCGGGCCTCCGGGGACTTCAGGTTCGTGGGTTTCCAGACCGGCAGGTTTCGCTCGGAAGCCGCCAGGGCGACGGCGCTCGGCTGCAGCCGCATGCCACGACCGGCCGGCCGATCCGGCTGGGAAAGTACCAGGACGATGTCGTGGCCCGCCGCGTGCAGTGCCTCCAGGGCCCGCGCGGCGAAGGCTGGCGTGCCGGCGAAGGCGAGTCGCAAGCGGGCGCTACGCGGCCTTGCGCTGGCGCTTCTTGAGCTTGGCGCGTATCCGGTTCTGCTTGAGCTCGGACAGGTGCTCGACGAAGACCTTTCCGAGGAGGTGGTCCATCTCGTGCTGGATGCACGTCGCGAGCAGCCCGGAGGCGTTGAGCGTGAACCGGGCGCCATTGGCGTCCAGGGCGGTGACGGTGACGGCGTCCGCCCGCTCGACGTTCTCGTAGATTCCCGGGACGGACAGGCACCCTTCCTGATTGAGCGCGAGCCCCTCTCGGCGGATGATCTCCGGGTTGATGAAGACCCGCAGGTCCGTCTGGTCCGGGCTGACGTCGATGACGATCACCTGTTGGTGAACGTTCACCTGCGTAGCCGCGAGCCCCACCCCCTCGGCCGCGTACATCGTCTCGGCCATGTCGGCGACCAGCTGGCGCGTGGCGTCGTCGATCTTCTCGACGCGGGCGGCCGGCAGGTGCAGGCGCGGGTCGGGGTATTGGAGGATCTCGAGAATGGCCATAAATGCTTGCTAATAGAACAGATTAAGCGCAGAATTTACCGCACTACTTGAAAAAGAGGTCGTAACCCTTTTTCAGAATATGGGTCCTTCGCCCCATATCCAAAAGAGAGAGCCGCGATGCGAAAGCTCATTATAGCGTTAGTCGTCGCTTCGGCCAGTTTGGTTCCGGGCCTGGCATCCGCGGAGGAAGCCGCCACCGCGAAGGCCTCGATGAACGACCTGCAGGCCGACGCTCCCACGGAGTACACCGTCCAGAAGGGCGACACGCTCTGGGCGATTTCCGGCAAGTTCCTCAAGGAACCGTGGAAGTGGCCGCAGATCTGGCAGATGAACCGCGACCAGATCAAGAACCCGCACCTCATCTATCCGGGCGACATCATCCGGCTCGATCGTTCCGGGCTGTCGCCGTCGCTTTCGCTCGTTTCGGGCGGGGGCATGGCCGCCGCGGTCGGCAACGTCGTGAAGCTCGAGCCGCGCACGCGCATCGAGCCGCTCGCCAGGGCGGTGCCGACGATCCCGGGCACGGCCATCGGCCCGTTCCTCACGCAGCCGCTCGTGGTCGATCCGGGCACCGTGGATTCCTTCCCGCGGATCGTCGCGACGGAGGAGGAGCGCGTCATCATCGGCGCCGGAAATATCGCCTACGTCTCGGGCATGAAGGTCGGCGACCCGATCAACTGGCAGATCTTCCGCCCGGGCGAGACGCTCAAGGACCCCGACACCGGCGAGGTTCTGGGCTTCGAGGCGATCCACGTGGGCGACGCGCGCGTGAAGCGCTTCGGCTCCCCGAGCACCGTCGAGGTGACGCGCGCCCGCGAGGAGATCAACCAGGGCGACCGCCTGATGCCCGCCCGCGAGGTCTCCTTCCCGTCCTACGTGCCGCGCGCGCCCGACAAGCCCATCCGCGGCACCATCCTGTCGGTCCGCGGGGGCGTGTCGGACATCGCGCAATATTCGATCGTCACGATCAACCGCGGCTCCCGCGATGGCGTCGAGGTGGGGCATGTCCTCGCGACCGTCCGCGCGAGCAACCAGCTCATCCGCGGCAACGCCCGCCCACCGCTCATCGGCGAGCTGTTCAACTTCGGTCACCACGCCATCGAGCTCACGCCGGCGCCTCCGGTCAAGGACACGGTCGTGGCCAACGCCGACCCCAAGTCCGAGCCCATGCCCGCCTCCGGCCCCGAGAAGCTCGTGCTGCCGGAAGAGCGCAGCGGCCTGGTCTTCATCTTCCGGACCTTCGAGAAGATCTCCTACGGGATCGTCATGAAGAGCGTGCGGCCCATCTCCGTGGGCGACACGGTGCGCACGCCCTGACGTCAGGGCACGGGACCGGGATTCGAAGTCGGGGGCGCAAGCCCCCGATTCTTTTTCGGCGCCCGGTCAGCGACGGCCGGGCCCGCCCGTTGTAGGATCACCCCCCCCTCTTCCCCGGAGACCGCAGTGCCTGACGTGCGCCCGGATGCCGCCGAGTGGCTGCGCCTGTGCCTGGTGCCGGGCGTGCCACCGGCCGCCCAGCGTGCCCTCCTGCGCGCCTTCGGCTCCCCGGCCACGGCCTGCGAGGCATCCGGCTCGGCCGTCTCGGCGGTTGCCGGGGCCGCGGTCGCCGGGCGGCTGGCCCAGGGCGCTTCGGCCGACCTCGTGGACAGGACCCTGGCCTGGCTTCAGTCGCCCGGCCACCATCTCCTGGCTCTGGGAGACGCGGAGTATCCGCCCTGCCTGCTGCAGATCGCCGACCCGCCGACGATCCTCTTCGCGCTGGGAGACATCCGATTGCTTTCCCGGCCCTCGCTGGCGGTCGTCGGCAGCCGCAACGCCACGCGGCAGGGCGAGCTCGACGCACGCGAATTCGCGCGGTCGCTGTCGGACGCCGGCTTCACGATCGCGAGCGGCCTCGCCCTCGGCATCGACGCGGCCGCCCACCGCGGCGGGCTCGCAGGCGCTTGCTCCAGCGTGGCCGTCGTGGCCACGGGACTCGACAGGGTCTACCCCGCCGCCAACCGGGAACTGGCGCACGAACTGGCCGGGCGCGGGGCGGTGGTCTCCGAGTTCCCGCTGGGCACGCCACCGGCCGCCGACCACTTTCCGCGCCGCAACCGGATCATCAGCGGGTTGTCCCGCGGCGTCCTGGTGGTCGAGGCCGCCATCCACAGCGGCTCGCTCACCACGGCCCGTCTCGCGCTGGACCAGGGGCGCGAGGTCTTCGCGATCCCCGGCTCGATCCACGCACCGTTGTCCAAGGGTTGCCACTGGCTGCTCAAGCAGGGCGCCAAGCTCGTGGAGTCGGCCGAGGACCTCCTGGTCGAGCTGGGGCGGGCGCCCGAAGGGACCGCCGCCCTTCCGCCTTCACCGTCACCGGCCGGGGAGCCCCTGCTGGATGCCCTCGCCCACGCCCCGGCCAGCGTCGACGCCCTGGCGCTGCGGACGGGGCTGTCCGCGGGCAGCCTCGCGGCAGACCTCACCCGGCTGGAGCTCGAGGGCCGGGTGGAAAGGCTCCCGGGCGGGCTCTTTCGCCAACTTGCTGTACCCTGAGCGCCGCATCGACCCCCGGAAAGGCGCCCCCGGGCCGCGTAATAGAATGAAAACGACCTGATTCCGCTCCCATGGCCTCCAACCTGCTCATCGTCGAATCGCCCTCCAAGGCGAAGACGCTCAAGAAATACCTCGGCAAGGACTACGAGATCCTCGCCTCCTACGGCCATGTCCGCGACCTGGTGCCGAAGACCGGCGCCGTCGACCCCGACCACGACTTCCGGATGAAGTACGAGATCATCGACCGGAACGCCAAGCACGTGGACGCCATCGCCAAGGCGGTGAAGGACGCCGACACCATCCTGCTCGCGACCGACCCGGACCGCGAGGGCGAGGCCATCGCGTGGCACCTGTCCGAGATCCTGCGCGCCAAGCGGGCGGTGAAGGACAAGAAGCTGCGCCGCGTGGTGTTCTACGAGATCACCGAGGGTGCCGTGAAGGACGCGGTGAAGAACCCCCGCGACATCTCCATGGAGCTCGTCAACGCCCAGCAGGCCCGGCGCGCGCTCGACTACCTCGTCGGCTTCAACCTCTCGCCGCTGCTGTGGAAGAAGATCCGGCGCGGGCTCTCGGCCGGCCGCGTGCAGAGCCCGGCGCTTCGCCTCATCGTCGAGCGCGAGATCGAGATCGAGAACTTCAAGACGCGCGAGTACTGGACCATCCACTTCGATTCCGAGAAGGCCCGAACCGCCTTCACGGCGAGGCTCACCCACTTCCGGGGCGAGAAGCTCGACCAGTTCTCCGTGGGCAGCGCCGAGCGCAACGACGAGATCACGCAATTCCTCTCCTCGCACGCCAAGGGCACGGCGCGCGTCTCCGAGATCGAGAAGAAGCGCAAGCTGCGCTCGCCGGCGCCGCCCTTCACGACGTCCACCCTCCAGCAGGAGGCGGTGCGCAAGCTCGGCTTCTCCACCGATCGCGCCATGAAGGTGGCCCAGAGCCTCTACGAGGGCGTCTCGCTCGGCAAGGCCGTGACCGGCCTCATCACCTACATGCGCACCGACTCGGTGAACCTCTCGAAGGAGGCCGTCACCGAGATCCGCGGCTACATCACGAAGAACTTCGGCTCCGACTACCTGCCGAAGAGCCCGGTGGCCTACCGCAGCACGGCCAAGAACGCCCAGGAGGCCCACGAGGCGATCCGCCCCACTTCCATCGCCCGCACGCCGGAGTCCGTGGCCCCGTTCCTGAACGACGACCAGCGCAAGCTCTACGAGATGGTCTGGAAGCGCGCGCTTTCCTGCCAGATGACGCCGGCCAAGTTCGACACGGTGGCCGTGGACTTCGCCGTGGGCGGCCCGGGCAACACCTTCCGCGCCACCGGCCAGACGATGGTCTTCCCGGGTTTCTACGCCGTCTACCACGAGGACGAGGACGACGCCGTGGAGGAGGAGGACAAGCGCCTTCCGCCGCTGGAGAAGGGCGACTCGGTGCCCATCCTCAAGCTCTACGGCGAGCAGCACTTCACGCAGCCGCCCCCGCGCTATTCCGAGGCGAGCCTGGTGAAGGCCCTCGAACAGTACGGCATCGGCCGGCCCTCCACGTACGCCTCGATCATCTCCACGCTCCAGAACCGCGAGTACGTGGTGCTCGAGAAGAAGCGCTTCCAGCCCACCGACGTCGGCCGCGTGGTGAACAGGTTCCTCACGGAGCACTTCGCCCACTGGGTCGACTACGAGTTCACCGCCAAGCTCGAGGACGAGCTCGACGACATCTCCAACGGCAAGGAGGAGTGGATCCCCGTCCTGGCGCGCTTCTGGAAGGATTTCTCCGCCCAGCTCGGCGAGAAGGAATCGGTCTCCCGCAAGGAAGTGACCCAGGAGGTCCTGGAGGAGATCTGCCCCAAGTGCCAGGCCCACAAGCTCACCATCCGCCTGGGCCGGCGCGGCCGTTTCGTGGGCTGCTCGGGCTTTCCCGAGTGCGACTACACGCGCAATCTCGACGGCAGCGGCGACTCCGCGGAGGGACCCGCCCGCCGCGACATCGGCGTCGACCCCAAGTCGCACAAGCCCATCAGCCTGCTGCAGGGCCCCTTCGGCTGGTACTTCCAGCTCGGCGAGCCCGAGGGCGACAAGAAGCCCAAGCGCGTCTCGCTGCCCAAGAACATCGCGCCCGAGGCGGCGAGCCTGGAGATCGCGCTCAAGCTCCTGGCGCTCCCGCGCGACCTCGGCGCGCACCCGGAGACGGGCAAGAAGGTGGTCGCGGCCATCGGCCGCTTCGGCCCGTACGTCAACCACGACGGGCAGTTCAAGTCGATCCCCAAGGACGAGAACGTCTTCGACATCACGCTCGAGCGCGCCGTGGCGCTGCTCAAGGAGCCGAAGAGCCCCGGCGGCCGGGGGGCGCTGCGCGTGCTGGGCAAGCACCCGGAGGACGGGCAGGCCGTCGCGCTCTACTCGGGCAAGTACGGCCCGTACGTGAAGCACGGCAAGGTGAACGCGACGCTGCCCGACAAGGACGCGATCGACACCTTCTCCCTGGAGGAGGCACTGGCCCTGCTCGCCAGCAAGTCCAAGTCGAAGAAGGCGAAGCCCTCGCGCGCGAAGAAGGCGGCCTGAGGGCCGCCCCGCCCGGCCTCAGACGTCCAGGTTCGACACGCCCAGGGCGTTCGTCTCGATGAAGAGGCGCCGGGGCTCGACGTCGTCGCCCATCAGCGTCGAGAAGATCTCGTCGGCGCCGATCGCGTCCTCCACCTGCACCTTGAGCAGCACGCGCTTGCCCGGGTCCATCGTCGTCTCCCAGAGCTGCTCCGGGTTCATCTCCCCCAGCCCCTTGTAGCGCTGGATGGACATGCCGCCCTTCGCCTCGGCGAGGAGCCAGTCCAGCCCCTCCTTGAACGACCGGATGGCCCGCGCGGTCTCTCCGCGCTTCACCTGCGCGCCCGGCCCGATGAGGCCGGCGAGCGTCTGCGCCATGTTGACGATCTGCGCGTAGTCGCCGCTCTCGACGAATGCGTGGTCCAGGATCGTCTCCACGCGATTGCCGTGCACCAGCTTCTCCAGCCGCAGGCGCCAGCCGTCGGAGGTGGGATCGCGCTCGATGTGGCCCTTGGGCGCGAGGGGGGCGAGCGCCTCGTAGATGGCGCGCGAGGCCGCCGTCGCGCCCTCCTGGCTGCCGAGCTCGATGCGCGGCATCTCCAGCAGCGCGCGCAGCACGCCCGGGTCCATGCCCATGGACAGCCGCTCGATGACCGCTTCCGTGGTGAGGTACTCGGTCGCGATGCGCTCGAAGGCCTCCGGCGTGAGCGCCGCCGCGCCCTCGGCCGGGATCATCTGCGCGCCGTTGAGCGCCCGGCGCAGCTGGTGGTACTTGAGCGCGTGCTCGTCCTTCAGGTAGCGCTCGTCCTTGCCGCTCTTCACCTTGTAGAGCGGCGGCTGGGCGATGTAGATGTGGCCGTTCTCGACGAGCGAGGGCATCTGCCGGTAGAAGAACGTGAGCAGCAGGGTGCGGATGTGCGCCCCGTCCACGTCCGCGTCCGTCATGATGATGATCCGGTGGTAGCGCAGCTTCTCGAGGTTGAACTCGTCCTTGCCGATGCCGGTGCCCAAAGCGGTGATGAGCGTGGCCACCTCCTGCGAGGAGAGCATCTTGTCGAAGCGCGCCTTCTCCACGTTGAGGATCTTGCCCTTGAGCGGCAGGATCGCCTGGAACTTGCGGTCACGCCCCTGCTTGGCCGAGCCGCCGGCGGAGTCGCCTTCCACGAGGTAGAGCTCGCACAGGGCCGGGTCGCGCTCCTGGCAGTCGGCAAGCTTGCCCGGCAGGCCGATGCCGTCGAGCACGCCCTTGCGGCGCGTGAGCTCGCGCGCCTTGCGCGCCGCCTCGCGCGCCCGGGCGGCCTCGACGACCTTCGTGCAGATGACCTTCGCGTCCGCGGGCCGCTCCAGCAGGAACTCCGCCAGCTTCTGCGCGACCACCTCCTGCACCACCGGCTGCACCTCGGAGGAGACGAGCTTGTCCTTAGTCTGCGAGGAGAACTTGGGCTCCGGCACCTTCACCGACAGCACGCAGGTGAGGCCCTCGCGCATGTCGTCGCCGGTGGTCTCCACCTTCGCGCGTTTGGCGATCTCCTCCTTCTCGATGTAGGTGTTGATCGTGCGCGTCATCGCCGTGCGCAGGCCCGTGAGGTGCGTGCCGCCGTCGCGCTGCGGGATGTTGTTGGTGAAGCACTGGACGGACTCGCCGTAGGAGTCGTTCCACTGCATGGCGACCTCGACGGTCATTCCCTCCTTCTCGCCCAGGGCGTAGAACACGTTGGGGTGAAGGACGTTCTTCGATCGGTTCATGTATTCCACGAATCCCTTCACGCCCCCGGAGTACGCGAAGTTCTCGCTCTTGCCCGTGCGCTGGTCGATGAGCTCGATCTTCACCCCGTTGTTGAGGAACGAGAGCTCGCGCAGGCGCCGCGCCAGGATGTCGTAGTGGAACTCGATATTGTTGAAGGTCTCGGGCGAGGCCAGGAAGTGCACCTCGGTGCCGCGGCGGTCCGTCTCGCCCGTGACCTTCAGCGGCTCCACGGGCTCGCCGTGGCGGAACTCCATGTAGTGGGCCTGGCCACTGCGCCAGATGCGAAGCTTCAGCCACTCCGAGAGCGCGTTCACCACCGACACGCCCACGCCGTGCAGGCCGCCGGAGACCTTGTACGAGTTCTGGTCGAACTTGCCGCCGGCGTGCAGCTCCGTCATGACGATCTCCGCGGCCGAGCGCCGCGACTCGTCGTCCTCCTTGATGTCCGTCGGGATGCCGCGGCCGTTGTCGACCACGGAGATGGAGTTGTCGGTGTGGATGACGACCTTGATGTCGTCGCAGTGCCCGGCCAGCGCCTCGTCGATGGCGTTGTCGACGACCTCGAAGACCATGTGGTGCAGGCCCGTGCCGTCGGAGGTGTCGCCGATGTACATGCCGGGGCGCTTGCGCACCGCCTCGAGGCCCTTGAGGATCTTGATGCTGGACGAGTCGTATTCGTCGGGACCCCGCCCGTTCTGCGGATCGTTCTGCTGTGTCATTGCCTTCCCGTGGTAGCGGCCCTTCCCGGGCCTAGATGCGCATCGGCATGACGACGTACTTGAAGTCGTCGTCACCCGGCATCTGGACGAGGGCGCTCGAGTTCGAGTCGCCCATGGTGAAGCTCACCGTCTCGGCGTCGACGTGGTTGAGCACGTCGAGCAGGTACGAGATGTTGAAGCCGATGTCGAGCGGGTCGCCGTCGTAGTCGATGGTCAGGCTCTCCTCGGCCTCCTCCTGCTCGTTGTTGGTGCAGATGATCGACAGGGCGTTCTTGGTGAACACGAGCCGCACGCCGCGGATCTTCTCGTTCGAGAGGATCGCCGCGCGGTTCAGCGACTGGGCGAGGCTCACGCGGTCCAGGACCACCTTGTTGCGGTGGGCGGCGGGGATCACCTTCTGGTAGTCGGGGAACTTGCCCTCGACGATCTTCGAGACGATCTCGATTCCGCCGAAGGTGAAGCGGACCTGGTTCGAGCCGATGGCGAGGGTCACCGGGTCGTCGGTGTCCGCGAGGAGCTTGATGAGCTCGAGCACGGTCTTGCGCGGCAGGATCGCCTCCACGCTCTCGTGCTCGGCGCCCAGCGACTCGGCGGCGAAGGACAGGCGGTGGCCGTCGGTGGCCACGACGCGCAGCATGTCCTTCTCCACAGAGAAGAGCACGCCGTTCAGGTAGTAGCGGATGTCCTGCACGGCCATCGCGAACTGCACGAGGCCCAGCGCGTGCTTGAGGGCCTTCTGCGGCAGGGTGAGGGTGCGCGAGGCGTCCTTGGCCTCGACCATGCGCGGGAAGTCGGCGGCCGCCAGGGTCTGGAGGTTGAACCGGCTCTTGCCGGCGCGGACGGTCATCCGGCTCTCCTTGGCGTCGAGCGCGACCTCGGCGTCCTCCGGCAGCGAGCGCAGGATGTCGAAGAGCTTGCGGGCCGCCACGGTGACGGAACCCTCGGCCCCGCCCTCCAGCACCGCCTTGGCGGTGATCTGGACTTCGAGGTCGGTGGCCACGAAGTCCACCGTGCCGCCGTGCGCCTGGATGAGGACGTTGGAGAGGATGGGCAGGGTGTGGCGCCGCTCGACGATGCCGGTGACCTGCTGCAGCGGGGCAAGCAGGGCCTGGTTGGTCGCCTTGATCTTGACCATAGGGCTATCTCTGAATAGTTGATAGTTGATAGGAGACGGCTCGATTCCGGGAAAAGTCCAACGACGCTTTCGATTCAGGTACTTGCATCACGGATTCGCTGGGGACAGCGAGTACCGTCCGCGCGCCGAACCTGTGGATAACCTGGCCGGGCGCAGCGCCGGCGGAATCCATCCACAGGTTTTGTCGGGTTTCGCGGCTCATCCGAGAAGGATCTGCTGAAGCTGCGCGTAGTCGCGGAAGAATTCCTGGTCGGTGTCGCGCAATTCCTGGATCTTGCGGCAGGCGTGCAGGACGGTGGTGTGATCGCGGCCGCCGAAGGCCTCGCCGATCTCCGGCAGGCTCTGCTGCGTGAGCTCCTTGGCCAGGGCCATGGCCACCTGCCGCGGGCGGGCGACGGACCGGAAGCGCTTCTTCGAGTACATGTCGGAGACCTTGATCTTGAAGTAGTCCGCGACGGTCTTCTGGATGTTCTCGATGGACACCTGGCGCGTGAGGACGGCGAGCAGGTCCTTCAGGGCCTCGCGCGCGGTCGTCACGTTCACCACGGTGTTGTTGAATCGCGCGTAGGCGAGCACCCGCTTCAGCGCGCCCTCGAGCTCGCGCACGTTGGAGCGGATGTGCTTGGCGATGAAGAAGGCGACCGCCTCGTCGACGTGCACGCCGTCCATCTCCGCCTTCTTCAGCAGGATCGCCACCCGCATCTCGAGCTCGGGCGGCTCGACGGCCACCGTGAGGCCCCAGCCGAAGCGCGAGATGAGGCGGTCCTCGATGCCGGTCATCTCCTTCGGAAAGCAGTCGCTGGTGATCACCACCTGCTTGTGCGCCTCGAACAGGGCGTTGAAGGTGTAGAAGAACTCCTCCTGCGAGCGCGACTTGCCCACGAAGAACTGCACGTCGTCGATGAGGAAGAGGTCGAGCGAGCGGTAGTAGCGCTTGAGGGAGTCGAAGCTCTTGTGCTGGTAGGCGCGCACCACGTCCGCGACGAACTGCTCGGCGTGGATGTAGCGCACCTTGGCCCTTGGGTTGCGCTTGAGGACGTCCGTGCCGATGGCCTGCAGCAGGTGGGTCTTGCCCAGCCCCGTGCCGCCGTAGATGAAGAGGGGGTTGTAGGCCGTGCCCGGGTTCTCGGCCACCTGGATGGCCGCGGCGCGCGCGATCTGGTTGGCCTTGCCGTTCACGAAGTTGGAGAAGGTGAACGACGGATTCAGGCGGTGCTCGTCGCGGGCGGGCCGTTCGGCGGCCACCGCGACCGGCTCGGGCACGACGATCTCGGCTTCCGGCGACTGGCGCTCGTCCAGGGCGAGGTCGACCTGGAGGGTCGAGCCGGCCACGCGCTCGGCGCGGGAGGTGATCTTGGCCAGCAGGTTCGCCCGGATCCAGCGCAGCACGTGGTGGTTGGGGGCGAGCACGCGCAGGTGGTTGCCCTCGCGCTCGGCCCGCAGCGGCTTGATCCACGTGTCGTACTGCTGCGCCGGCAGGTCCTTCTTGAGCTCGGAAACGAGGGAAAGCCAGAGCGAATCCATGTCGGCGGCGGGCGGCAGGTCGGGGAGGGAACGGCAGCGGGAAGATCCCGGATTCTATCGGGATCGGGGGGACTTATCCACAGGCGCGACGGGGGAACGGCGGGCCGGCGCGATGGCGCGGCGAGGGGGGATCGGCTATAATCGCGCGCTTTTCGCCCGGAGTTTCCGGGCGGGCCAGACGAGGTTCCCATGAAACGCACGTTCCAGCCTTCCAACACGCGACGGAAGAAGACGCACGGCTTCCGCGTCCGCATGAAGACGGCCGCCGGCCGAGCCGTGATCAACGCCCGCCGCGCCAAGGGGCGCAAGCGCGTCGCGGTCTGACCGCCGCATGACGCTCGGGGCCCGGAAGGAAGGCCTTTCCCGGCGCCACCGATTCGTGGGCCGCGGCGCCTTCGCGGCCGCCCTGCGCAGCCCGCGAAAGATCCGCGGGACCGACCTCCTGCTCCACGTGGCCGCCGGCGCGCCGGGCGCCTCCCGGCTCGGCGTGTCCGCGCCCAAGCGCTTCGCACGCCGTGCCGTGGTCCGCAACCGCCTCAAGCGCCTCGCCCGCGAGGCGTTCCGCCGCCACCCCGTGAAGGAAGCCGGTCTCGACCTCGTGCTGGCCCTGCGCGGGCCGCTCGCCGAAGGTGGGGAGCAGGCCTGGCTCGCGGCCGTGCGCGGCCTGCTCGACCGCGCCGGCGGCCGGTGATGGCATGCGCCGCGTGCTGGTCGCCCTCGTCCGCGCCTATCACTACCTGCTCGCCCCGTGGTGGGGCGGGCAGTGCCGCTTCACGCCCACCTGCTCGAACTACGCGATCGAGGCGCTGGAGCGCCACGGCGCGCTGTCCGGCTCGTGGCTCGCCGCCCGGCGGATCCTGCGCTGCCACCCGTGGAATCCGGGCGGCCACGATCCGGTGCCCTGATCCGGCGACCGCACGACACTGACCTTCCGACTCCCCCGACCTCCGATGGATATCCAGAGACTCATCGCCTTCGTGGTCTTCAGCTTCTCCGCCCTGCTCCTCTGGGACGCCTGGCAGAAGCACAACGCTCCCCAGGTTCCCGCCGCGCCCGCGAGCGTGGCGGGAAAGAGCGGGCCGACGACCATACCGACGCCCACGCCGGGCGCTCCCGCCGCCACGCCCGGCGCGTCCCCGGCCTCGCCGGCGACCGGCAGCCTCGGCACGGCGCCGGTGGCGGCCACGGGACAGAGAATCACCGTGCGCACCGACGTCATGGACGTGGAGCTCAACACGGCCGGCGGCGACATCCGGCGCGTGACCCTGCGCAAGGTCTTCTCGGCAGTGGAGCGCGACAAGCCGCTCACGCTGCTCGAGCCGGACCCCAGCCACTACTTCGTGACGCAGACGGGCCTGCTGGGCGAGGGCCTGCCCAGCCACAAGGCCAACTACACCGCCGAGGCCACCACCTACGACCTGGCGGAGGGGAAGAACGAGATCGCCGTGAAGCTCACGGCCGCCGACGCGAGCGGCGCCCAGGTGGTGAAGACGCTCACGTTCCGGCGCGGCAGCTACGAGATCGGCGTCGCGTACGACGTGCGCAACACGGGCGACAAGCCGCTCTCGCCGTTCGCCTACTTCCAGTTCCTGCGCGACGAGAATCCCCCGAGCCAGGACGCCGCCCAGACGAGCAAGATCGGCGGCGTCGCCACGTTCACCGGCCCGGCGCTCTACACCGAGGAAACGAAGTTCGTGAAGGTGAGCTTCAGCGACATCCAGAAGGGCAAGCCCCTGCCGGTGTCGAAGACGAAGGACGGCTGGATCGGCATGGTGCAGCACTACTTCGTGTCGGCCTGGCTGCCGCAGGGAGGCGGCCCGCGCGAGTTCTTCGCGCACAAGGTGGGCGACAACCTCTTCACCGCGGGCGTGATCGTGCCCATGGGGGCGATCGCGCCGGGGGCCGAGGCGAAGGTTTCCATGCCGGTCTACATCGGCCCGCAGGAGACCGACAAGCTCGCGAAGATCGCGCCGGGCCTGGACCTCGTCGTCGACTACGGCTGGCTGTACATCCTGGCCGCGCCGCTCTTCTGGGTGCTCAAGTTCATCCACGGCCTGGTGGGCAACTGGGGCTGGGCGATCATCCTGCTCACCATCCTCATCAAGGCCGTCTTCTACCCGCTCAACCACAAGGCGGGTCGCTCCATGGCGGCGATGAAGGTGCTCACGCCGAAGATGGAGAAGCTCAAGCAGCTCTACGGGGACGACCGGCAGAAGCTCAACCAGGCGATGATGGAGTTGTACCGGACCGAGAAGATCAACCCGCTGGGCGGGTGCCTGCCCATCCTCGTGCAGATCCCGGTCTTCATCGCGCTCTACTGGGTGCTGCTCGGCTCCATCGAGCTGCGCCACGCGCCCTGGCTCGGGTGGATCCACGACCTCTCCGCGCCCGACCCGTACTACATCCTGCCGGTCATCTACGCCGTGTCGATGTTCGTGCAGACCAAGCTCAACCCGCAGCCGGCGGACCCGGTGCAGGCCAAGGTGATGATGGCGATGCCCATCGTCTTCAGCATCTTCTTCTTCTTCTTCCCCTCCGGCCTCGTGCTCTACTGGGTCGTGCAGAACCTCCTGTCCATCGCGCAGCAGTGGAACATCAACCGCTCGCTCGCGGCGGAGGCGGCGGCCAAGGCGCGCGGCAAGCGCTAGCGCCGTGAGCGTCCGGCCGGACACGATCGCGGCCGTCGCCACCGCCCCCGGCCGCGGGGGAATCGGCATCGTGCGCGTCTCCGGCCCGCTCGCGCCCCTGCTGGCGCGGGAGATCGTCGGGCGGGTTCCCGAGGCGCGCCTCGCGATCCGGGCCCGGTTCCGCGACGGCGACGGCGCCCTCCTCGACGAGGGCATCGCCCTCTTCTTTCCCGCGCCCCGTTCGTACACGGGCGAGGACGTCCTGGAGCTGCAGGGCCACGGCGGGCCCGTCGTGCTGCACGAGATCCTGCGGCGGTGCGTGGCGCTCGGCGCCCGGCTGGCGGAGCCCGGGGAGTTCACGCGCCGCGCCTTCCTCAACGGGCGGCTGGACCTCGCGCAGGCCGAGGCGGTGGCCGACCTCATCGACGCGGCGAGCGCGGAGGCCGCCCGGGGCGCGGCGCGCTCGCTGGGCGGGGAATTCTCCGAACGCATCGAGGCGATCGTGGCCGCGCTCACGCAGCTTCGCCTGCACGTGGAGGCCTGCATCGATTTCCCGGAAGAGGAGATCGACCCGGCGGACCGGCGGCGGCAGCAGGAGGCGCTGGCGGCCATCCGGGCCGACCTCGCGACGCTCCAGGCACGCGCCGCGCAGGGAGCGGTGCTGCGCGAGGGGCTCACGGTGGTCCTGGTCGGGCGGCCCAACGTCGGCAAGTCCAGCCTGCTCAACCGGCTCGCCGGCGAGGAGCTGGCGATCGTCACCCCGGTGGCGGGCACCACCCGCGACGCGATCCGCGCCACGGTGATCCTGTCCGGGGTGCCGGTGCACCTGGTGGACACGGCGGGGCTGCGCGCGACGGGCGACGAGGTCGAGCGCATCGGCATCGCGCGCAGCTGGGAGGCGGTCGCGAAAGCGGGCGCGGTCATGCTCATCCGGGATGCGGTCCAGCCCGAGCGGGACGAGGAGCGCGAGATCCTCGCGCGGCTGCCGGCCGGGCTGCCGCGGGCGATCGTCACGAACAAGATCGACCTGGCCGGGCTCGCGGCCGGGACCGAGCCTCATGGCGCGGACCGGGACTTCCGCCTCTCGGCGAAGACCGGCGAAGGCGTCGAGGCGCTTCGCCAGTGGCTCCTCGAGGTCGCGGGGTGGCGCCCCTCGGGCGAGGGCGCGTTCCTTGCCCGCGAACGCCACCTGGTGGCGCTGCAGGCGGCCGCCGGCCATCTGGCGTCCGCCGCCGGGCCGCACGCCCAAGTGTTTGAATTGTTTGCGGAAGATCTTCGCCTCGCGCAGAAGGCCCTGGGAGCCATCACCGGCGAGGTCACGGCCGACGACCTCCTGGGCCACATCTTCAGCCGGTTCTGCATCGGCAAGTAGCCCGGGCCGGCCCCGCGCGGTGTTCCACGTGGAACGTACCGGGGCGGGTGGGGTCCGGGCGCGGATCCGTCCCGGCGTTCCACGTGGAACCACGCTAGGTCGGGCCCGCCTTTTCCCGTAGAATTCGCGCTCCGATTTTCGACGGCCGGGCCCGCCCCGGGCACCCGATCCACCCCATGGATTTCCCCACCCGTTTCGACGTGATCGTCGTCGGCGGCGGCCACGCCGGCACCGAGGCCGCGCTGGCCGCGGCGCGGTCGGGTGCGCGCACGCTGCTCCTGACGCACGCGCTCGAGACCCTGGGCCAGATGTCCTGCAACCCGTCCATCGGCGGCATCGGCAAGGGCCATCTGGTCCGGGAGGTCGACGCCCTGGGGGGCGCGATGGCCCTGGCCACCGACGAGGCGGGGATCCAGTTCCGCACGCTCAACGCCAGCAAGGGGCCCGCCGTCCGCGCGACGCGGGCGCAGGCCGACCGGGTGCTCTACCGCGGGGCCATCCGCCGGCGCCTGGAGGACCAGCCCAACCTCTGGCTTTTCCAGCAGGCCGTGGACGACCTGGTGCTCGATGGCGAGCGCGTCGCCGGGGCGGTGACCGCCATCGGCCTGCGCTTCCGGGCCCCGGCGGTGGTCCTGACGGCCGGCACATTCCTGGGAGGGCGCATCCACGTCGGGCTGGAGAACTACGCCGCCGGCCGCGCCGGCGACCCTCCGTCGCTCTCGCTGGCCGCGCGCCTTCGGGAGCTGGCCCTGCCGGTCGGGCGCCTGAAGACGGGGACGCCCCCGCGCATCGACGGGCGCACCATCGACTTCACGAAGTGCACGCGCCAGCCGGGAGACGAGCCGGAGCCGGTCTTCTCCTTCCTCGGCCGGCGCGAACAGCACCCGCGCCAGCTCCCGTGCTGGATCACCCACACGACGGAGGCGACGCACGCGGCCATCCGCGGCGGGCTGGACCGCTCTCCCATGTTCACGGGCATCATCGAGGGTGTCGGCCCGCGTTACTGCCCGTCGATCGAGGACAAGATCCACCGCTTCGCCGACAAGGCGAGCCACCAGGTCTTCCTCGAGCCGGAAGGCCTGCAGACCCACGAGGTCTACCCCAACGGCATCTCCACGAGCCTGCCCTTCGACGTTCAGTGGGCCCTGGTCCGGTCGATCCCGGGGCTCGAGGACGCCCACATCCTGCGGCCGGGATACGCCATCGAGTACGACTACTTCGATCCGCGGGGGCTGAAGGCGACGCTGGAGACGAAGGCCATCGCCGGGCTCTTCTTCGCCGGCCAGATCAACGGCACCACCGGCTACGAGGAGGCGGCCGCGCAGGGCCTGCTGGCGGGCCTCAACGCCGCCCGGTTCTCCCGGGACGAGGAAGGCTGGTGCCCGCGCCGGGACGAGGCCTACCTGGGCGTCCTGGTCGACGACCTGGTCACGCGCGGGGTCTCCGAGCCCTACCGGATGTTCACCAGCCGGGCCGAGTACCGGCTGCAGCTGCGCGAGGACAACGCCGACCTGCGGCTCACGGAGGCCGGTCGCCGGCTGGGACTGGTGGACGACGCCCGGTGGGAAGCCTTCTCCCGGAAGCGCGAGGCGATCGAGCGCGAGAGCGCCCGCCTGCGCGCGCAGTGGGCGCAACCGGCGCAGGTCCCGGCCGAGGACCAGGTCCGCGTGCTCGGGCAGCCGATGGAACGTGAGTATTCGCTCTTCGATCTCCTTCGGCGTCCCGAGGTAAGCTACCACTCACTGATGACCCTGCCGGGCGCCGGCGCCCCGGTCGCGGATCCCGCCGTGGCCGAGCAGGTGGAGATCGGCGCCAAGTACGCCGGCTACATCGAGCGCCAGCGCGACGAGGTCGCCCGCCAGCTCGCCCAGGAAGGCGTGCCGCTGCCGGCGGACCTGGACTACGCGTCCGTGCGCGGCCTGTCCAAGGAAGTCCAGCAGAAGCTCGCCCAGCACCGGCCCGAAACGGTCGGCCAGGCGGCCCGCGTGCAGGGTGTCACGCCGGCCGCCATCTCCCTGCTGCTGGTGCACCTGAAGCGCCGGGCGCTCGCCTCGCGCGTGCCGCCGGTGGAGCGCAGCGCATGAGCGCGGCACTGGAAGCGGCACTCGCCTCGGGCCTGCGCGACCTGGGGCTCGCCCTGGACGAGGCCACGCAGCAGCGCCTGATCGCCTACGTGCAGCTGCTCGCCAAGTGGAACCGCGTGCACAACCTCACCGCCGTGCGCGAGCCCGCGCAGATGGTGGTGCTGCACCTGCTCGACAGCCTGGCGATCCTGCCCCACCTCGACCACGCCCGCACGCTCCTGGACGTGGGCACCGGCGCGGGCCTGCCCGGCATCCCCGTGGCCCTCGCCCGCCCCGACCTCGAGGTGACGCTGCTCGACGCGAGCCACAAGAAGGCGACGTTCCTGCGCCAGGCCGTGGCGGAGCTGCGCCTCGCCAACGTGGCGGTGGCCTGCGAGCGGGTCGAAGGCTGGCGGCCCGGGATCGGCTTCGACGTGGTGGTCTCCCGCGCCTTCGCGGAGCTCGCCGACTTCGTCTCGCAGGCCGCGCACCTCGTGGCGCCGGGCGGGCGGCTGCTCGCGATGAAGGGCGTGCACCCCTACGAGGAGATCGCGCGCCTGCCCGCCACGCACCGCATCGAGAACGTGATTCCCCTGCGCGTCCCCACCCTCGAGGCCCAGCGCCACCTCGTCCTCCTGAAAGCCGCCTGATGGCCCGCACGTACGTGATCGCCAACCAGAAGGGTGGCGTCGGCAAGACCTCCATCGCCGTGAACCTCTGCGCGAGCCTCGCGCACTACGGGCGGCGCGTGCTGCTCGTGGACCTGGACCCGCAGGGCAACGCCACCACGGGCAGCGGCATCGACAAGGCCGCGCTCGAGCGCCACGTCTACGGCGTGGTGCTGGGCGAGCACGGCGTGGCCGAGGCGCGGCTGCCGGCCGAGGGCGGCTACGACGTCGTCGGCTCCAACCGCGAGCTCGCGGGCGCGGAGGTGGAGCTGATCGGGCTGGAGCGGCGCGAGTACCGGCTGCGCGAGGCGCTGGCGCCGGTGCGCGACGACTACGACTACGTGGTGATCGACTGCCCGCCCGCCCTCAACATGCTCACGGTGAACGGCTTCACGGCCGCCGACGCGGTGATCATCCCGATGCAGTGCGAGTACTACGCGCTGGAGGGCCTGTCGGACCTGGTGGGGACGCTGCGCAAGGTGAAGCAGAACCTCAACCCGCGCATCGAGATCGAGGCGCTGGTGCGCACGATGTACGACCCGCGCAGCACGCTCACGGTGCAGGTCTCGGACGAGCTCAAGCGCCACTACGGCGACAAGGTGTTCGACACCGTCATCCCCCGCAACATCCGCATCGCCGAGGCGCCCTCCTTCGGCAAGCCCGTGCTGCTGCACGACCCGGCCTCCAAGGGCGCCCACGCCCACCTCGCGTTCGCGCGCGAGCTGCTCGCCCGCAGCGGCTCGCCCGTGGACGCCTCCACTCTCGAAAAGGCGGAACCCGCATGACCAAGCACAAGGGGCTCGGACGGGGCCTGGACGCGCTCCTCGGCGGCGGCACCCGGCCGCGGGCGGACGGCGAGCTCTCGCAGCTCGCCGTGGGTTCGCTCCGGCCCGGCAAGTACCAGCCGCGCACGCGCATGGACCAGGCCTCCCTCGCCGAGCTCGCGGAGTCCATCCGGGCCCGCGGCGTCCTGCAGCCCGTGGTGGTGCGACCCGTCGACGACGGCGGCTACGAGATCCTGGCGGGCGAGCGCCGCTGGCGCGCGGCGCAGCTCGCGGGACTCGAGCGCATCCCCGCCCTGGTGCGGGAAGTGCCGGACGAGGCGGCCCTGGGCATCGGACTCATCGAGAACATCCAGCGCGAGGACCTCAACCCCATCGAGGAGTCGGCGGGCCTCAAGCGCCTCATCGACGAGTTCCGCCTCACCCACGACGAGGTGGCCAAGGCGGTCGGCCGCTCGCGCAGCGCGGTGACCAACCTGCTGCGCCTGCTGGAGCTGGCCCGTCCCGTCCAGGACATGCTGCAGGAAGGGCGCCTGGACATGGGGCACGCGCGCGCGCTCCTGGGTGTGGGCAAGGCGAAGCAGGTCGAGCTCGCCGAGCAGGTGGCCGCCAGGGGCCTTTCGGTGCGCGAGACCGAGCGCCTGGTGCAGCACGTCGCCCACCCTCCCAAGGCCGGCGGCAAGAGCGCCCCGGGCCGGCTCGACGCGGACGCCCGGCGGCTGCAGGAGGAGCTGAGCGAATCGCTGGGCGCTTCCGTGACCCTCAAGCCCCGCGCCTCGGGCAAGGGAACCGTCGTGATCGGCTACGCCAGCCTGGAGCAGCTGGACGGCATCGTCGCCCGCCTGCGGCGGCGCTGAGGGCCCCGATATTGCGTTGCGGCAACTTTTGACCCCATGTCGCCTTCCGGATTAAAATCCGCAGGTTTGTCGTCACCGCGCCAAGCTCCAGCGTCCGCGCCATCGTCCGCCGTCTTCGACGGGCGCCGGCAGGTCCTGGTCCAGGCCGGGCTGGTCGCATGCTGCAGTGCAGCAAGCCTCTGGCTCGGCGGGCCGGCGAGCGCCCTCTCGGCGCTGGCCGGCGGCTCGGCCGCACTCGCCGGGACCCTGGTCTTCCTGGGCATCCTGCGGCTGCGGCGCCGGGCCGCGCCGACGGCCTGGCAGGCCCTGCGGGACCTGCTCGTGGCCGAGGCCGCCAAGTGGGCCGTCTCGCTGGGGGGGCTGGCGATGCTCCTCGCCGGAAGGCTGGGAGTGGAGGCGGCGGGCGCGGCGCCGGGCGCCGCGGTGATCGCATTCGGTGTCGCGTGGGCAGCCCCGCTGCTCGCCTTAGTGAAAAGAAACTAAAGCGTATGGCCGCTCAGGAACTGCACACCCCGTCGGACTACATCTCGCACCACCTGCACAACCTCACGGTGAAGGTCGGGGAGGGCGGCTTCTGGTCGCTCAACATGGACACCATCGTGATGTCCTGGATCCTCGGCATCGTGGGCCTGGGGCTCATCTGGATGGTCGCCAAGGGCGCCACCACCGGCGTGCCGGGGCGCCTGCAGTCCTTCGTCGAGATGTTCTTCGAGTTCGTGGACAGCACCGTCCGCGACGTCTTCCCGGGCTCGCGCGCCCTCCTCGGGCCCATGGCGCTCACGATCTTCACGTGGGTGTTCCTCATGAACCTCATGGACCTGCTGCCCCTGGACTGGGTGGCGGGCGCCGCGGGCCTGGTCGGCCTGCACGCGTGGAAGCCCGTGCCGTCCACGGACCTCAACGCCACCTTCGCGATGAGCTTCTCGGTGCTCATCCTGGTCATCTTCTTCAGCTTCAAGGCCAAGGGCGCCGGCGGCTTCGTGCACGAGCTCTTCACGGCGCCCTTCGGGTCCAACCCCATCCTGTGGCCGTTCAACTTCGCGCTCAACCTCATCGAGCTGCTGGCCAAGCCCGTGTCGCTCGGCATGCGGCTCTTCGGGAACATGTACGCGGGCGAGCTCATCTTCATGCTCCTGGGCCTGCTCGCCAGCATCGCGAGCTTCTCGGCCGGGGGCCTGCTCGCGGGCGTCGCGGCCACCGCCCTCACGTGGGCCTGGGCCGTGTTCCACATCCTGATCATCCTGCTGCAGGCCTTCATCTTCATGGTGCTGTCGGTGGTCTACATCGCGATGGCACACGAGCACCACTAGACAAAGAAACCGCAACCCCCCTTCCCCATCCGCCTCTCCGAAAGGAAAAGAAAATGGCTCAGTTCCTCGCCCTCGTCCAAGGCTACACGGCGCTCGGCATCGGCATCATCATCGGCCTGGGCGCCATCGGCGCCTGCATCGGCATCGGCATCATGGGCTCGAAGTTCCTCGAGGCCGCCGGCCGCCAGCCCGAGCTGATCCCGCAGCTGCAGAAGTTCATGTTCCTGCTGGCCGGCCTCATCGACGCGGCCTTCCTGATCGGCGTCGGCATCGCGATGTTCTTCGGCTTCGCGAACCCGCTCCTGTCGGTCATCAAGTAACTCCGGGATCCACGAAAGGGCCGTTGCCATGAACATCACCGCGACCCTGTTCGTCCAGGCACTCTCCTTCGCGCTGCTCATCTGGTTCGCGGCCAAGTTCATCTGGCCGCCGCTCGCCAACGCCATCGAGGAGCGCAACAGGCGCATCTCCGACGGCCTGGCGGCCGCCGAGAAGGGCAAGGCGGCCCTCGTCGAGGCCGAGCGCAAGGGCGACGCCGAGGTGAAGGCCGCGCGCGAGCGCGCCTCCACGATGCTGGGCGAGACCGAGAAGCGGGCCGCGCAGATCATCGAGGAAGCCCGCGACGCCGCCAAGGCCGAGGCCGACCGCATGATCGCCGGCGCGCGAGAGCAGATCGCCTCCGAGCTCGCCAAGGCCAAGACGGAGCTGCGCGAGCAGGTCGCCTCCCTCGCCGTCGCCGGCGCGGAGAAGATCCTGCAGCGCGAGGTCGACGCCCGGGCGCACGCCGAGATGCTCGGCAAGCTCAAGGCGCAGCTCTAGGAGCCGCCATGGCCGAGATCGCCACCCTCGCCCGCCCCTACGCCGAGGCCGCCTTCCGCTCGGCGCTCGAGGCCCGGGACCTTCGCGGCTGGTCCGCCGCGCTCTCGCTCGCCGGCCAGATCGCCGCCGAGCCCCGCATGGCGGACGCCCTGGGCAACCCGCGCCTCACCCGGGCCCAGAAGCTCGAGGTGTTCTTCGGCGTGGGCGGCGAAGGCCTGCCCGCGCCCGTGCGCAACCTCGTGACGATCCTGGTCGAGGGCGCGCGCGCCTCGCTCCTTCCGGAGATCGCCGCCCAGTTCGAGTCGCTCAAGCGCGCGCACGACGCCGTCCTCAAGGTGCGCATCGTGAGCGCGCGCGAGCTCGCCGGCGCCGAGCGCGACGACCTGGTGGCGGCCATTGGCCGCAAGTACGGCCGCACGATCGAGGCGACGGTGGAGATCGACGCCTCGCTCATCGGCGGCGCACGCATCCACGTCGGCGACGAGGTGATCCACGCCTCCATGCGCGACGCGCTCGAGCAGATGTCCGTCGCTCTCGCGCACTGAAGCAGCACAACCGTTTCCGGAGCTTTCCATGCAAATCAACCCGGCTGAAATCAGCGAACTCATCAAGTCGAAGATCGAGAACCTCCAGGTGGCCGCCGAGAAGCGCACCGAGGGCACGGTGATCTCGGTGACCGACGGCATCTGCCGCGTCCACGGCCTCACGGACGTGATGCAGGGCGAGATGCTCGAGTTTCCCGGCAACACCTTCGGCATGGCGCTGAACCTGGAGCGCGACTCCGTGGGCGCCGTGGTGCTCGGCTCCTACGAGCACATCTCCGAGGGCGACACGGTCAAGTGCACCAACCGCATCCTGGAGGTGCCGGTGGGGCCGGAGCTGGTCGGCCGCGTGGTGAACTCCCTGGGCCAGCCCATCGACGGCAAGGGCCCGATCGACGCCAAGCTCACGGACCCGATCGAGAAGGTCGCCCCGGGCGTGATCTGGCGCAAGAGCGTGTCGCAGCCCGTGCAGACGGGCCTGAAGTCCATCGACTCGATGGTGCCGATCGGCCGCGGCCAGCGCGAGCTCATCATCGGCGACCGCCAGACGGGCAAGACGGCCGTCGCGGTGGACACGATCATCAACCAGAAGGGCAAGGACCTCATGTGCATCTACGTGGCGGTGGGCCAGAAGGCCTCCACCATCGCCAACGTGGTGCGCAAGCTCGAGGAGCACGGCGCGATGGCCTACACCATCGTCGTGGTGGCCTCGGCCTCCGAGTCCGCGGCGATGCAGTACATCGCCCCCTACTCCGGCTGCACGATGGGCGAGTACTTCCGCGACCGCGGCCAGGACGCCCTCATCATCTACGACGACCTCACCAAGCAGGCCTGGGCCTACCGCCAGATCTCGCTGCTGCTGCGCCGCCCGCCGGGCCGCGAGGCCTACCCCGGCGACGTGTTCTACCTGCACTCGCGCCTGCTCGAGCGCGCCGCGCGCGTGAACGAGGAGTACGTCGAGCGCTTCACCAAGGGCCAGGTCAAGGGCAAGACGGGCTCGCTCACCGCCCTGCCGGTCATCGAGACGCAGGCGGGCGACGTCTCGGCCTTCGTGCCCACGAACGTGATCTCGATCACCGACGGGCAGATCTTCCTCGAGACCGACCTCTTCAACGCCGGCATCCGCCCGGCCATCAACGCGGGCATCTCGGTCTCGCGCGTGGGCGGCGCGGCGCAGACCAAGGCCGTGAAGAAGCTGGGCGGCGGCGTGCGCCTCGCGCTCGCGCAGTACCGCGAGCTCGCGGCCTTCGCGCAGTTCGCCTCGGACCTGGACGAGGCCACCCGCAAGCAGCTCGAGCGCGGCCGCATGGTGACCGAGCTCATGAAGCAGGCGCAGTACCAGCCGCTGCAGGTCTGGGAGATGTCCCTCACCCTCTTCGCCGTCAACAACGGCTACTTCGACGACATCGAGGTGAAGAAGGCGCTGGCCGCCGAGCGCGCGATGCGCGACTACGTGAAGGGCAAGTACGGCGAGCTGGTCGACCGCATCGAGTCCACGAAGGACCTCTCGAAGGACGACGAGGGGAAGCTCCACGATGCCCTCAAGGACTTCAAGAAGAACGGCAGCTACTAGACGGCAGGCATCGGGAACCGTGTTGGAGCGGGCGCTCTAGGCGCCGCTCAACACGACCAGGCAGGAACACCGCAGGGATCGCGCCGGGCGACCGGCAAACAAGGGCGACGAGATGGCCGGCTCCAAGGAAATCCGCACCAAGATCAAGAGCGTGCAGAACACGCGCAAGATCACCAAGGCCATGGAGATGGTCGCGGCCTCCAAGATGAGGAAGGCCCAGGAGCGCATGCGCCACTCGCGCCCCTACGGCGACAAGATCCGCAACATCGCCGCGCACCTGGCCAGCGCCAATCCCGAGTACCGGCACCCGTACCTGGTGCGGCGCGAGGACGTGAAGGACGTGGGCGTGATCCTCGTCACCTCCGACAAGGGGCTGTGCGGGGGCCTGAACACGAACGCCCTTCGCCTGCTCACGGGCAAGGTGAAGGAGTGGCAGGAGGAAGGCCGCAAGGTCCGCTACACCGCCTTCGGCAACAAGGGCTTCTCGTTCCTGCAGCGCGTGGGCGGGCAGGTCGTCTCGCACCTCACGCACGTCGGCGACACGCCCCACCTGGACAGGCTCGTGGGCCCCGTGCGCGTGATGGTCGAGGCCTACAACAAGGGCGAGATCGGCGCCATCTTCGTGATCTACACGCGCTTCATCAACACGATGAAGCAGGAGCCGGTGGTCGAGCAGCTGCTGCCGCTCAACGCCGCGCGCCTGGAGGCCACCGACCGCACCACGCGCGGCGGCTGGGACTACCTGTACGAGCCGGACGCGAAGACCGTGCTGGACCAGCTGCTCACCCGCTACCTCGAGTCCATCGTCTACGGCGCGCTCGCCGAGAACATCGCCAGCGAGCAGTCGGCGCGCATGGTGGCCATGAAGGCCGCCAGCGACAACGCCTCGAGCGTGATCGACCAGCTCACCCTCGTCTACAACAAGTCCCGCCAGGCGGCGATCACCAAGGAGCTCTCGGAGATCGTCGGCGGCGCGGCCGCGGTCTGACGGCGCGCGCCGGGGCCGGAACGTTACTCGGATCTACATCAGGACACACACATGAGTGCGACCCAAATGGCAGAAGGCAGGATCGTCCAGTGCATCGGCGCGGTGATCGACATCCAGTTCCCGCGCGAGCAGATGCCGAGGGTGTATGACGCCCTCACCCTCGTGGAGGAGGAGCGCTCCTTCGCCGAGAAGGGCCTCACTTTCGAGGTGGAGCAGCAGCTCGGCGACGGCATCGTGCGCACGATCGCCCTGGGCTCGTCCGACGGCCTGCGCCGCGGCATGAAGGTGAAGAACACCGGCGCGCCCATCTCCGTGCCCGTCGGCCCCGGCACCCTGGGCCGCGTGATGGACGTGCTCGGCCGCCCCATCGACGAGCGCGGCCCGGTGAAGACCGACGAGCGCCGCTCCATCCACGCGGACGCCCCCAAGTTCGACGAGCTCTCGCCCTCGGTGGAGCTGCTCGAGACGGGCATCAAGGTGATCGACCTCATCTGCCCCTTCGCCAAGGGCGGCAAGATCGGCCTGTTCGGCGGCGCCGGCGTGGGCAAGACGGTGAACATGCTCGAGCTCATCAACAACATCGCCAAGCAGCACTCGGGCCTGTCGGTGTTCGCGGGCGTGGGCGAGCGCACCCGCGAGGGCAACGACTTCTACCACGAGATGAGCGACGCGAAGGTCATCGTGCAGGAGGACCTCTCGCAGTCCAAGGTGGCGATGGTCTTCGGCCAGATGAACGAGCCCCCGGGCAACCGCCTGCGCGTGGCGCTCACGGGCCTGACGATGGCCGAGCGCTTCCGCGACGAGGGCCGCGACATCCTCTTCTTCGTGGACAACATCTACCGCTTCACGCTGGCCGGCACGGAGGTCTCGGCGCTGCTGGGCCGCATGCCCTCGGCCGTGGGCTACCAGCCGACGCTCGCCGAGGAGATGGGCCGGCTGCAGGAGCGCATCACCTCCACCAAGACGGGCTCGATCACCTCGATCCAGGCCGTGTACGTGCCCGCGGACGACCTCACGGACCCCTCGCCCGCCACCACGTTCGGCCACCTGGACGCCACGGTCGTGCTCTCGCGCGACATCGCGGCCCTGGGCATCTACCCCGCCGTGGACCCGCTGGACTCCACCTCGCGCCAGGTCGACCCCAACATCATCGGCGAGGAGCACTACGGCACCACGCGCGCCGTGCAGGCCGTGCTGCAGCGCTACAAGGAGCTGCGCGACATCATCGCCATCCGGGGCATGGACGAGCTCTCGCCCGAGGACAAGCTCGCGGTCTCCCGCGCGCGCCAGATCCAGCGCTTCCTGTCGCAGCCGTTCCACGTGGCCGAGGTGTTCACCGGCTCGCCCGGCAAGTACGTGTCGCTCAAGGACACGATCAAGGGCTTCAACATGATCGTGAACGGCGAGTGCGACAGCCTCCCGGAGCAGGCCTTCTACATGGTCGGCCCCATCGAGGAAGCGTTCGAAAAAGCCAAGACGCTGCAGTAAGCCGCCATGGCCAAGACCCTTCACGTCGACATCGTCAGCGCCGAGCAGGCGATCTTCTCCGGCGAGGCCGAGATGATCGTGGCGCCCGGCGAGGCGGGCGAGCTGGGCGTGCTGCCCGAGCACGCCGCGCTCCTCACGCGCATCCGCCCGGGCACCGTGCGCATCAAGCGGCCCGGCGAGGAGCGCGAGGAGATCATCTACGTCTCCGGCGGCATGATGGAGATCCAGCCGCACGTGGTGACGGTGCTGGCCGACACGTCGGTGCGCGCCGAGAACCTGGACGAGGCCAAGGCCCTCGAGGCCAAGCGCGCGGCCGAGGAGGCGCTGAACAACCGCACCGGCGACATGGAGATCGCCGAGGCGCAGGCGGTGCTGGCCGAGTCCGTGGCCCAGCTCGCCGCCATCAAGCGGCTGCGGCAGGTCCGCTAGCGGCCGCGGGGGTCGGCCGGGCGACCCCGCCGTGATACAATGGCACCTGTCTCGCGCCGTACTCGAGGCAGGACCGAAGCAGCGGGCCCCGGCCGAACCGGGTCCGATGTCTGGGTTGAGGGGGAGATCACGAAGCTCCTTGATTTAGAGGCGCAACATGTTCGGGCAGGATCGAGCGATCCTGCCCTTTTTATTTGCCCCGTCGCATCGCCCGCATGACCACCCAACCGCTCCAGGTCGTCGTTCTCGCCGCCGGCAAGGGCAAGCGCATGCACTCGCGCCTGCCCAAGGTCCTGCACCCGCTGGCCGGCCGGCCCATGCTGCTGCACGTGCTGGAGTCGGCGCGGCGCCTGGCGCCCGGGCGCCTCGCGGTCGTGATCGGCCACGGGGGAGAGGCGGTGGCCGCGCGCCTGGATGCGCCGGATGTCGCCTGGGTCGTCCAGGATCGCCAGCTCGGCACCGCGCACGCGGTCATGCAGGCGATGCCCCGCCTCGAGAGGTCCGGCGTGGTCCTGGTGCTCTACGGCGACGTGCCACGCATCGCCACCGGCACGCTTCGCTCGCTGGTGGACGCGGCCGCCGAGAACCAGCTCGCGATCCTCACGCAGGAGGTCGACGACCCCAGGGGCTACGGCCGCGTGGTGCGCGACGGCTCCGGGCGCGTGGCGCGCATCGTCGAGGAGCGGGACGCCACCGAAGCCGAGCGAGCCATCCGCGAGGTGAACACCGGTGTCGTGGCCGCGCCCTTCGCGCGGCTGGAGAAGTGGCTCGAGAGCATCGGCAACGCCAACGTGCAGGGCGAGTACTACCTCACGGACATCGTCGGCGCCGCGGTGGCCGACGGCTGCCCGGTGGCCGTGCGCCGCCCGCAGTCGGCCACCGAGTGCCTGGGCGTCAACTCCAAGCGCGAGCTGGCGCGCCTCGAGCGCCTGGTGCAGCTCGACCGCGCCAATGCGCTCCTGGACGCGGGCGTCACGCTCGCGGACCCGGCGCGCCTCGACGTGCGCGGCGAGCTCGCCTGCGGCGAGGACGTCTTCATCGACGCGAACTGCCTCTTCGAGGGGCGCGTCACGCTGGGCGACGGGGTGAGCGTGGGCGCAGGCTGCGTGCTGCGCGAGGTGAGCGTGGGCGCCGGCACCGAGATCCGCCCGTACTGCGTGCTGGAGGAGGCGAGCGTGGGCGAGCGGGCGCGCATCGGCCCCTACGCGCGCATCCGCCCGGGCACCGAGCTCGCCGACGAGGTGCACGTCGGCAACTTCGTCGAGGTGAAGGCGAGCACCCTGGGCCGCGGCAGCAAGGCCAACCACCTCGCCTACGTGGGCGACGCCACGGTGGGCCGCGACGTGAACATCGGCGCCGGCACCATCACCTGCAACTACGACGGCGCGAACAAGCACCGCACGGTGATCGAGGACGACGTGCACATCGGCTCGGACGTGCAGCTCGTCGCGCCCGTGACCGTCGGCAAGGGCGCCACCGTGGGCGCGGGCGCCACCATCGTGAAGGACGTGCCGCCGGGCGGGCTCACGCTCACCGAGGCGAAGCAGGTCTCCAAGCCCGGCTGGAAGCGGCCGAGGAAATAGCGTTCCCGCCGCTCACCGCTTCGCCGGCGGCCTCGAACGCCCGAAACGGAGACTGCCGCTCGCCGATGTTGACCGGCGGCCTGCCGACCGGTCGAACATCGTTCCCGCCGCCTACCACTTCGCCGGCGGCTTCTTGTTGATGGTGATGATCCGGTTGTCGACGGTGATGTAGCCGCCGACGGTGAGGTCGCGGAAGATGCGGCTCACCATGTCGCGCGAGGCGCCCACGCGCTCGGCGATCTCCTGCTGGGTGATCCTCTCCGGGATGCGCTGCTTGCCGTCCACCGTCTCGACGGCGAGGTTCAGGAGCAGCCGCGCCACGCGCCCGTACACGTCCAGCAGCGCGAGGTTCTTCACGTTGTCGGTGGCCTCGCGCGCCCGCTCGATCACCTTGCCGATCATCTCGAGGGCGAAATCGGGGTTCTGCCGGATCGCCTCGCGCAGCGGCTCGCGCTGCACCACCGCGAAGGTCGAGGGCTCGAGCGTGACCACCGAGGCGGAGCGCGGCTTGCCGTCCAGCGCCATCTCGCCGACGTAGTCGCCGGGCCCCTGGTTGTTGAGGATGAGCTCGTGCCCCTCGCTGTCGGAGACGAAGGCCTTCACCTTGCCGGAGAGCACCACGAACACCGCGTCGCTCGAGTCGCCCTCGGTGATGAAGACGGTGTTCTTGGGGTAGGTGCGCACCCGGCCCAGCGCCGCGAGCTGCCGCACGAAGGCGTCCGGGATCGCGGCCAACTGGGCTGGGCTGGGAGGCTCGCCGGTCATGGTCGTGCACGCCTGGGAATAGCGGGGAAGGGCCGAGTCTAGCACCCGGGCCCCGGGCCGTTAAGATGCAGGCCATGGCCCCCGACCGCGCGACGCCCCGACGCTCCTCGCCCCTCGCGGCATCGATTTCCATCGCCCTGCTCGCGCTCGCGGGTCTCGCGTTCCACCTCACCCCCTGGGCGAAGCAGGCCAGCGAGTGGGCGGTCGACCAGGGCTTCGGCGCGCTGCGCGCGCTGGGCCCGAAGGCCGCGCCCGACGACATCGTGGTGATCGGCCTGGATGATGCGGGCATCGCCTCGGACGTGCCCCCCGACCTCGCGGCGCTTCGCCGCCTGCCGGAGACGCTGCTGCGCGTGGCCAAGGGTCGCCCGCGCGCGGTCGCGCTGCTCGCGCCGCTTCCGAGCGCCTCCCTGGAGGCGAGCCTGCCGGGCCTGGACGGCGCGCTCGCCACCGCCCTCGCGGTGACGCGCGCGGCGGCCCCGCTCGCGATCGGCATCACGGTCGACGGGCGCGGCGAGGTGGTGCCCATCCACGAGCCGCTGCTGCGCGGCGTGGACGCGCCCCGGGCCCTGGCCTTCTCGCTGCTGCCGCGCGACCGCGACGGCGTCGTGCGCCATCTCGACCTCGCGCTGCCCACGCAGCAAGGCGCCTGGCCCACGGCGGCGGGCTGGCTCTGCGCGGTGCTGGGCGGCGCCTGCGCCGAAGGGCGCATCGACTACGCGCTGGGCCCGGCGTACCGCTACATCCCGGTGCGGCGCCTGCTGGAGATCCGGGAGGCGGCGGCACTCGAGCGCCTGTTCCGGGGGCGGGTCGTCTACCTCGCGCCGGTGCTGGCGCCGGAAGAGCGCGTGCCGCAGCCCGTCTCGCTCGCGGGATGGGAGCAGCCGGGGAGCCGGTCGCCGGCGGTGCTCGCGCACGCCCAGTCGCTGCGCACGCTCCTGCACGGCACCCCCGTGCGCGACGTCCCGCTGCCCCTGGTGATCCTGGCCATCGCGGCGGCCGCGCTGGTGATCCTGTCCGCCCCCCCCATGGCGCCGGTGGTGGCGGCGCTGGGCGCCGCGGCCACGGCCACCGCCATGGTCGTGGCCCTGCGCCAGGGCTGGCACCTTCCGCCCGCCGCCATCCTGGCCACCCTGGTCGCCGCCGCCGTCGTGAGCCGGGTCCTGGGCCGGCGCTCCCCGGCCTGAAGGCCGGAAACCTGTCGGATATTCGGCACGCCCGCTGTGGGGTATGTCGACGCGCCGCGGGCCGCGAGCGCCTACAGTGGTACCCAGATGCACGGGCCTCCTCCTCATCCCGTCATCGGCAGGCGAAGTGAGGCCAAGAGCACGTCGCCCGCGTTAAGCCCTCCCCGGCCCTGCCGCGGAGGGCTTCGTTTTTCATGAGAAAATCCCGGCCATGTGCGGCATCGTCGGGGCCATCGCCCATCGCAACGTCGTCCCCATCCTGACCGAGGGCCTGCGGCGCCTGGAGTACCGAGGCTACGACTCCGCGGGCATTGCGGTTCTCAATGGCGGCATCCGGCGCGTGCGCCGCGTGGGCCGCGTGGCCGAGATGCAGCAGGCCGTGCAGGCCGAGGGCCTCTCCGGCATGGTGGGCATCGCCCACACGCGCTGGGCCACGCACGGGGGCGTCACCGAGCCCAACGCGCACCCCCTCGTCTCCTCCGGCGAGATCGCGCTGGTGCACAACGGCATCATCGAGAACCACGAGGAGCAGCGCGAGCGCCTCAAGGCGCTGGGCTACGCGTTCGACTCGCAGACCGACACCGAGGTGATCGCGCACCTCGTCCACCACTACTTCCGGGACGGGCACGACCTCTTCCGCGCCACGCAGCTCGCCGCGCGCGACCTGCGCGGCGCCTACGCCATCGGCGTCGTGGCCCTGGGCGACCCGGAGACCGTCGTCGGCGCGCGCATGGGCTGCCCGCTGGTCGTGGGGCTGGGCGAGGGCGAGAACTTCCTCGCCTCCGACGTCTCGGCCATCGTCTCCGAGACGCGGCGCGTCATCTACCTCGAGGACGGCGACGTGGTCGCCGTGCGCCGCGCGGGCGTGCAGGTGGTCGACGGCGCGGGCAAGCCGGCCGCGCGCGTGGAGCGGCGCACCGAGATCACCGCCGACGCGGTGGACCTCGGCCCCTACCGCCACTACATGCAGAAGGAGATCCACGAGCAGCCGCGCGCGGTGGCCGACACGCTCGAGGCCGTGATGGACGAGGGCATCGTCGTCGACGACCTCTTCGGCGCCGGCGCGGTGGAGGCGTTCCGCGACATCGACGCGGTGCTGGTCCTCGCCTCGGGCACGAGCTACTACGCGGGCCTGGTCGCGCGCTACTGGATCGAGTCCGTCGCCCGCGTGCCCTGCACCGTGGAGCTGGGCCACGAGTACCGCTACCGCGATTCCATCCCCAACCCGCGCCAGCTCGTGGTGACGATCTCGCAGTCGGGCGAGACGCTCGACACCATGGAGGCCCTCAAGCGCGCCCGCGAGCTGGGCCACGAGCGCACGCTCTCCATCTGCAACGTGCGCGAGAGCGCCATCCCGCGCGCCTCGCGCTTCGTCTTCTACACGCGCGCCGGCATGGAGATCGGGGTGGCCTCCACCAAGGCCTTCACCACGCAGCTCGTGGCGCTCTACACGCTGGCGCACGCGCTCGCCAAGGCGCGGTTCCACCTGGACGTCGCGGCCGAGACCGCGGCCGTGGAGCAGCTTCGCTTCGTGCCGGGCAGCATCCAGCACGCGCTCAACCTCGAGCCGCAGATCCAGGCCTGGGCCGAGCGCTTCGCCGCGCGCGATCACGCGCTGTTCCTGGGCCGCGGGCTGCACTTCCCGGTGGCGCTGGAGGGCGCGCTCAAGCTCAAGGAGATCTCCTACATCCACGCCGAGGCCTACGCCGCGGGAGAGCTCAAGCACGGGCCCCTCGCGCTCGTGGACGCCAACATGCCGGTGGTGGTGATCGCGCCCAACGACACGCTGCTCGAGAAGGTGAAGAGCAACATGCAGGAGGTGCGCGCGCGCGGCGGCGAGCTCTACGTCTTCGCCGACCTCGACAGCCACTTCACGGAGAGCGAGGGCGTGCACGTGATCCGCACGCCCCGCCACATGGGGCCGCTCTCGCCGGTGGTGCACGCCATCCCGGTGCAGCTGCTCGCCTACCACACGGCGCTGCGGCGCGGCACGGACGTGGACAAGCCGCGCAACCTCGCCAAGAGCGTCACGGTCGAATAGTCCCGGAGAAAGTCGCCATGGAAGACAAGGCCAAGGTCGCCCAGCGCGGCCCCTATCCCGTCGAGGTCGAGGCAGGCAAGACCTACTGGTGGTGCCGCTGCGGGCGCAGCCAGTCGCAGCCCTTCTGCGACGGCTCGCACAAGGGCACCGCGTTCTCGCCCGTGGAGTACCGTGCCGAAACCGCCGGCAAGGTGTTCTTCTGCGGCTGCAAGGCGAGCGGCAGGATGCCGCTGTGCGACGGCACCCACAACAAGCTCTGAGCGCGCGCTAGTCCCGTCCGATCGCGAGCCACAGGCTCGCGCCCCCGCCGCGCCGCGACCGGATCCCGAGCCGCCAGCCGTGCGTCTGCGCGAGCTGGCGCGCGATGGCCAGTCCCAGCCCGCTTCCGCCGGTGGCGCGGCTGCGCGAGGGCTCGAGGCGGAAGAACGGCCGGAAGACGGCCTCGCGCATCTCGTCGGGGATGCCGGGCCCGCGGTCGCGCACGCCGATGAAGATCGTGCCGCGGCCGCAGCGCCGCACGACGCTCACCCCTCCCGTGCCGGCGTGCGCGAGCGCGTTCTCCAGCAGGTTCGTCACGATGCGCTTGAGCGCCACGGTCGCCACGCGCGTGCGGCAGGGCGCGCCGCGGGTGTCGAGGCGCACCTCGCCGGGCGCGAGCGTGCAGGCGGCCTGCACCCGGTCCGCGAGCAGGGCGTCGAGGTCGGTTTCCGCCGGCGCCTCGCGCTCGCGGGCGCGCGCCAGCTCGAGCTGGGCGCCGATGAGCGCGTCCATCTCGGCCACGTCGTCCTCCATGCGGTCCAGCAGGGGCGAGTCGCGTTCCTCGGCCAGCATGCCCAGCGCCATGCGCACCCGGGCAAGCGGGCTGCGCAGGTCGTGCGACAGGCCCGCGAGCAGCGTCGCCTGGTTCTCCCGCTGCTCGGCGAGCTGCGCCGCGGTCTCGTTGAACGTGCGCGCGAGGTCGGCGAGCTCGCGGTCGCCCGACTCCGGCAGGCGCCGCGGCTGCCCGCCCGCGCCGATCTCCCGCGCCGCCTGCGCGAGCCGCTCCACCGGGCCCGTCACGCGGCGCGCGAGGAACCAGGCGGTGCCCACCGTCACCAGCACCATCGCCGCGAGCGTCCACCACAGCGCGTGCAGCGGCCGCGGCACCACGAGGTCCTTCGGGAAGGAGAAGCGCAGCAGCTTGCCCGCCATCGGGATCTCGGCGTGGAACCGGCCTTCGGGGTTCTCCACGATGCGCACGCGGCTGCCCGGCGCCAGGCGGGTCGTGAGCGCCTCGCGCAGGATGTTGATGTAGGGGTGGTGGAAGACCTCCGGCTCCGGCGACGGGCGCGCCTCGGTGAGCGTGAGTCCCTGCGTGTCGGACAGCTCGTCGACGAAGGCCGCGCGCGTCTCCGGCGGCAGCTCGACGAAGGTGCGCGCAGAGAGCGTGACCAGTGCGGCGAAGTCGTCTGCCGAGCGCTCGGCCAGCGGCGAGAGCAGGTTCAGGTAGACCGCGATGCCGGCGACGAGCTGGAAGACGAGCAGCCCGCCCGCCACGGTCAGCGCGGCGCGGCGGAAGAGGGGGCGCTCCGGCTTCACGCGCCGCCGCCGGGCGCGAAGAGGTAGCCCTGGCCCCAGACGGTCCGCAGGTACACGGGCGACTCGGGGTCGGGCTCGATCTTCCGGCGCAGCCGCGTCACGCGCACGTCCACGCTGCGGTCGAACGGCCCGCGCTCGTAGCCCTTCATCAGGGTGATGAGCCGGTCGCGCGAGAGCACGTGGTTCGGGTGCTCGACGAAGATGCGCAGCAGCTCGAACTCGCCGCCGGTGAGCGCCACCTCCCCGCCCGGCCCCGTGAGCACGCGCGCGGCGGTGTCCAGGCGGTAGGGGCCGAACGCGTGCACCTCGGGGTGGCCGGCCGCGGACTCGCCACCGCTGCGCCGCAGCACCGCCCGCACGCGCGCCAGCAGCTCGCGCGGGCCGAAGGGCTTGGCGAGGTAGTCGTCGGCGCCCACCTCCAGGCCCACCACGCGGTCGACCTCGTCGCCGCGCGCCGAGGCGATGATGACCGGCGGGCCGCCGCCGGCGCGCAGCGCGCGCAGCAGCGTGAGGCCGTCGTCGCCCGGCAGCATCAGGTCCAGAACCACGAGGTCGGCGCCCTCGCGGGCGAGGCTCGCGCGCATCGCCTCGCCATCGCCCGCGCCCTCGACGTCGAAGCCGTTGGCCGAAAGGTAGGCGCCGACGAGCTCGCGCAACGCCTCGTCGTCGTCCACCAGCAGGATCCGCGGTCGCGCCCGGGTCGACATCTCCGTGTCCCGGCGCCCTGTCCACGCACGGCGCCGCAGATCATGTTACGCGCCGCTGCCGCGGGTCCCCCTTGATGCGAAACAACCTGAAACAACCTGAAGCGGACGCGAAAGCGCCGCGAAACGCCGGCCAAGGACACTGGGATCCATGGCAACGGTCACGAATCCCTTGGGCAAGCGCGTCCGCTGGGCCTTCCTCCCCTTCGCCCTGGCGATGGGCCTGTCGGGCGCGCTTGCAGCGGGGGACCTGCCGCCGGAAAACCGCGAACGACCCCCGGCCAGCGCGCCGGCGGGCCCGTGCGCGGAGCCCAAGTCCCGGGCGAATGCCGCCGGGACGGCGAACGGCGCCGCCGAGTGCGGCACGCCGCAGACATCCGGCGACGCCAGGACCAGCGCCGACAAGACACGGAGCTCGCGTCCGGACCGGTACGGTTTGGGCTACGAGGCCCGCCACGACCCGGGCAGGGGTGCCCGTCGTGGCCGGGGGGGCCGATGACCGGGAACGAGGCCGTGGATCACCACCCGAACAACCCGAAAGGAGACCCCTCATGTTTTCCAGGACCCTGAAGACGATGGCCGTGGCCGTGACGCTCGCCCTCGCGGCGCCGTTCGCGGTCGCCGGCAACGGCCCGGGCACACCGATCACCACGCCCTACGTCGCGCCGACCGCCGCCGAAGCGGTCGACCTCACCTACATGCGCGAGGAAGAAAAGCTCGCGCGTGACGTCTATCTCACGCTCGGCGAGACCTGGACCGTCGCGCCCTTCGAGAACATCGCCGGCTCCGAGCAGCGGCACATGGACGCCGTGCTCAAGCTCCTGGTGAAGTACCTGCTGCCCGACCCGGCGGCCGGCAACGCCATCGGCGAGTTCACCGACCCGACGCTGCAGGCGCTGTACGTCGCGCTCGTGCAGAAGGGCCAGGGCAGCGTCGTCGAGGCGCTGCTCGTCGGCGGCCTCATCGAGGAGACGGACCTCACGGATCTCGCGGCCGCGATGTCCCGCACGACCAAGGCCGACATCCTCAAGGCGTACACGGACCTCTCGTGCGGCTCGCGCAACCACCTGCGCGCCTTCGCCGGGCAGTACAGCCTGGTGACGGATGCGCCGTACGCGGCGCAGTCGCTGCCGCAGTCCGTGGTGGACGCGATCCTCGCGCAGCCGATGGAGCGCTGCGGGAACGGACGCGTCCGCTGACCGCCCGTTTCGCTCAGGCCGCGCGCAGCCCCAGCAGCGCGCGCGCCTGGGCGGGCGTGGCCACGGGCCGGCCGCGCCGCCCGCACTCCTCGGCCACCTTGGCCACCAGCTCGGCGTTGCTCCTCGCGAGGCGCGTGCCGTCGAACCGGATGTTGTCCTCCAGGCCCGTGCGGCAGTGCCCGCCCAGCTCCAGCGCCCACTGCGCCACCTCGAACTGGTGGCGCGCGATGCCGGCGGCCGTCCACGTGGCGCCCGGCAGCACCTCGCGAAGCTCGGAGAGCAGGAACTCCAGGATGCTGCGCCGCGCGGGCATGGCGCCCGGGATGCCCATCACGAACTGCACGTGCGGCGGGGCCTTGAGCAGCCCGCGCTTCACGAGGCTGGCGGCGTTGTAGAGCATCGCCAGGTCGAAGATCTCGCACTCGGGCTTGATGTCCAGCTCCAGCATGGACTTCGCCAGCCCGTCGATGAAGTCCGGCGGGTTCTCGTAGATGTTCGTCGGGAAGTTGACCGAGCCCGTGGCGAGCGAGGCCATGTCGGGCTTCAGGTGCAGCATCGCGCCGCGCTGCGAGGCTTCGCGCCCCCGCCCGCCCGTGGAGAACTGCACGATCATGCCGGGGCAGTGCTTCACCACGCCGGCCTGCACCTCGGCGAAGCGCGCCGGGTCCGAGCCGGGGGACTCGTCGTCGTTTCGCACGTGGATGTGCACGAGGCTCGCGCCGGCCTCGAACGCCTCGTGCGTGCTCTCGACCTGCTCGGGCGGCAGGACGGGCACGGCCGGGTTGTCCTTCTTGCGCGGCACCGAGCCGGTGATGGCCACCGCGATGACGACGGGCTGCTGCGACATGGTCTTTCCTTTCAGTTTCCGGTGAGCAGGCCGAAAGGGTCGCGCGGGTTCGCGTAGTCGCGCTTCGGCCCGATCTTGTAGACGCCGCTGAAGCGCAGCACCGTGGCGCCTTCCACCGTGGCCGTGCCCTGGAGGAAAACCAGGCTCTTCGTGGCGCGCAGCACCTCGGCCGAGCCCTCGATCCACGCGCCCAGCGGCACCGGCGCGACGTAGTCGGTGGTCATGCTGATGGTGGGAAAGCTGTGGCCGGCGATCTCGGGCCACTGGTAGTGCGTGACCACCGCCATCTGCATGTCGGCGAAGGTGGCCAGCATGCCGCCATGGCAGGCGCGCGCGATGTTGGCGTGGCGCTCGGCGACGCGGAAGCCCAGGCGCACGTGCGTGCCGTCCCAGCGCCCGTGCAGCGGGCCCACGGTCTTCAGGAACTCTCCGCCGATGGCGACGGGACGGAATCCGGGCGGGATGGCGGCGGCGGTCATGGCGACGGCAATGGTCGCACGATCGCCGCGGGCACGCACCCGCGCGGGTCAATCGACGACGGAGAGGTTCCCCGCGATGCGCTCGACGTCGCGCAGCGCCTCGTCGGAGGCGGGAATGCGCGAGACGTGCACGTCCACGCAGCGCCCGGCGCGTGCGAGGAAGCCGTGCGCGTTCACCGTGGTGAACGGCTGGCCGCGGAAGTCGCCCTCGGAGCGGTGGGCGATGCCCGCCACCGTGCGCGTGTCGAACTCGCGCACCGTCGCCTTCACCACGTAGGGGTTGCGCCGGCCCCGCTCCCACACGCGGCGGCGGCACTCGGCGTTGTCGCCGCCCGCCATGGGCTCCGTGTGCACGCTGAAGGTGACGCCCGTGGCGCGCGAGGCCGCGGTGAAGCTGAAGCGCTGGCCGTCGAAGCTGCCCTCCACGGTGTTCACCGTGGGCACGTCCAGCACGAGAGTGAAGGCGCCGTCCGGCATGGACACGAAGTACGGGCTCGCGCCGGCGGCCGGGGCGAGGCAGGCGGCGAGGGCGAGGAAGAGACGGCGCATGGGTTTTCTCCGCGGCGGGACCCCTCCACTATCGCGGCCCGGCAAGGGCGGCGCGTTACGGGGTGTGACATCCCGGGGCGAACCGGAAGTGCGATGATTCCCGCCATGGATGCCGCGCCCCTTTCCGACGACCTCGCCCGGGCCCGCGAGTTGCTGGAGAACGCCACGGCCGTGGCGGTGCTCACCGGGGCGGGCATCTCGGCCGAGTCGGGCATCCCCACCTTCCGCGACGCGCTCACGGGCCTGTGGTCGCGCTTCCGGCCCGAGGAACTCGCCACGCCGGAGGCCTTCGAGGCCAACCCGAAGCTGGTGTGGGACTGGTACGCGTGGCGCCGCAGCCGCGTGGCCACGGCCTGCCCCAATCCCGGCCACGCGGCGCTCGCGGTCCTGGAGAAGCGTTGCGCCGTGCGCGGGGTGGACTTCACGCTCGTCACCCAGAACGTGGACGGCCTGCACC
>JAKOWJ010000260.1 GCA_029781595.1 Pseudomonadota bacterium | reverse complement strand
GGTGTTCGCCTTCCGCTTCGTGCAGCAGCAGTTCTTCCCGCCGGCCAACCGGCCGGAGCTCATCGTGGACCTGCGCCTGGCGGAAGGGTCGTCCTTCGCGGCCACGCAGGCGCAGGTCGAGAAGCTCGAGCGCGCGCTCATGACCGAGCCGGTCCTGCGCGATCACATCGACAGCTTCGTGAGCTACGTGGGCAGCGGCAGCCCGCGCTTCTTCCTGCCCCTGGACCAGCAGCTGGTCAACGCGAACTTCGGCCAGTTCGTGGTGAACGCGAAGGACAACGCGGCGCGGGAGGTCGTGCGCTCGCGCCTGCTCGAGCTCTTCGACCGCGACTTCCCGGAGCTGCGGGGGCGGGTGACCCGCCTGGAGAACGGCCCGCCCGTCGGCTTCCCGGTGCAGTTCCGCGTGATCGGCGAGGACAAGGACGCCATCCGCGCCATCGCCGGCGAGGTCACCTCCGTCATGCGCGCCAACCCGTGGACGCGCGACGTGAACGTGGACTGGGAGGAGGCGAGCCGCGCGATCCGCCTCGAGGTGGACCAGGACCGCGCCCGGGCGCTGGGCATCTCCAGCCAGGAGCTCGCGCAGTACGTGGGCACCGTGGTCTCCGGCCAGGCCGTGACGTCGTGGCGCGAGAAGGACCGGCAGATAGACGTGGTGGTGCGCGGCAACGCCGCCGAGCGCGCGATGGTGAGCCTGCTCGGGGACCTGGCCGTGCCCGTGGGGGGCGGCCGGACGGTGCCGCTCGCGCAGCTCGCGCGCGTGACCGCCGGCTTCGAGCAGGGGATCTTCTGGCGCCGCGACCGCACGCCCGTCATCACGGTGCGCTCGGACATCCGCGACGGCATCCAGGCGCCGGCGGTGAGCGCCCAGGTGAACGAGAAGCTCGAGGCGATCCGCGCGCGCCTGCCCTTCGGGTACCGCATCGAGACGGGCGGCGCGGTGGAGGACTCGGGCAAGGGCCAGCGCTCCATCGCGGTGGTGGCGCCCGTGATGCTGCTGGTGATGCTCACCGCGCTGATGGTCCAGCTGCAGAGCTTCTCGCGCGTGGCGCTCGTGGCCCTCACGGCCCCGCTGGGCCTCATCGGCGTCACCGCCGCGCTCCTCGTGACGCGCATGCCCTTCGGCTTCGTGGCCATGCTGGGCACCATCGCGCTCACCGGGATGATCATGCGCAACTCGGTGATCCTGGTCGACCAGATCGAGCACGACATCCGCGAGGGCGCCGAGGCGTGGGACGCCATCGTCGAGGCCACCGTGCGGCGCTTCCGCCCCATCATGCTCACGGCCGCGGCGGCCGTGCTCGCGATGATCCCGCTCGCCCGCAGCGCGTTCTACGGGCCCATGGCGGTGGCGATCATGGGGGGCCTGCTGGTGGCTACGGTCCTCACCCTCGTCTTCCTGCCCGCGCTCTACGCGGCCTGGTTCCGCGTCCGCCGGCCCTGAGCCGCTTCCGGCCGGCTCTGCTATCGTGGGGCCCATGGAAAG
>JAKOWJ010000241.1 GCA_029781595.1 Pseudomonadota bacterium | reverse complement strand
AGCGGTGGGCCAGCGATCGGACGGACGGACTTATGAAAACGGCTCAGGAACTGCGCAGCGGCAACGTGTTCATGGTGGGCAAGGACCCGATGGTGGTGCTCCGCGCGGAGTACAACAAGGGCGGGCGCAACGCCGCCACCATGAAGATGAAGATGAAGAACCTGCTCACCGGCTCGAACACGGAAACCGTGTACAAGGCCGACGAGAAATTCGAGCTCCTCATCCTCGAGAAGAGGGAAGTCACCTACTCGTACTTCGCCGACCCCATGTACGTGTTCATGGACGGCGAGTACAACCAGTACGAGGTGGAGAAGGAGTGCCTCTCCGACGCGCTGCCCTACCTCGAGGAAGGCATGCCGGGCGAGGTGACCTTCTACGAGGGGCGCGCCATCTCCGTGGAGATCCCCAACACCGTGGTGCGCGAGATCACCTACACCGAGCCCGCCGTGCGCGGCGACACCTCGGGCAAGGTGCTCAAGCCCGCCAAGCTCGCCAACGGGCACGAGGTGGCGGTGCCGGCCTTCTGCGAGACGGGCGACCGGATCGAGATCGACACCCGCACCAACGAGTACAAGCGGCGCGTGAACGCCTGAGGCTCGCGAGGCGGCGGTGACGGAAGGGGCGCTTCGGCGCCCCTTTTCGCTGGAACCGCCCTGCCGCGCCGTGCCCGGCCTGCTTTGCGGCCCGGGGCGGGCCTAGTCGATGAGCCTGCCGCCCTCGTAGAACGGGAAGGGCCCGTCGAAGCGGCCGATGGCCGCGGTGTGCGTGACCACGCCCCGGCCCGCCCGCCAGAGGTGCAGCTGGAATCCGGGCGGCTCCATCATGAAGCGCGAGGCGGCGGCCGGGTCGAGGTCCAGCGCCACCTGGTGCGCCGGGCTGGGGCAGGTCGAGGCGACCGTCCCGGCGAAGCGCGTGCTGATCGGCCGGTGCAGGTGGCCCGCGATGATCCGCTCGACCTGCGGATGGCGCCGGACGACCGCCTCGAGCCCCGCCACGTCGTCCAGGCCGATGTCGTCCATGTGCCCGATGCCCGTCGAGAAGGGCGGGTGGTGCATCGCGATCAGGGTCGGCCGGTCGCGGCCCGCGGACAGCGTGGCCTCCAGCCACTCGAGCTGCGCCGGGAGCACCGTGCCGCCGCTGCGGCCGGGAATGACGGTGTCCAGCGCCACCAGGCGGACCGGCCAGTCGTCGATCACGTAGTCGATCGTCGCGCCGCCGCTCCGCAGGTACGCGTGCGACGGGAAGGCCGCGCGCATCCCGTCGCGGGAGTCGTGGTTGCCGGGCATGAGGTACCAGGGCATCGGCAGCGGCGCGAGCCACTGCGCGAGTTGCCCGTATTCCTCCGGCCGCCCGAAGTCCGTCAGGTCGCCGGTGAGGATCACCGCGTCGGGCCGCTGCGGGATCGCCAGCAGGTGCTCGACGCACAGGCGCAGGGCGCCGGCCGTGTCCACGCGGCGGTAGGAGAGCCTGCCCTCGGCCTTGATGTGCAGGTCCGTCACCTGCGCGAGGAGGAACCGGCTCATGCGGCCCCCGGGGCCTGCGCCATCAGGGCGTGCGCCTCGACGCGCAGGTGGACGGTCTCGCCGCTGGGCCAGGTGCGGCGCTCCACCGTCTCGACGATGAGCGGCGCCTGCCCGCCGGCGTCTATCACCAGGCGGGTGTGGTCGCCGAGGAAGAACGAGGACAGGATCCTGCCGCTCAGGTGCGCCTGCGAGGCGTCGACGATCCGCGCGTCCTCCGGCCGGAACTGCACGCAGTCCGCCTCGAGGCCGCCCAGCGGCAGGCGGCCGGCCGGCAGCACGAGCTCGCCGCCCTCGCGGCGCCCGGCGAGCCGGTTCATCGTGCCGATGAACTCCGCCACGAACGCGGAGGCGGGCCGGTAGTACACCTCCTGGGGCGTGCCGATCTGGGCGATGCGTCCCTTCTCCATCACCACGATGCGATCACCGAGCGACATCGCCTCGGCCTGGTCGTGCGTCACGTAGATCGCGGTCACCTGCAGCTCGCGCAGCAGGCGGTCGATCTCCACGCGCAGCTGCTCCCGCAGCTTCGCGTCCAGGGCCGTGAGGGGCTCGTCGAGGAGCAGCACGCGCGGGTGCACGGCGAGCGCTCGGGCCAGCGCCACGCGCTGGCGCTGGCCGCCGGAGAGCTGGTCGACGCGCCGCGCCGCGAAGTCGTGCAGGTCCACGAGCCGCAGCATCTCCTCGACGCGCCGGCGGCGCTCGGCCTCGCCCTGGCCGCGCACGCGAAGGCCGTAGCCGACGTTCTCGGCGACGTTCATGTTCGGGAAGAGCGCGTAGCTCTGGAAGACCATGCCCACGCCACGCTTCTCGATCGGCAGCGGCGTCACGTCCTCGTCGCCGAAGCGCACGCGGCCGCCCTCGTCCGGGGACTCCAGCCCGGC
>JAKOWJ010000238.1 GCA_029781595.1 Pseudomonadota bacterium | reverse complement strand
CGCTCGACGGCCGCGACCTCGGCGCCTGGCCTGCCGCCGAGCGCGCAAGGCGCCTCGCCTGGGTGCCGCAGGCCGCCGACAGCTATTTCGACTTCAGCCTGCGCGAGATGGTCGAGATGGGCCGCACCGCGCACCGTGGCGTCTTCGCGAGCCCGGCGCCGCGCGATCGCGAGGCCGCGCACGCGGCGCTGGAGCGCCACGGCATCGCCCACCTCGCCGACCGGCCCATCCACGGCGTGAGCGGCGGCGAGCGCCAGCTCGCGCTCATCGCCCGCGCGCTCGCCACCGAGGCGGGCTACCTCGTGATGGACGAGCCCACCGCCAACCTCGACTACGGCAACCAGGCGCGCGTGCTGGAGGAGGTGGCGCGGCTTCGCGAGTCGGGCATCGGCGTGCTCGTCTCGACGCACCACCCGGAGCACGCCTTCCGGCTCGCCGACCGCGTGCTGCTGCTCGCCGCGGGCGCCCTGGTCGCGCAGGGGCCGACGCTCGCCACCCTCACCTCGGCGGCGCTCTCGAGCCTCTACGGTCGCCCGATCGAGGTGGTCCCGGTGCGCACCGCCGGCGGCGCCGAGGCCCGCGTGTGCCTGCCCGCTCCGCCCGCCAATCCCGACTGAATCAAGAAACCCGCGGATTTCGCGTGCCCGGCGGCGCGGACGGGCCGAAAATAGGCATTTCGACGACATCTTTCCCCGTGGGGGCACGACAGGAGGCTGGAGCGTGAAGTACAAGGACCAGGGCGAATTCCTCGCCCGCGCAGCGGAACGCAACCCGGGGCAACCCGAATTCCTCCAGGCCGTGGCCGAGGTGATGGAGAGCCTCTGGCCGTACATCGCGGCGAACCCGCGCTACGCCGAGCACGGCCTGCTCGACCGCCTCGTGGAGCCCGAGCGCGCGGTGCGCTTCCGCGTCTCGTGGGTGAACGACAAGGGCGAGGTGTGCGTGAACCGCGGCTACCGCATCCAGCACAGCTCCGCCATCGGGCCGTACAAGGGGGGGCTGCGCTTCCACCCCTCGGTAAACCTCTCGATCCTCAAGTTCCTCGCGTTCGAGCAGACCTTCAAGAACGCCCTCACGACGCTGCCCATGGGCGGCGGCAAGGGGGGCTCGGACTTCGACCCCAAGGGCCGCAGCCCCGGCGAGGTGATGCGCTTCTGCCAGGCCTTCGTGTCCGAGCTGTTCCGGCACCTGGGCGCGGAGACCGACGTGCCCGCTGGCGACATCGGCGTGGGCGGGCGCGAGATCGGCTTCATGACCGGCATGCTGAAGAAGCTCACCAACCGCGCGGACTGCGTCTTCACGGGCAAGGGCCTGG
>JAKOWJ010000222.1 GCA_029781595.1 Pseudomonadota bacterium | reverse complement strand
ACCGGGGCCTGCTCGGCCACAGCGACGCGGACGTGCTGCTGCACGCGATCTGCGACGCGCTGCTGGGGGCGGCGGCGCTGGGAGACATCGGCCGGCACTTTCCCGACAGCGACCCGCGCTACCGCGGCATCGACAGCCGCGAGCTGCTGCGCCACGTGGCCGCGCTCGTGGCGGCCCGCGGGCTCGAGGCGGGCAACGTGGACGCGACCATCGTCGCGCAGGCCCCGCGCATGGCGCCGCACGTGCCGGCCATGGTGGCCAACATCGCGGCGGACCTGGGCCTCGCGCCCGACCGGGTCAACGTGAAGGCGACGACCACCGAGGGGCTGGGCTTTGCGGGGCGGGGCGAGGGCATCGCCGCGCACGCGGTCTGCGTGCTGGTGGCGCGCCCGGGGGCCTAGCGCCGGAACTGGGCGAGCACCGACGAGGTCCAGGTCAGGCGCTCGATGAGCGTCCTCAGGAACTCGCGGTTGAAGCGCAGCTGGCAGCCCTCCGACAGGCTCTCCAGGTGCGTGGCCTGGATCTTGAGCAGGTGCACCTCGGAGACCGACACGATCGAGGCCGAGCGGCGCGCGCGGTCGCCCGAGAGGTAGGCCATCTCCCCGAAGCAGTCGCCCTCCTTGAGGACGTTGAGGAGCTTGCCGTCCTTCACCACCTTCACCTGCCCGGAGACGATGATGAAGAAGGCCTGCCCGATCTCGCCCTCCAGCAGGAGGTTCTCGTCGCGGGCGTGCACCTCCCAGATGGCGCCGCGCAGCACCTCCCAGAGCTCGGCGTCGCGGAACTCGCGGAAGAAGGGCAGGGCGCGCAGGCGGTTGAACTTCTCGGTGGAGCTGATCTCGGTGGAGTAGCGCTCGAGCTGCGGGAAGGTGTCCGCCAGGTCGCTCGCCATCTCGAACCAGGTCTGGTAGCGCGCGCGCGGGTCCTTGGCCATCGCCTTGCGCACGATGCCCACGAGCTTCTCGGGCAGGTCGGGGCGCAGCTGCTCGAGGGGCAGGGGCTCCTCGTTCAGGATCTTGTTGATCATCGCCACCGAGTTCTCGGCGCGGAAGGGGAGCTTGCCCGTGAGCAGCTCGTACATCACCACGCCCAGGGAGTAGATGTCGGTCTGCACCGACGGCGACTCCTCGTTGATCTGCTCGGGCGACATGTAGGCCGGCGAGCCCAGGAAGCCCTCGATCTGCGTGTGCGTGGCGTGCGAGATCTTGGCGGTGCCGAAGTCGCTGATCTTGATGTCGTCGCGGTCCGACAGCAGGATGTTGGCCGGCTTGATGTCGCGGTGGATCACGCCGTTCTGGAAGGCGTAGTCGAGCGCCCGGCACATCTTGAACACCACCAGCACGGCCTGGCGCACCGGCAGCAGGTTCGTCTCCGTGCAGTACTTCTTGAGCGAGCCGCCGGGCACGAACTCCATCACGATGTAGCGCTGGTCGCCGTCCACGACCGCGTCGAACACGCCCACGATGTTGGGGTGGTTGAGCTTGCCGGCGAGCGATGCCTCGTTGAGGAAGAGCTTCTCGAAGCGCTTGGCTTCCTCCTCCGTCATGTCCGAGTCGCTCTTGGCGACCTTGACGGCGACCTTGCGGTCGTTGAACGGGTCCTCGCCCACGTAGACGACGGCCGACGCCCCCTGGCCGATCTCGGAGAGGATGGTGTACTTGCCGATCTTCTGGGGACGCTCGGACACCTGGGCGGGAGTGACGGGGCGGCAATGGCCGCGCTCGGGCGGAGTTTAACCGAACTGGCCCCGCGCCGCGACGCGCCCGGCCCCGCATACCCCCACTCCGCCCGGCGTTGATTCTCGCGGCGGGCGGCCGCGATAATGGCCCGCATCCAGGAGACGGGGGAACGGGCGATGGCGAGCGAGATCTTCGAGGCGGTGCGGTCGGGCGATGCGGCGGCGGTGCGCCGGCTTGCGGCGGGCGGCGCGGGCGGCGCGCCGGACGAGACGGGGCTCACGCCCCTCATGCTGGCGGCGGGCCTGGGCCGGCTGGAACTCGTCGAGGCGATCCTCGACGGCGGCGCGGACGTGGACGCGACCGACGCGCGCGGCTTCACCGCGCTGTTCCACGCCTGCTACAACGCCGACGAGGACCGCGGCTATCCCGAGGTCGTGCGCGCGCTGCTCGCGGCGGGCGCCGACCGCGAGGCCGCCATCGGCTACGGGGTGCGGCCGCTCATGTACGCGGCGGGCTACGGCGAGGCGGGCGTGGTCGAGGCGCTGCTCGCGGCCGGCGCCGATCCCGTGGCGCGCAACGAGGGCGGCCGCACGGCCCTCATGATGGTGAAGGACCGCGACTACGTGGACGTCATCAACATCCTGCACGAGGCCGAGACCGCGCTGGGCGGCGAGGGCTGCGGCACGCGAAACGCGCCCGACCGCCAGGTCGTCACCTTCCTCAAGAAGACCCACTGAGCGGCCCGCCGCGGACCGCCGCCTGCGCCAGGCGCGCGGCGAGCGCGCGGAAGGCCGCCTCCGAGACGTCCTGCACGGCCACGGGCGGCCCCTGCGCCGCGGCCGGGTAGTTGCGGGAAAGGGACCGCTGGTAGGCCGGGTCGTAGTGCGCCTCCAGGAGCTCGGCCACCAGGGCGTCCCAGTCGCCGCGCCCGAGCAGCGCGAGCCACCCCGCGATGCGTTCCCGGCCGTGCAGCGGCGCGAGGCAGGAGAGCTTCTGCGCGAGGCGGTCCGGGTCCGCCTCGAAGTGCGAGTAGTCCTCGCGCAGCAGCCGCGCGCGCAGGGCCTGCGGCGCCTCCAGGCGCAGGCACTCGCTCGCGCGCATGCGCAGGATGAGCGCCTCGGGCACCCGCAGGTCGCCCACCTTGCGGCTCTCGCTCTCCACGAACACGGGCCGCGAGGCGTCCAGCCCCGACAGCACGGACCAGATGCGGCGCTCGAAGGCCTTCTGCGACGGCTGCGGGGCGCCGGGCAGCTCGCCGAGCAGCGAGCCGCGGTGCGCGGCGAGCGCCTCGAGGTCCAGCACCTGCGCGCCTTCGCGGGCCAGCGCCTCCAGCAGGCGGCTCTTTCCCGAGCCCGTGGCGCCGCACACGACGGTGAAGGCGAACGCCGCCGGCATCGTGTCGAGGTCGGCCACCACCTGGCGGCGGAAGGCCTTGTAGCCGCCCTCGAGCTGCGCGGCCTCCCAGCCCACCTGGCGCAGCACGTGCGCGAGCGAGCCCGAGCGCGTGCCGCCGCGCCAGCAGTAGACGAGGGGGCGCCAGCGGCGGGGGCGGTCGGCGAAGCGCGTGGACACCAGGCGCGAGATGTTGGCGGCGACGAGGGGCGCGCCGATGCGCTTGGCCTCGAAGGCGCCGCGCTCCTTGTACACGGTGCCGACGACGGCGCGCTCCTCGTCGTCCAGCACCGGGCAGCTCACCGCGCCGGGCAGGTGGTCCTCGGCGAACTCGGCCGGGCTGCGGGCGTCGAGGATCTCGTCCCAGCCCGCGAGTTCGGCCGCCGTCATCGGCAGCGAGGCGCGCTCGCCGGGTCGGCCGCGGGGCGCCTTGGGATCGCTCATCGCGGGGCGGGCCGGCGCAGCAGGGGCTCGAGCGCCGGCCACACGTTGTCGAGGATGCGAGGCTGCGCGGCGGCCGTCGGATGCAGCTGGTCGGCCTGGAAGCTCGCGCGGTCCCCGGCCAGCCCGTCCAGGAGGAACGGCACCAGCGGCACGCGCCGCTGGCGCGCCAGCGAGGGAAAGAGCGCCGCGAACTCGCGGGCGTAATCGATGCCATAATTCGGCGGGATCATGAGCCCCACCAGCACGGGTTCGGCCCGCGCGGCGCGGGCCAGTCGGATCATCTCCCCGAGGTTGGCGGACGCGGCGGCCACCGGCTGCCCGCGCAGCCCGTCGTTGGCCCCGAGGGCGATGACCACGATGGCGGGGTGGTGGCGCGCCAGGTCGGCCGGCAGGCGGCGCAGCCCCCCGGCCGTCGTCTCGCCCGAGACGCTCGCGTTCACCACGCGCCAGCCGAGCTTCTCGCGGGCGATGCGCTCGCCGAGGAGCGACACCCAGCCCTGCGCGGCCGGCAGGCCGTACGCCGCGCTCAGGCTGTCGCCGAACACCATCAGCGTTCGCTCCGCGAGCGCGGGCGGCGATGAGAGCGCCGCGAGCAGGGCGGCGGCGGCGAGGGCGAGGCGGCGAAGGGGCGCGGGGACAATCACGGCGGTGTCGGGGCCGGCGGACGGCGGAGCGAGATGAACGCGAACGATGGAACGGTGGCGACTGCGCCCGTGATTGTGCGGGCCGAGGGCCTCACGAAACAAGTCTCGACGCCGGACCACGACCTCGTGATCGTCCGCGAGGCGAGCTTCGGGGTGGCCGCGGGCGAGTCCGTGGCGATCGTCGGCGCCTCGGGCTCGGGCAAGTCCACGCTGCTGGGACTGCTCGCGGGCCTGGACGTTCCCACTGCGGGCCGCGTGTGGATCGACGGCGAGGACCTCTTCGCGCAGGACGAGGACGGGCGCGCGCGCCTTCGGGGGCGGCTGGTGGGCTTCGTCTTCCAGTCCTTCCAGCTGCTGCCGGCGCTCACCGCGCTGGAGAACGTGATGCTGCCGCTCGAGCTCGCCGGCGCGGCCGACGCCCGGTCGCGGGCCGCGGAGGTCCTGGGCCAGGTGGGCCTCGCCGAGCGCCTGGGGCACTACCCGCGCCAGCTCTCCGGCGGCGAGCAGCAGCGCGTGGCGGTGGCGCGGGCCTTCGCGACGCACCCCAAGCTCCTGCTGGCCGACGAGCCCACGGGCAACCTCGACTCGGCCACGGGCGCGCAGGTGATCGAGCTCCTCTTCCGCATGAACCGCGAGCGCGGCACCACGCTCGTGCTGGTCACCCACGACGAGGCGCTCGCCGGGCGCTGCGACCGCCGCATCGCCATCCACGCGGGCGTGGTGAGCTCGTGAGGAACCTCGCGATCGCCCTGCGCATGCTGCGTCGCAACGCCCACTCGGGCGAGGCGCGCGTGCTCGCGGCGGCGCTGCTCGTGGCGGTGGCGAGCGTGACGACGGTGGGTTTCTTCGCCGACCGCGTGCAGGCGGCGCTGGACCGCCAGGCCGGCGAGCTGCTGGGCGGCGACCTCGTGGTGCGCGCCGACCACCCGGTGCCGCCGGCCTTCCTCGAACGGGCGCGCGCCGAGGGCCTGGCGACCGCCACGACCGCCACGTTCCCGAGCATGGTGGCCGGCGAGGGCGGGACGAGCCTCGCGGAGATCCGCGCGGCGAGCGCGGGGTTCCCGCTGCGCGGCCGGCTGCGCGTGGCCGACGCGCCCGGCGGCGCGGAGCGCGAGCTCGCCGCGGCGCCGGCGCCCGGCACGGTGTGGGTCGCGCCCGCGCTCGTCGAGCGCATCGGCGCGCGCGTCGGCCAGCGCGTGCGCGTGGGCAACGCGAACCTGGCGGTGGCCGCGATCGTCACGCGCGAGCCCGACAGCGTCCTGGACTACTTCGGCCTCGCCCCGCGCGTGCTCATGAACGAGGCCGACCTCGCGGCCACGGGCCTGGTGCAGGTGGGCAGCCGCATCACCTGGCGCCTGCTCCTCGCCGGCGAGCCGGGTTCCGTGGCGCGATACCGCGCCGCGATGCAGCCCCGGGTGGCGCGCGGCGAGCGCCTGGAAGGCCCGCGCGACTCCCGCGCGGAAGTGCGCGTGGCGCTGGAACGCGCGCACCGCTTCCTCGGGCTCGCCTCGCTCCTGTCGGTGGTCCTCGCCTCGGTGGCGGTGGCGCTGGCCGCCCGGCGATTCTCCCTGCGCCAGACGGACGCGGCGGCGATGATGCGCTGCCTGGGCGCGGGGCAGGCGGACATCCTCGCCATCCACGCCTGGCAGTTCCTCGCCCTCGCGGCGGCGGGCTGCGTCGCGGGCACGCTCGCGGGATACGGCGCGCAGGCCGCGCTGGGGCACTGGCTCTCCGGGTTCTTCAGCGTGGCGCTGCCCCCGCCCGGCCCGCGGCCGGCCGTGCAGGGCGCGGCGATCGGCCTCGTGCTGGTCCTGGGATTCACCCTGCCGCCGCTGCTGCGGCTGCGGGGCGTGCCGACCCTGCGCGTGCTGCGCAGCGACCTCGCGGTGGCCGAGCCCTCCGCGGTGCTCGCCTACGGCCTGGGCCTCGCCTCGCTCGCGGGCCTGGTGGTGTGGCAGGCGGGCGACGCGAAGCTGGGCGCCATCGCGCTCTCCGGCTTCGCCGCCGCCCTGGCGGTGACGGCGCTGGCGGGCTACGCGCTCATCCGCGCCCTGGGGCGCCTTCGCGCCGGCGCGAGCGGGCCGTGGCGCTACGGCCTGGCCAACCTGCGGCGGCGCACGGCCTCGAGCCTGGTGCAGGTGATGGCCCTGGGCGTGGGGCTCATGGCCATGCTCCTGCTCACGCTGGTGCGCACCGACCTCGTCGCCAAGTGGCAGAAGGCGATGCCGGCCGACATGCCCAACCGCTTCGCCATCAACATCCAGACCGACCAGCTGCCGGCCGTGCGCGCGTATTTCGGCGGCCTGGGACTCGCCACGCCCGACCTCTATCCGATGGTGCGGGGGCGGCTGGTGGCGATCGGCGCACGGGAGGTCTCGCCGGCCTCTTACCAGGACGAGCGCGCGCGCCGCCTGGTGGAGCGCGAGTTCAACCTCTCCTGGGCGGAGAAGGCGCGCGCCGACAACCGCCTGGTCGCGGGAAGCTGGTGGCCCCCCGGCCGGCCGGCGCCGCAGTTCTCCGTGGAGGAAGGCATCGCGAAGACCCTGGGCATCCGCGTGGGCGACACGCTGGCCTGGGACGTGGCGGGCTCGAGATTCGAGGCGCCGGTGACGAGCCTTCGCAAGGTGGACTGGGACAGCTTCAAGGCCAACTTCTTCGTGATCGCGAGCCCCGGCGTGCTGGAGGGCTACCCGGCCAGCTGGATCACCAGCTTCCACCTGCCCGCGGGCCGCGAGGCGGTCGTCGACCGCCTCGTCGCGCGCTTTCCCAACGTGAGCGTGATCGACCTCACGGCGATCATGGACCAGGTGCGGCGCATCACGGACCAGGTCTCGCGCGCCGTGGAGTTCGTGTTCCTGTTCGCCATCGCCGCCGGCGTGGTGGTCCTCTTCGCGGCCATCACGTCGACGCAGGACGAGCGCGTCTTCGAGGCCGCGGTGATGCGCACGCTCGGGGCGAGCCGGCGGCAGGTGGCGCTGGCGCAGCTGGCGGAATTCGCGTGCATCGGGCTGCTCGCGGGCGCCATCGCCGCCGCCGGCGCCGTCGCGCTCGCCTGGGTGCTGGCCGACCGGGTGCTCGGGGTGCCCTACGAGTTCGACTGGGTGGTGCCGGTGGCCGGGCTCCTGGCCGGCGGGGCGGGGGTGGCGCTCGCGGGCCTGGCCGGAACGCGCCGCGCGGTGTCCTCGCCGCCGCTCGCGGCCATCCGGTCGCTGGGCTGACCGTGGCCGGCCCGTCGCGGGGCATCGCCTCGCCCTACCTGCTGCTCACGGCCACCTCGCTCTTCTGGTCGCTCAACTGGGTGGTGGGCCGCGCCATCGTCGGCACGGTCTCGCCACTCGCGCTCACCTTCATCCGCTGGGCGGTGGCCGTCTCGGCGATGATGCCGCTCGCCTTCCCGCTCATCCGCGCGAACTGGGGCGCCGTGCGCCGGCACTGGCGCACGATCGCGTGGATCGGCTTCTGGGGCACGGGACTGCACAACGCCTTCGCCTACGTGGGCCTGCAGTACACCACCGCCACCAACGGCGTCATCCTCAACAGCGCCATCCCCGTCCTCATCATCCTCGCGGGCTGGATCGCCTGGCGCGACACGATCACGCGCCTGCAGGCGCTCGGGGTGGCCGTCTCCCTCGCGGGCGTGCTGGCGATCCTCACGCACGGCGACCCGGCCGTGCTGGCCGCGTTCACGCTCAACAAGGGCGACCTCATCGTGCTCGCGGGCATGGTGTTCTGGGCGGTGTACACCGTGCTGCTGCGCACGCGGCCCGAGGAGCTGCCACCGCTCGCGCTGCTCGCCTGCTGCGGGACGGTGGGCGTGGCGCTGCTCGCGCCCCTGGCGGCCGCCGAGCTCCTGTGGATGGGCGGCCGGGTCGACCTCACGCCGGGGTCGGTGGCGGCGATGCTCTACGTGGGGATCTTCCCCTCGTTCATCGGCTACGTGTTCTGGAACCGCGCCGTGGCGGAGGTGGGTTCCAACGTGGCCGGCGTGTTCCTGCACCTCATGCCGGCCTTCGGGAGCCTGCTCGCCTGGCTCTTCCTCGGCGAGCGCTTCGAGGCCTTCCACCTCGCGGGCATCGCGCTCATCCTCGCGGGCGTCTGGCTCACGGCGCGGGGCCGGCGCACGCTCTGAGGCTCGCGGGCGGCGCTAGTCGGGCGCCTGCGCCTCGAAGCCCATCCCCACGCTCTCCCACTGCTCGCGCTCGCCCTCCAGGGCGATCGCCACCAGCGTGTTGCGCGCGAGCCAGTCGGCGTCCACCTCGAGGCGGAACCCGCGGCCGCGGCGCGCGAGGCGCAGGCGCGGCAGGCGCATCGTGCGCCGGCTGCGGTAGAAGATCACGGCCAGGCGAAGGCACAGCGCCACCGCGGCCAGGGACGCGTCGTCCTCGAAGGCCTCGCGCATCTTGCTCAGGCGGCCGCGCTGGGCCAGCACGAGGTTGGAGAGCCATCCCTGCTCCTGGCGCGAGAAGCCGGGCATGTCGGCGTTGGCCAGGATGTAGGCCGAGTGCTTGTGGTAGGCGCCCTGCGAGATGGAGATGCCGATCTCGTGCAGGCGCGCGGCCCAGCCGAGGAAGGCGGCGGCGTGGTCGTCCTTCTCGTCGCGCACCGGCTCGAGCTGGCCGAAGAGCGAGGCCGCCAGGCCCGCCACGCGGTGCGCCTGCGCCGGGTCCACGTGGTAGCGGCGCACGAACTGGTCCACCGTCACCTCGCGGATGTCGCGGTGGTGCACGCGGCCCAGCAGGTCCCAGAGCACGCCCTGGCGCAGCGCCCCCTCGGCGAGCGTCATCTGCCGCAGCGACAGCTCCGTGAAGATGGCCGACATGATCGCGAGCGCGCCGGCGAACACCGGCACGCGCTCCTCGCGAAGCCCCGGCAGCGCGAGGCGGCGCACGTCGCCGGCCTCGATGGCCGCCTCGCGCAGCCACGCGAGGCCCTCTGCGGTGATGCCGCGCTCGGCCCGGCCGGAGGCGATCATCGCCTCCGAGAGCGAGCGGGCGCTGCCGGAGGAGGCCACGGCCTCGCGCCACCCGGTCTTCTCGAAGCGCGAGACGATGGTCTGGACCTGCTCGCGAGCGGCGAGCTCCGCGGCCTTCATCGCCTTCTTGTCGATGCGCCCGTCGGGGAAGAAGCGGCGCGTCCAGCTCACGCACCCCATGTACAGGCTGTCCATCACCTTGGGCTTGAGCTTCACGCCGATGACGAACTCGGTGGAGCCGCCGCCGATGTCGACGACCAGCCGGTGCCGGTCCGAGGGCGGCAGGGAGTGCACGACGCCCGTGTAGATGAGGCGGGCCTCCTCGCGGCCGGAGATGACCTCGATGGGAAAGCCCAGCGTCGCCTGCGCGGACTGCAGGAAGGCGCCGGCGTTCTTGGCCACGCGCAGCGTGTTGGTGCCGACCACGCGCACGCTCTCGGGGGGCATGCCCGCCAGGCGCTCGGCGAAGCGCCTCAGGGTGGCCAGGGCCCGCTCCTGGGTGGCGGCGTCCAGGCGCCGGTCGGCGCCCAGTCCCGCGCCGAGGCGCACCGCTTCCTTGATCGAGTCGAGGGGGTAGATCTGGTCGTCGACGACGCGCCCGACGGCGAGGTGGAAGCTGTTGGAGCCGAGGTCGACCGCGGCGAGGGTGGTATATTCCATCGGGACGTTGCGCGGGCGTCGCCACCCGTCGTTGCGCGCGCAGTATGGCACACTTCGCGCGCCCTTCCCGGTGCCCCGCGGCGCCGTCACGAACCCGTCACGAAGCGCAACGCACAATCGTGGGCAACAAGTCGAGATCCGAGTCCCGCCGGGTGCCCGCGCTCCCCCCCGAACACTTCCTGAACCGCGAGCTGCAGGCGCTGGCGTTCAACCAGCGCGTGCTCGCGCAGGCCGAGGAGCGCGCCACGCCGGTGCTCGAGCGCCTGCGCTTCCTGTGCATCGTCTCGTCCAACCTGGACGAGTTCTTCGAGATCCGCGTGGCGGGCGTCAAGGAGCAGCTCAAGCTCGGCGCGGCGGCGGCCGACGCGGACGGGCTCGCGCCGCGGGAGATCTTCGCGCGCGTGACGGAAGTCGCCCACGCCCTCGTCGACCGGCAGTACGCGCTGCTCAACGACGAGGTGCTGCCGGCGCTGGCGAAGGCGGGCATCCGGTTCCTGCGACGCGGCGAGTGGACGGCGGCGCAGCAGGAGTGGGTGCGCGAGTACTTCTTCCGCGAGATGATGCCCGTGCTCACGCCCATCGGGCTGGACCCGGCGCACCCCTTCCCGCGCGTGTTCAACAAGAGCCTGAACTTCGCGGTGGCCCTCGAGGGGCGCGACGCCTTCGGGCGCGACTCGCGGGCCGCCATCGTCCAGGCGCCGCGCGTGCTGCCGAGGGTGATCCGGGTGCCGCGCGCCGTGGCCGGCGGCGAGCACGACTTCATCTTCCTCACCTCCATCCTGCACGCGCACGTGGGCGAGCTCTTCGCGGGCATGAACGTGCTGGGCTGCCACCAGTTCCGCGTCACGCGCAACTCCGACCTCTTCGTGGAGGAGGAGGAGGTGAAGGACCTGCGCAAGGCCCTGCAGGGCGAGCTGCCGCAGCGCCACCTGGGCGACGCCGTGCGCCTGGAGGTGGACGACACCATGGGCGCGGAGATGGTCGCGTTCCTGCTCGAGCAGCTCGGGCTGGCCGAGCCGGACCTGTACCGGGTCAACGGGCCGGTGAACCTGGTGCGGCTCATGAGCGTGCCCGACCAGGTGGACCGGCCCGAGCTCAAGTTCCGCCCCTTCTCGCCGGGGCTGCCGAAGGCGGTCGCGCGCTCCAAGGACATCTTCGAGACGCTGCGCCGCGGCGACGTGCTGCTGCACCGCCCGTTCCAGTCCTTCGCGCCCGTGATCGACTTCGTGCGCGAGGCCTCGCGCGACCCGCAGGTGGTCGCCATCAAGCAGACCGTCTACCGCACGGGCACGGACTCGGTGATCATGCAGACCCTCATCGACGCCGCGCGCCAGGGCAAGGAGGTGACGGTGGTCGTCGAGCTCATGGCGCGCTTCGACGAGGAGGCCAACATCAACTGGGCGGCGCGCCTGGAGGAGGTGGGCGCGCACGTGGTCTACGGCGTGGTGGGCCACAAGACGCACGCCAAGATGGCGATGGTGGTGCGCCGCGAGGAGGGGCGGCTGGTGCGCTACGTGCACCTGGGCACCGGCAACTACCACCCGCGCACGGCGCGCCTGTACACCGACTTCGACCTGCTCACCAGCCGGCCGGACATCTGCGCCGACGTGAACGAGGTCTTCCAGCAGCTCACGGGCCTGGGCAAGGCCACGAAGCTGCGCCTGGTCTGGCAGTCGCCCTTCACGATGCACGCGCGCGTGATCGAGGCCATCGACGCGGAGACGCGCAACGCCCGCGCGGGCAAGCCGGCGGCCATCGCCGCCAAGATGAACGCGCTGCTCGAGCCGGCGGTGATCGAGGCGCTCTACCGCGCCTCGCAGGCCGGCGTGAAGGTGGACCTCCTGGTGCGCGGCGTGTGCGCCCTGCGCCCGGGCGTGCCGGGCCTTTCGGAGCGCATCCGCGTGCGCTCGGTGGTCGGGCGCTTCCTGGAGCACACGCGCATCTTCCGCTTCGCCAACGCGGGCGAGGAGCGCGTGTGGCTCTCGAGCGCCGACTGGATGGACCGCAATTTCTTCCGCCGCATCGAGCTCGCCTTCCCGGTGACGGACCCGAAGCTCGCGCAGCGCGTGGTGCGCGAGGGGCTGCGGCCCTACCTGGAGGACAACACGCAGACCTGGGAGATGCGGCCCGACGGCACCTACGAGCGCCGCAAGCGGGGCCGCGGCAAGCGCCGCTGCGCGCAGGCCGAGCTGATGGCCAAGCTCGCCACGCCCTAGCGGCGGGTGGCCCCGCGCGCGCCTACCAGGGCCAGCGCAGCCAGCCGAACCAGCCGCTGGTGCGGTTCTGGCCCGCCTGCGAGAGGCGGTCCTGCGGGTAGTTGAGGGCGAGCACCTTTCTCGCGTCGTCGCGCAGGCGATCGAGCCCCATGCGGTCGTAGCCCTCGACCATGATCTCGAGGGCGCCGCGGCGCGACGGCGAGTCGGGGAAGCGCACCATCACCTCCTGCGCGCGGTTCACCGCCGCCATCCACGCGCCGCGCCGCAGGTAGTACTGCGCCACGTGCAGCTCGTGGCGGGCCAGCGCGTCCACCAGCGCGTCCATGCGGGCGCGCGAATCGGGCGCGTAGCGGCTCTCGGGGAAGCGGGTGACGAGCTCCTTGAACATGTCGAAGGACTCGCGGGCGGCCTTCGGGTCGCGGTCCGCGAGGTCCTGGCGCCCCGCGAGCGTCTGGAGGAAGCCCAGGTCCTCCTTGAAGTTGGCGAGCGCCTTCAGGTACAGGGCGTAGTCGAGGTTGCGGTGGTTCGGGTAGGCCTTGATGAAGCGGTCGAGGGCGGTGATGGACTGCGCCGTCTCGCCTTCCTTGTAGTACGCGTAGGCCGTGTCGAGCTGCGCCTGCTGGGCGTAGCGGCCGAACGGGAACTTCGACTCGAGCTCGCCGTAGACCTTCACGGCGGCGAGCCAGTTGCCGCTGTCGAGCTCCTCCTTGGCCTGGCGGTAGTAGTCCGCGGCCTGCCAGTTGCGCTTCTCGTCCAGCTTGCGGTCCAGCCAGCCGCAACCGCCGGCCGTGACGGTGAGCGCGAGGAGGAGGGCTGCCGTTACACTTCGCTTCATGGTCGATCCCGTGGCGAAACCGGCGAATTATACCTCCGGCGAGGCGGCGCCCCCGCGGCTGGTGTTCCAGGCGGGGCCGGCGCAGGCGGGCCTGCGCCTGGACCAGGCGCTCGCCGCGCTGCTGCCGCGCGAGTCGCGCAGCCGCCTCGCGCGCCTGGTGGCCGAAGGCGCCGTCCTGGTCGACGGCGAGCGTGCCCGGCCCCGGCACCGGCTTCGCGGCGGCGAGCGGCTGGAGGTGACGCTGCTGCCGCGCCCCGAGGAAGCCGCCTTCCGGCCGGAGGACATCGCCCTCGACGTCGTGCACGAGGACGACGACGTGCTGGTCGTCGCCAAGCCCGCCGGCCTCGTCGTGCACCCCGGCAGCGGCAACTGGGCGGGCACGCTCCTCAACGCGCTGCTGCACCGGGTGCCTGCCCTGCGCGCGCTGCCGCGCGCGGGCATCGTCCATCGCCTGGACAAGGAGACGAGCGGGCTGCTCGTGGTGGCCAGGACCGAGGCCGCGATGCAGGACCTCGTGCGCCAGTTGCAGGCGCGCACGGTCAAGCGGACCTACCTTGCCGTGGCGCGCGGCGCGCCGCCGGCGGAAGGCGTGGTGGACGCGCCGGTCGGGCGGCACCCGACGCAGCGCACGCGCATGGCCGTCGTGCCGGGCGGAAAGCCGGCGGTGACGCGCTACCGCGTGCGCGAGCGCTTCCCCGGGCACGCGCTCCTCGAGTGCGAGCTGGAGACCGGCCGCACGCACCAGATCCGCGTCCACCTGGCGAGCGTGGGGTTCGCGCTGGAGGGCGACCCCGTCTACGGGCCGCGAGGCGCCAGGCGCCTGCCGCGCCAGGCGCTGCACGCCTGGCGCCTCGCCTTCATCCACCCCGGCAGCGGCCGGCGAGTGGCCTTCGAGGCGCCGCCGCCGGCGGACTTCGTGGCGCTGCTCGCGGCGTTGCGCGGCGCATGAGCCTGCACCCGGACTGGCTGGTGCCCGACTGGCCTGCGCCGGGGTGCGTCCGCGCCTTCGTCACCACGCGCGCCGGCGGCGCGAGCGAAGGCGAGTACGGCTCGCTCAACCTCGGCTCGCGCGGCGGCGACGACCCCGCGCGCGTGGCGGCCAACCGGCGCGCGGTGCAGGCGCACCTGCCATCCCCGCCGCGGTGGCTGGCGCAGGTCCACGGCACGGCGGTGGCCGACCTCGACAGCGCGCCGCCGGGGGCGGAGCCCGTCGCCGACGCGGCCGCGACCTCGGTGCCGGGACGGGTGGCCGTGGTGCTCACCGCCGACTGCCTGCCCGTCTTCCTCTGCCGTGCGGATGGCGCGCGGGTGGCGGTGGCCCACGCCGGCTGGCGGGGCCTGGCCGCCGGCGTGCTCGAGAACGCGGTCGCCGCGCTCGGCGCCGGCTCGCCCGTGCTCGCCTGGCTGGGACCGGCCATCGGCCCGGCCGCCTTCGAGGTGGGGCCGGAAGTTCGCGAGGCCTTCGTGACGGCGCAGGAGGAGGCGGCCGTCGCCTTCGTGCCCCGCGCCGGGGGCAAGTTCCTCGCGGACCTGTACGCGCTGGCGCGCCTGCGCCTGGCGCGCGCGGGCGTGGCGAGCGTGGGCGGCGGGGGCTGGTGCACCTTCACCGAGCGCGAGCGGTTCTTCTCGTACCGGCGCGCGCGCGAGAGCGGACGCCTGGGCGCCTTCATCTGGATCGCGCCGGAAGGCCCGCCGCGGGGGGCTTGACGCGGCTGCTAGACTGGCCGCACCCCGCTCGAGCCAATCGCCCGCATGTCCGTTCTCGCCTGGATCCTCGCCGCCTGCCTCGCCGGCGGGCTCGCCTCGGTGCTGCTCGCCTCGCTCGTGGCCTTCCGCGTGCAGGCGCGGCTCGTGCCGGTGCTGGTGAGCTACGCGGTGGGGGCGCTGCTGGGCGCCGTGTTCCTCGACATCGTGCCGCACCTCTTCTCGTCGGGCGCCGACCCGGGGCAGACCGCGGCGCTCATCCTCGCGGGCCTGCTGGGCTTCTTCGTCCTCGAAAAGCTCCTGCTCTGGCGCCACCACCACGGCGACGCGCACGACCATGGCGAGGCGGGCCACGCGCACGGCCCCGGCGAGGAGGGCGGCCGGTCCGGCTGGATGATCATGGTGGGCGACTCGTTCCACAACTTCACCGACGGGGTGATGATCGCGAGCGCCTTCCTCGCGGACGTGCGCCTGGGCATCGTCACCTCGGCGGCCATCGTCGCGCACGAGATCCCGCAGGAGGTGGGCGACTTCCTCGTGCTGCTGCACTCCGGCTTCTCGAAGTCCCGGGCGCTGCTGGTGAACGCGCTCTCGAGCCTCGCGGCCGTGGCGGGCGCGCTGCTGGGCTACTTCATGCTCTCCTCCGCGCAGCAGTGGGTGCCGCGCATCCTGGCGGTGTCGGCCGCCGGCATGATCTACGTCGCCGTCGCGGACCTCATCCCCGGGCTGCAGCGCCGCACCCGGCCCGGGGAGAGCGCGGCGCAGGTGCTGTTCATCGCGCTGGGCATCCTCACGCTGTGGGGCGTGCACGCGGCCCTGGGCGGCCACGACTAGGGAATACCCCGCCCGCGTTCCTTGACACCCCCCCGCCCGGGCGTCGAAAATGGGCGCGTAACTCACTGAAATTCAATATTTTTCGCGAAATCCCCGCGCCGATCCCATGCCCAAGCCGACCCCCCCGCACGCCGAGCGCCTCGCCGGCCTGCTGCGCAAGTCCCAGGAACGCCTCGCCTCCTCCCTCAACGCGGACAGCCCGACACAGCACGTGATGGCCGGGTTCTCGGAGGCCTACCGCGCGTGGCTCGAGTCCGTCACCGCCAAGCCGCAGACCCTGCTCGACCTGCAGGGAAGGTACATGCAGGAGCAGATGAACCTCTGGATGCGCGCCTTCCAGCCCGAGCCCAAGGGCGCCGAGCCGGCGCGGCCCGCGCCCGACAAGCGCTTCAGCGCGCCGGAGTGGAACGATCTGCCGCTCTTCCGCTACTACCGCGACTCCTACCTCCTCACCTCGCAGATGATGATGCAGGCGGTGGAGGAGGCGGACATGGACGACGAGACCAAGCGCCGCATGCGCTTCTTCATGCGCCAGTACCTCGACGCGGCCGCCCCCTCGAACTACCTGGCCACCAACCCCGAGGCGCTCAAGGCGGCGCTGGAATCCGGGGGCAAGTCGGTCGAGGAGGGGATGAAGAACCTCGTGGCGGACATGGAGAAGGGCCGCATCTCCATGACGGACGAGGCGGCCTTCGAGGTGGGCCGCAACATCGCCACGACGAAGGGCGCGGTGGTGTTCGAGAACGACCTCATCCAGCTCATCCAGTACGACCCGCTCACGCCCAAGGTGCACAAGCGCCCGCTCGTGATGGTGCCGCCGTGCATCAACAAGTACTACATCATGGACCTGCAGCCCGAGAACTCGCTCGTGCGCTACGCGATCGAGCAGGGCCACACGGTGTTCATGGTGTCCTGGCGCAACGTGAAGCCGCCGCTCGACAAGCTCACGTGGGACGACTACCTCGAGATGGGCGTCATGGCCGCCATCGACGAGGCGATCGCCATCACCGGCGCGGACAAGGCGAACGCGCTGGGCTTCTGCATCGGCGGCACGCTCCTCGCCTCGGCCCTGGCGGTCCTGGCGCGCAAGCGCCGCAAGCCCGTCGCGAGCCTCACCCTCATGACGGCCCTGCTCGAGTTCACGGACGTGGGCGAGATCCGGGTCTACATCGACCGCAACTTCGTGGAGAAGCGCGAGAAGAAGCTCGCCAAGGGCGGCATCGTCCCGGGCGCGGAGCTCGCGAGCGCCTTCTCGAGCCTGCGCGCCAACGACCTGGTGTGGTCCTACGTGGTGTCCAACTACCTCAAGGGCCAGCAGCCGCCGGCCTTCGACCTGCTGTACTGGAACGGCGACTCGACCAACCTGCCCGGGCCCATGTACGCGTACTACCTGCGCAGCACCTACCAGGACAACCAGCTCGTGCAGCCGGACGCGCTCACCATGTGCGGCGTGCCGGTGGACCTGGGCAAGGTGGACATGCCGGCCTTCGTCTTCGCCGCGCGCGAGGACCACATCGTGCCGTGGAAGGCGGGCTACGAGAGCGCGCGCCACCTCGGCGGCAAGGTCACCTTCGTGCTGGGCGCGAGCGGCCACATCGCCGGCTCCATCAACCCGGCCGCGAAGGGAAAGCGCAGCCACTGGGTGAACGACGGCGTGGGGCCGGACGCGGACAAGTGGTTCGCGCAGGCCAAGGAGGTGCCCGGCAGCTGGTGGGTGCCGTGGTCGAAGTGGCTCGCGCCCTTCGGCGGCCCCATGGTCGCCGCGCGGCGCAAGCTGGGCGACGCCCGCCACCGGCCGCTGGAGCCGGCGCCGGGGCGCTACGTGAAGGAGCGCGCCGAGATCGTGAAGTAGGGGACCGGACGCGCCGCCCGGGCGGCGCGGGCCGCGGGATCAACGCAAGGAGGAAAAGAACGATGACGCAACGAATCGCACTGGTGACCGGGGGCATGGGCGGCCTCGGCGAGGCCATCTGCATGAAGCTCGCCCGCATGGGCATCAAGGTGGTCGTCACCTACTCGCCCGGCAACGCCAAGCACGAGGAGTGGCTCAAGGAGATGGCGGGCCGCGACTACCACTTCCACGCCTACGCGTGCGACGTCGCCGACTTCCAGTCGTGCCACGACGCGGTCGCGAAGATCTCCGCGGAGGTCGGCCCCATCGACATCCTCATCAACAACGCCGGCATCACCCGCGACATGACGTTCAAGAAGATGGGCAAGGTCGACTGGGACGCGGTGATGAAGACCAACCTCGACTCCGTGTTCAACATGACCAAGCCGGTGGTCGACGCCATGGTCGAGCGCGGCTGGGGGCGCGTGATCAACGTCTCGAGCGTGAACGGCCAGAAGGGCGCCTTCGGCCAGACCAACTACTCGGCGGCCAAGGCCGGCATGCACGGCTTCACCAAGGCCCTGGCCCTGGAGGTCGCCCGCAAGGGCGTCACGGTGAACACCATCTCGCCCGGCTACATCGGCACGAAGATGGTGATGGCGATCCCGAAGGAGGTCCTGGACTCGAAGATCCTGCCGCAGATCCCGCTGGGCCGGCTGGGCAAGCCCGAGGAGGTGGCGGGCCTGTGCGCCTACCTCGCCTCGGACGAGGCGGCGTTCATCACGGGGGCGAACATCTCGATCAACGGGGGGCAGCACATGTACTGAGCGGCCGACGGCCGCGAGGGAAGGGAAAAGGGGCGCCGGTCGGCGCCCCTTTTTCGTTGCATCGCGAACTCACGCGTCGCGCCTCCGAACGATCCAGTGAAAATCCCGCGGCTGCGCGTCGGCGCGGGTACGCGTGCGGCTTGCCGGCGATCCCCCTGAAGGGGGCCCCTCGCCGGGTGCCTTACGCGTACATGTGCAGCCCGCCGTTGATCGAGAGGTTGGTGCCGGTGATGTAGGCGGACTTGTCGGAGGTGAGGTAGGCGACGCTCTCGGCGATCTCCTCGGGCAGGCCCAGGCGGCCGGCGGGGATCTGCGCGACGATCTGCTGGCGCACGTCGTCGCGGATGGCGGCGACCATCTCGGTCTCCACGTAGCCCGGCGAGATCGCGTTCACCGTGACGCCCTTGCGGATCACCTCCTGCGCCAGCGCCTTGGTGAAGCCCAGGATGCCGGCCTTGGCCGCCGAGTAGTTCGTCTGGCCGAACTGCCCGCGCACGCCGTTCACGGAGGAGATGTTGACCACGCGCCCCCAGCCCCGCTCGCACATGCCGTCGATCACGTGGCGGGTGACGTTGAAGACGCTCGTGAGGTTGGTCTCGATGACCAGGTGCCACTGCTCCGGCGTCATCTTGCGGAACGTGGCGTCGCGCGTGATGCCGGCGCAGTTCACGAGGATGTCGACCGGCCCGTGGGTCTTCTCGATGCCCTGGACCATCTCGCCGATGGCGTCGTAGTCGGTCACGTCGCCGAAGGCGAGGGCCGTCGAGTGGCCGTTCAGGCCCGCCGCGGCCATCTTCTCGAGGTAGCGCGTCTCCGTGCCGGGGATGCCGTAGTTCGCGACGACGAAGTGCCCCTGCTGGGCGAGGCGCTTGCAGATGGCGGAGCCGATTCCCCCGACGCCGCCGGTGACCAGTGCGATCTTCTTGTCCATGTGACTGCCTTTCTAGCGATGGCGGCCGGGTGCGCGGCCGGCCCGTTCAAAAAAAAACCCCAGGTTTGGGCCTGGGGTTCGAACCTTTATCCAAATTTGGAGAATTTGCGATAAAGGAGGAGGAGACGGTGGCGGGGGGCGGGCCGGTCAGCGGCGCGCCTTCGCCTTCGGTTCGGCCGCGGTCTTGAGCCCCGCGTCCGCGAAGCTGGCGGCGTGGCGGGCGGCCTTCGTGAACGAGTCGAAGGCGGCCGTCGCGGCGGCCAGCGAGGATTTCATGGCGGCCACGGCGACGTCGCTGCCGGCCGGGGCCGACTTGGCGGCCTGGTCCACGCCGTCGGTCACGGCGCGCTGCACGGCGGCCACGCGCTCGTCGGCCAGGCGGGTGAGCTCGGCCTGCGCGTCGGAGGCCACTTCGTAGAGGCCGCGGGAGAGCTCGAGGAGCTGCGACATGGCGCTCTCGGCCGACTTGGCGCGCAGCGCGAGCAGCTGCTGCACGTCCTGCGTGGAGGCGGCGGCGCGCGCGGCGCGCGTGGCCTCGCCCAGCGCGTTCTTCGCGTAGCCCAGCTGCAGCTGCAGCACGCGCTCGGCGCTGTCGAGGGAGAGCTTGGACAGGCGCGCGGCGGAGATCACGGCGGCGCTGTTCAGCTCGTTCATCTGCTCGGTGAGGTTGACCATGGTTCGCTGTCCCGCAAGCACGCGGCGCCCCGGAATGGTGCACCGCAACAATCCCATTCTAGGAAGGCGGAAGCCCCCTGTCAAGGCGAAAATATTGCGCTGCACCACACCGGCCTCGCCGCACTGCCGCAACGGCCGAAACTGTCATAAAATGAAGCACTTGTCTTGCCCCCGCGGCGCCGTCCGCGGGGGGCGCACGAGTCCCGATTGATGTAGCGCAACATTGCCGAGGACGACCCCATGCCTTCGCCCCGCATCATCAAGAAATATCCCAACCGCCGGCTCTACGACACGGAGACCTCCACGTACATCACGCTGGCGGAGGTGAAGGACCTCGTGCTGCAGTACCGCGAGTTCCAGGTCCAGGACGCCAAGACCGGCGAGGACCTCACGCGCGCGATCCTGCTGCAGATCATCCTCGAGGAGGAATCGGGCGGCGTGCCGATGTTCTCCACGGAGATGCTGGCGAACATCATCCGGTACTACGGGCACTCGATGCAGGGGCTGATGGGCTCGTACCTCGAGCGCTCCATCCACGCCTTCCACGAGGCGCAGAAGCGCTTCCAGGAGCAGGCGCAGGTGCTCATGCCCAAGGTGCCCGCCGACGCTTTCGCGAACATGATGTCCGGCGGCCAGCACCTGCCCCAGGTGATGGGCGGCTACCTCGAGAAGGGCGCCAAGGCGGTCATCGACATGCAGGACGAGCTGCGCAGCCAGGCGCTCAAGCTCTTCTCGGGCTTCCCCTACGGCACGGGAGAGCCGGGCGAGCCGCCGGCCCCGCAGGCGCCGGAGCCGGCGCCGCGCCGCGCGCCGCGCAAGCCGCGCGCCCGCAAGAAGTAGCGCGGCTTGGTCTCCCGCCCGCGCAAGCCCGCGGCCCGCGCCCCGCGCGTGGGCTTCGTCTCCCTGGGCTGCCCCAAGGCCCTCGTCGACTCCGAGGACATCCTCACGCGCCTGCGCGCGGAGGGCTACGAGATCGCGCCGACCTACGAGGGCTCCGACCTCGTCGTGGTGAACACCTGCGGCTTCATCGACGCGGCCGAGGCGGAGTCGCTGGAGGCCATCGGCGAGGCCCTCGCCGCCAACGGCAAGGTGATCGTGACGGGATGCCTGGGCGCGAAGGCGGACCTCGTGCGCGACGCCCATCCTGCGGTGCTCGCGGTGACGGGCCCGCACGCGGCGCCCGAGGTGATGGCCGCCGTGCACGCGCACCTGCCGCGCCCGCACGACCCGTTCACGGACCTGGTGCCGCCCCAGGGCATCCGCCTCACCCCGCGCCACTACGCGTACCTGAAGATCTCCGAGGGCTGCAACCACCGCTGCACGTTCTGCATCATCCCCTCGATGCGCGGCGACCTCGCGAGCCGGCCGGTGGGCGAGGTGATGCGCGAGGCGGAGAACCTCGTGCGTGCCGGCGTGCGCGAGCTGCTGGTGATCTCCCAGGACACGAGCGCGTACGGCGTGGACGTGCGCTACCGCACCGGGTTCTGGGGCGGCCGGCCCCTGCGCACGCGGATGACCGAGCTGTGTGCCGCCCTCGGCACGCTGGGCGCGTGGGTGCGCCTGCACTACGTCTACCCGTACCCGCACGTGGACGAGGTGATCCCGCTCATGGCCGACGCAAGGGTGCTGCCGTACCTGGACGTGCCGTTCCAGCACGCGAGCCCGCGCATCCTGAAGCTCATGAAGCGCCCGGCCGCCGCCGAGCGCAACCTGGAGCGCGTGCACGCCTGGCGCGCGGCCTGCCCCGATCTCACCATCCGCTCCACGTTCATCGTGGGCTTCCCGGGCGAGACGGAAGCGGAGTTCGCCGCGCTCCTGGACTTCCTGCGCGAGGCGCGCCTGGACCGCGTGGGCTGCTTCGCCTATTCGCCGGTGGAGGGCGCGGCGGCCAACGCGCTGCCCGGCGCCGTGCCCGAGGAGATCAAGCAGGACCGGCTCGCCCGCTTCATGGCCGTGCAGGCCGAGGTGAGCCGCGAGCGGCTGGCGGCCAAGGTGGGCCGCGAGGCGACCGTCCTGGTGGACGCCGTGGACGGCGGCGTCGCGATCGCGCGCAGCGCGGCGGACGCCCCGGAGATCGACGGCCTGGTGCGCGTGGCGCGCGCCAGGCATGCCCGGGTCGGGGAGTTCCTGCGCGTGCGCATCACCGCTTCGGACGACCACGACCTCGAGGCCGTCCCGGCGGAAGAACCTCCGGCGCGCCGCGCGAAGGCCCGGCCCGCGACGCCTAGTCGCGCTTGAGCTTGCCGCCGACCACCTTCACCCGGTCGCCGACGCGATAGGCGGTGGCCTCGGCGAAGTCGAAGTGGCGGACCTTGCCGTTCTCCATCTTCACGACGACGCGGTGGATGGTCTTCGTTCGCTGCTTCTTCTCGACCTGGTGTCCGGCGTAGGCTCCGGCGCCGGCGCCCACCACCGTGGCGGCGGTGTTGCCGCGTCCGCTGCCGACCTGGTGGCCGAGCACGCCGCCCAGCACGCCGCCGGCGACGGCGCCCAGGCCCGTGCCCTCGCCCTCCTTGGTGAAGGTCTTGAGGTCCGAGACGGTGCCGCAGTTGTCGCAGGCCGCCTGGACGGGCAGGGCGAAGGCGAGGGCGAACGCGGCGGCCGCGAGGCCCGAGGCGAGGCGTGGAAAGAGCGTCTTCATGGTTTCTCCTGTGGGCGATCCCGCTTTCGCGCGGGTCGCGATCGATCCTAGCACGCGTCGCCGCGCCCGCGGCCGGATCAGGTCGGCCCGCCGGACAGGGTGAAGCGGAAGGTCGCGCCTTCCCCGGGGGCGGACTGCGCCCAGATGCGGCCGCCGTGCCGCCCGACGATGCGGGCCACGGTCGCGAGGCCGATGCCGGTGCCGGGGAATTCGGCCTCGGTGTGAAGGCGCCGGAAGGGATGGAAGAGCTGGCCGGCGAAGGCGGGGTCGAACCCGGCACCGTTGTCCCGGACGAAGTACACCGTGCCGCCGCCCTCGCCCGGCTCGGCGCCCACCTCGATGCGCGCGTCGTCGCGGCGGCCGGTGAACTTCCAGGCGTTGCCCACCAGGTTCTCCAGCGCGATCTTCAGCAGGTCACGGTCGGCCACCGCGGTGAGCCCCGGCTGGATCTCGATGCGGGCCGCGCGCTGCGGCGAGAGCGAGACGATGCCGCCGGCGACCTCCCCGGCCAGGGCCGTGAGGTCCAGCGGCGCGGGGTCCAGCTCGCGGTTGCCCACGCGCGCGAGCGCGAGCAGGTCGTCGATGAGCTGGCCCATTCGCGCGGAGGCCGCCAGGCACCGCGACATCATGTCGCGCTCGGATTCGGTGAGCCGCTCGCCGGCCTCCTCCAGCACGATGGCCGCGAAGCCGTTGATGGCCCGCAGCGGCGCCCGCAGGTCGTGCGAGACGGAATACGAGAACGACTGCAGCTCCTCGACGGCCTCGCGCAGCTGCTCGGTGCGCGTGGCCACGCGCCTCTCGAGCGACTCGTTGAGCTGGCGGATCTCCCGCTCCCCGCGAAGGGCCTGCAGCTCCGACTGCGCGCGGGCGGCGAAGATGCGGAAGAGCGCCTCCGTCTTCTGCGAGCGCTCGTAGGGCCGGCGCCGGACGGCGTTGAGGATCCCGATCGGCGCGCCGTCGGCATCGCGCAGGCTCGCGCCGAGGTAGCCGCGCATGCCGTGGCGGGCCAGCGCCAGGTCCTGCGGGAAGAGCTCTGCCACCTCGTCGGGGAAGAAGCAGACCTCGCCGTGCTCGCCGCGGCAGGCGATCTCGCACGGGCTGCCGCGCAGGCGGTAGCGGAAGTTCGGGGCCATCGCCCCGTCCAGGACGACCGCGAGCGTGGCGACGTCCTCGCCGTCGATCTCGCCCACGAGGCACAGGTCCGCCCCCGTGATGCGCTGCAGCTGCGGCAGCAGCGCCTCGAAGAGCGCCCGGCCGGTCGAGGACGACACGCCGCGGGCGATGTCGAGCACCAGTTCCTTCTCCCGGAGCTGCTCGGTGGCGTTCACCACCGCGACGAGCAGGCACGGGGTGCCCTCCAGCTCGATGCGCTCGGCCCAGACCTGCACGTCGACGGGCGCGCCGGTGCTGGTGAGCAGGCGCGTCTCGAAGGCGCTGGCGCGGCCGCCGGCGGCCACGGCGTCGACCAGGCGCTGGCGGTCCGCGGGGTCCGCCCACACGGCCAGCGTGCCGGTGGAGGACCGCGTCGCCGCCTGGCGCGAGTGCCCCAGCAGGCGCTCCATCGCCTCGTTGATCTCGAGGATCTGGCCGCTGTCCAGGCGCGTCATCGCCATGGCGATGGGCGAGAGCTCGAAGACCTTGCGGAAGCGCGTCTCGCTCGCGCGCAGGGCCTCGCGCGCCTCGATGAGCTCCGTGATGTCGGTGAGGCAGGTGACCACGTGCGCCACGCCCTCGATGGGCACGACCTCCGCCGAGGTGAGGCCCACGAACTCGCCCTCCTTGCGCCGCAGCCGGATGGGGTAGCCCGCGACGCGTCCCTCGGCCCGGAGCCTCGCGACCCAGGCCTCGCGCTCGGACGGCTCGGCCCAGATGCCGAGCTCCTCCACGGTGCGGCCGATCATCCGCTCCCGCGGCATGCCGAAGATGCGCTGGTAGGACTCGTTCACGTCCCGGATGCGGCCGTCCTCGAGCGTGGCCATGATGAGGGCCGCCGGGCTCGTGCGCATGGCGGAGGCCAGCATGCCCTTGCTCTCGCCCAGCCGCGTCTCCGCCTCGAGCCGGCTGCGCAGCTCCCGCTGCAGGCGCGCGACGACTTCCAGGAGGAGCTGGCGGCCGTAGTGGACATTGAGGCCGATCGCCACCAGGGCCAGCGACAGGATGAGCCACGGCCGGAAGCCGTTGCGAAGGCTCGGCGCCGGCAGCCACCCGTTCACCTCCGCCCACGCGACCGCCCCGAGGAGGAAAGTGCCGATCAGCACGGCCGCGAGCAGCCGGCCGCGGTCGAGGAACAGGCCGCAGGCCGTGACGGCGCCGATCATCCCCAGCGAGCCCAGGCCGCGGATGGAACCGGCGCCGGCCATCTCGAGTGCCGAGCCCGCCAGCAGGAGAATCACGAGGCCGAACAGCGCGGCGTCGAACGACCCGCGCCGAAGGAGCACGAGCAGCGGGACCAGCGCGGCCGCCATCGCCGCCACGGCGCCGATGGCGACCGGGTTGTCCCCCGTGGCCAGCTGGACGACGGCGATGACGGGCAGGACGGCCAGCAGCGTCTTGAGGATGGCCGCGAGCGCGTGCTGGGCCCGCGCGCGAAGGTCGGCGACGGCGAACGGATCGGCGCTCGCCGGCGCGGGGCCTTCCTGGGAATCGTTCTTGGTATTGTCCACGGACGCTTGCCTCGCCCCACGGTGTGCGCGATCCCGGATTCGCGGGCGGCGGAGGTGAACCGACGTTAGCACAAGCCCGCGGCGACGTCCCCGGCGGGGTCAAACCGGAAGCCCGCGCGGACGCCCGCGGGCACGCGCCGGGATCAGGCCCCGTCGGCCGCCTTGAGCTGCGGGAAGAGGATCACGTCGCGGATGGACGGGCTGTCGGTGAAGAGCATCGCCACGCGGTCGATGCCGATGCCCTCGCCGGCGGTGGGCGGCAGGCCGTACTCCAGGGCGCGGATGTAGTCCGCGTCGTAGTACATGGCCTCCTCGTCGCCGGCCTCCTTGGCCCTGGCCTGGGCCTGGAAGCGGGCGGCCTGGTCCTCCGGGTCGTTGAGCTCGGAAAACCCGTTGGCCATCTCGCGGCCCGTGATGAAGAGCTCGAAGCGGTCGGTGACCGACGGGTCCGCGTCGTTGGCCCGCGCGAGCGGCGAGACGTCGGTGGGGTGCGAGACGATGAAGGTGGGCTGCACCAGCTTCGATTCCGTGGTCGCCTCGAAGAGCTTGAGCTGCAGCAGTCCCACGCCGTCGGTGGGGAAGACCTCCACCTCGAAGGCGCCGAGCGCGACCTTCAGGAACTCGGGCCTGCCCAGCTCGGCCAGCGGGTAGCGCGGGTTGTACTTGGCGATCGCCTCGGCCATCGTGAGCCGGTCGAATGGCCGGGCGAGGTCGATCGTCTCGCCCTGGTAGGCGAGGGTGGTCGTGCCCAGCACCTTCGTCGCGCACTCGCGCAGCAGCGCCTCGGTGAGGTCCATGAGGTACCGGTAGTCGCGGTAGGCCTCGTAGAACTCGATCATCGTGAACTCGGGGTTGTGCCGCGTGCTGATCCCCTCGTTGCGGAAGTTGCGGTTGATCTCGAAGACCTTCTCGAGCCCGCCCACCACGAGCTTCTTCAGGTAGAGCTCCGGCGCGATGCGCAGGTACAGGTCCATGTCCAGCGCGTTGTGGTGCGTCATGAAGGGCTTGGCCGCCGCGCCC
>JAKOWJ010000199.1 GCA_029781595.1 Pseudomonadota bacterium | reverse complement strand
CACCGTGGCGAGGGGCACGCGGCAGCCGGCCGCTTCGGCCTGCTCGCGCACCGCCTCCGCGCAGGCGATGGCCAGCGGCACGTGCGTCGCGGGCCAGGAGGCGGGATCGTTGCGCCAGCCCTCGCGCACGTTGTGCAGCACCGGGACCGTGCGCAGCCCGCGGGACCACAGTCGCGCGAGCAGCGCATCGCCGACGAGGTGGGCTGCGACGGGCGCGCGGGCGTCGCGCCACCTCGCCGCCAGCGCGTCGACGAAGGCCTCGGGCGTGTCGCGTTCCCTGCGGATCGCGGCCACGCCGCGGGGGACGGGGTACTCGAGACGCCTTCGGTGCAGCACCGCGAGCTCCACGGACCGCCCGCGCCTCGCCTCCGCGACCACCCACTCCAGGACGATGCGCTCGGCGCCGCCCCGGGCGAGCGAGGCGAGCAGCACGCGGATGGGTTCGCCGTCCTCGCGGGCCGCGATGCCGTCCTGCGCCGCCTGCGCGAGGAGCGCCCCGCGCATCAGTACGACGTCGTCGAGTCGTCTCCCGACGAGTCGCTCGACTCGCTGCCCGGGGAAGCGTCCGCGGCGTCGCCCGCTGCGCCCGGGGAGTCGCCGGCTTCGCTCGCGTCGCGCCCCTCGAAGCCGCCCGCGAGGGCGGTGCCAGCCACTGCCGCGGCCGCGACCGCGGCGCCGGTCGCGGCGGCCGTCGCACCCGGGGACGGTCCGCCCCAGCCCGAGGATGCCCCGCCGCCGTCGAACGTGCCGCCCTTGCCGGCGAACGGCGCGACCGAGTCGCCCGAGGAGGACGACGGCGTGTCGGACCACGTCGTGCCGCGCTCCCGCGGCTCGATCTCGCGCTCGGCCACCGGCGTCTTGAATCGCCAGCCGCCGCGCCGCGTCCACTTGAACTCGCGCTCCGGATGCCAGTAGCGCACCGCGGGATCCTCGGGTTTCGCGAGATCCACGGTGAGCTTTCCCGGCGCCAGGCGAAGCACCCCGCCCTGCGGCGTCGCCTCGTACCGGAAGTTCGCCAGGATGGCGCCGGCCGCGTCCACGAGCTTGCACAGCTCGCGCTCGCCCTCGAAGCGGATGTCGACCGCGGCCCCCTTGAAACCCGGCACGCCCTGCCACGTGAATCCGCTGCGGGGCGGCGTGCGCCCGCGCCTCGCCTTCACGTAGGTCACCAGGTTCTCCGGGTGGAAGTGCGGCTGCAGCTCGGGGAACATGGAGACGAAGAGTGCATCCCCCTTCTCCCGGACACCCGAGGAGACGCGCGGTCCGGCCCCGGGGCGTCGACGCGAAGAGAAGTAGCGGCCCGCCTGCGCCACGGCGAGGACGACCACCACGGCGGCCGCCGCGATCACCAGCTCGTTCATCCAGGCCTCCCCATGCGCCCTGTGGCGGGCGCTTTCCCGGCCGCTACAGCCGCTCGGCCAGCCAGCCTTCCACGCTGCCCAGCGCCGCCGGCAGGGCCGCGGGGTTCGTGCCGCCCGCCTGCGCCATGTCCGGCCGGCCGCCCCCCTTGCCCCCCACCTGCTGCGCCACGAAGTTCACGAGCTCGCCCGCCTTCACCTTGCCGGTGAGGTCCTTGGTCACGCCGGCGATGAGCGCGACCTTGCCCTCCGAGGCCGAGGCGAGGATGGCCACGCCCGAGCCCAGGCGCTCCTTCACCTTGTCGAGCGCCTCCCGGAGCATGCCGGCATCGGCGCCGTCGAGCACGACCGCCACGGACTTCACGCCCTTCACCTCGCGCGTCGCCCCGGCGAGCACCTCGTCCAGGCGCCCCGCCGCGAGCTGGGCCTTCAGGCGCGCGACCTCCTTCTCCAGCGACTTCACGTTCTCCATCACCTGCGCGATCTTCGCCTCCACCTCCTGGGGCTGCGCCTTGAGGGCCTCGGCCGCGCGCGCGAGGCGCTCGCGCTCGGACTGGGCCACGGCGAGGGCCACGCCGCCCGCGACAGCCTCCACGCGCCGGATGCCCGCCGCCACGCCACCCTCCGAGAGGATGCGGAAGAATCCGATGTCGCCCGTGCGGGCCACGTGCGTGCCCCCGCACAGTTCCCGCGACGTCCCGATGTCGAGCACCCGCACTTCGTCGCCGTATTTCTCGCCGAACAGCATCATCGCGCCCAGCTTCTGCGCGTCGGCGATGGGCATCACGCGCGCCTCGGTGGCGGCGTTGGCCAGGATCTCGGCGTTGACGATCGCCTCGACGCGCCGGATCTCGTCGGCCGTCATCGGCGCGTTGTGACTGAAGTCGAAGCGCGTCTTGTCCTCGTCGACGAGCGATCCCTTCTGCTGCACGTGCGGGCCCAGCACCTCGCGGAGCGCCTTGTGCATGAGGTGGGTGACGGAGTGGTGCCGCACCGTCCGCGAGCGCTTGTCGAGGTCCACCTGCGCCGCGACCGTGTCGCCCACGGCCAGTTCGCCCGTCTTCACGGTCCCGTAGTGGCCGAAGACCTCCGGCTGGAGCTTCTGCGTGTCCTCCACCGAGAAGAGCGTGAGGCACACGCCGCCCTTCGTGAGCTCGCCGCGGTCGCCCACCTGGCCGCCGGACTCCGCGTAGAAGGGCGTGCGGTCCAGCACCACCACGCCATCCTCGCCGGCCGCGAGGCTCTTCACCGCGCTGCCGCCGCGGTAGAGGGCCACCACCCGCCCTTCCTCGGAGAGCGTCTCGTAGCCGTCGAAGCGCGTCTTCGCGCCGCGGTACTCGAGCTGCGCGCCAGCCTTGAACTTGCTCGCGGCGCGCGAGCGCTCCTGCTGCGCCCCCATCGCCGCGTCGAAGGCGGCCATGTCCACGGTGAAGCCGCGCTCGCGGCCGATGTCGGCGGTGAGGTCCACCGGGAAGCCGTAGGTGTCGTAGAGCTTGAACGCCGTCTCGCCATCGAGCTCGCGGCGACCGCCGGCCAGCGCCTCGTCGAGGATGGACATGCCGTGCTCCAGCGTCTCGCCGAAGCGCTCCTCCTCCTGGCGCAGCGTGGCGGTGACGCGCCCCTCGGCCTCGCGCAGCTCCGGGTAGGCCTCGCCCATCTCCGCCGCGAGGTCCGCCACGAGCTTGTAGAAGAACGGCTGCTTCTGCCCGAGCTTGTAGCCGTGGCGCATGGCGCGGCGGGCGATGCGCCGCAGCACGTAGCCGCGACCCTCGTTGCCGGGGATCACGCCGTCGCAGATGAGGAAGGCGCAGGCGCGGATGTGGTCCGCGATCACGCGCAGCGACGGCGAGGCGAGATCCGTGGCGCCCGTCTCGCGCGCGGCCGCCTTCACCAGCGACTGGAAGAGGTCGATCTCGTAGTTGGAGTGCACGTGCTGCAGCACCGCGGTGAGCCGCTCCAGGCCCATGCCGGTGTCCACCGAGGGCTTGGGCAGCGGGTGCATGTTGCCGGCCTCGTCGCGGTTGAACTGCATGAACACGAGGTTCCAGATCTCGATGTAGCGGTCGCCGTCCGCGTCGGGCGAGCCGGGCGGGCCGCCGGGGATGCCGGGGCCGTGGTCGTAGAAGATCTCGGAGCAGGGGCCGCAGGGGCCCGTGTCGGCCATCTGCCAGAAGTTGTCGCTCTCGTACCTTCGCCCGCCGGGCTTGTCGCCGATGCGCACGCAGCGCTCGGGCGGCACGCCGATCTCCTTCGTCCAGAGGTCGTAGGCCTCGTCGTCCGTCTCGTAGACGGTGGTCCAGAGCCTGTCCTTCGGCAGCCCGTAGACCTGCGTGACGAGCTCCCAGGCGAAGCGGATCGCGTCGCGCTTGAAGTAGTCGCCGAAGCTGAAGTTGCCCAGCATCTCGAAGAACGTGTGGTGGCGCGCCGTGTAGCCCACGTTCTCCAGGTCGTTGTGCTTGCCGCCGGCGCGCACGCAGCGCTGCGCCGTGACCGCCCGCCGGTAGGCCCGCTTCTCCGTGCCCAGGAACACGTCCTTGAACTGCACCATGCCGGCGTTGGTGAAGAGGAGCGTGGGGTCGTTGCCGGGCACCAGCGGGCTCGAGGCCACCGGCTGGTGCCCCTGGGAGGCGAAGAAGTCGATGAATTTCTTGCGGATTTCGCTGGTTTTCATGGGGGGCGCCGGGGCCGCGGGCGAAACCGCAAGGATACCAAATGCGCTGCCCGCGAGAGGCCGCGGCGGCACCCCGCGCGCCTTCGGCGAAGACCTCGGGAACCGGGACCGCGAGGCCCGGTCCCTTCAGTGTCGGCCGCGCGCGTTTACACTCGGCCCGGGACCAACGAAGAAGAGGGAGAGGCCATGTCATCCGAGTTCCTGAACGACCTCGCCAGCAGCTGGCGCGAGATGGGCGCATTCGCCGTGACGAGCGTGCGCATCCTCGGGATCCTCCTCGCGGCCTTCGTCGCGATCGCCGTGGCCCAGCGCGGCATCCGCCTGCTGCGCACGCGCCTGGCGGCCCGGCTCGACGACCGCGAGGCCGTGAAGCGCGCCGAGACGCTCGGGCGCGTGTTCCGCTACCTGGCCGCCGTGGTGATCTCCGTGATCGCGGGCATTCTCGTCCTGTCGGAGCTGGGCGTGTCCGTCGCGCCGATCCTGGGCGCGGCCGGCGTCGTCGGCCTGGCCGTCGGCTTCGGCGCGCAAAGCCTGGTGAAGGACTACTTCACCGGGTTCTTCCTGCTGCTCGAGAACCAGATCCGCCAGGGCGACGTGGTCAAGCTCGGCGACCACGCAGGCCTCGTGGAGGACCTCACGCTGCGTTACGTCCGCCTTCGCGACTACGACGGCAACGTGCACTACGTGCCCAACGGCTCCATCGTCACGGTGGTCAACATGAGCCGGGGGTACGCGCAGTCGGTGGTGGACATCGGCGTGGGCTACGGCGAGAACGTCGACCGGGTGATGGAGGTGATGCGCGAGGTGGCGGGGCAGCTGCGCGCCGACCCGGCCTTCGCCCCGCGCATCCTCGACGACCTGGAGATGGCCGGCGTGGACCAGTGGGCCGATTCCTCGGTGGTGATCCGCGCGCGCTTCCGCGTCGCGCCGCTGGAGCAGTGGACGGTGCGCCGTGAGTTCCTCCGGCGCCTCAAGCACGCGTTCGACGAGAAGGGCATCGAGATCCCGTTCCCGCAGCTGAGGATCCACGTGCCCGCGGCCGCAGCCGCGGCCGCCTGAACGCCTGGCCGCCCTGCCCGCACGCGGCGGCTAGTGGCCGTTCCCGTGGCCGCGGTCGTCGGCGTTCTCGTGGTCCTTGTCCCGGCCCCGCCCCTGCCCGTGACCCGATGCCTGCGGAGCCTCGTTGCCGCGGGCGCCGGTGTCCTGGCGGTGCCCCCCGTTCGCTGGCGCACGTTGCCCGTGCTGGCCCTGGTCGTGCTGGCGAACCACGGGGTCCCTCGGCTGGTAGCGATAATTCTGTCCGTGCAGCGCCTGCTGCTGCTCCACCCGCGGATAGCGATCGCCGGCGTAGCGCCGCTGGTACGTGGGCAACGGGGCCGGGGCGGGAGCCGACGCGCGGTTCCACCGGTCCCAGCCGCCGTGGCTCTGCGACCATTCGCCGCCCCAGTGATCGCCCCAGCGCGGCGGCGCATCCGCCCGCCACCCGCGAAAGTACGACGGCGGCTGGCGGTAGTAGCGCACGGGAATGCGCAGCACGTAGGCCGGCACGGCAGCCGGGGCCACGGTCCCCCAGGGCCCGTTGTACCAGTCGCTCGCATACCAGTTGTCCCCGGCGAAGACCCAGTACAGGCCGTCGTAGAAGAAGTAGTTCGCGTTCATTCGCGGCGCGTAGTAGACGGGATAGCCCGGCACGCGGGCCAGTTGCGGGTAGACCGGCACGTTGATGCCGATGCTCACGCCCGGCAGGCCGATGCCGATGCTCAGCTGCGCGCTCGCCGGAACCGCGGCGCCCAGCGCCATCCAGAGAACGAGGGCGGCCTTTCTCATTTCCGGCCTCACGCGACCGCCTTCTCGGGCCGCGTCGCCCCGGCCGCCAGCACGTCCACGTGGGCCACGACCTGCGCCGCGCCGCTCGTCTCGAGGATGCCCTTGGCCTTGGCGACCTCGTCGGCCGTGCCGTGCGCGACGACGAGGAACTTGTCGGACTTGAGGGCCGTCTCGTACTGCAGGACGCTGTCCTTCGGAATGCCGATGCCGTAGAGCGCGGCGCCCAGGGCGCTCAGGCCGCCCACGACCACGGCGCCTTCCAGCGCCCCGACGATCCAGCCGACCACCGGGCCGAACACCACGATGGGACCGATGCCCGGGATCATGAAGAGGGCCGACCCGAACAGCAGGCCCCAGAAGCCGCCCCAGAAGGCCCCGCGCTTGCCCCAGACCATCATGCGGTCGCCGGTGTTGTAGTAGCCGACGACGTGCTCTTCGGTCTGGTAGTCCTTGCCCACGATGGACAGCTTCTTCATGTCGAAGCCCGATCGCTGGAGTTCCCTGACGCTCGCTTCCGCGTCCACGTGCGAATTGCAGATTCCGACGACAGCGTTGTTCTCGGCCATGGCCAACCTCGTGAAGTTTGGTAGGGAAGATCCGACTCGCCCATCCTCCGCGATTGCCCGGCGCCCGTCGGTACGTCATCGCACATTGGAAATCGCAGCGGAGGCGGCCGCCCGCCACTCGACCGAAACCCGGTGCTGCGATCCGTCGTCGACGAGAGGCACCGATCCGTCGGGCCGCGCGACGCCGTCCAGCAGGACAGTCGTCGCCCCGCCGGGCGTGCCGCCGGCTTCCTGCCGCACGTCGATCACGTACAGGCTCCGGCCGAACCGGTAGCGGATCGTGAATCCCGTCCAGTCGGCCGGCAGGCACGGGGCGAAGCGCAGCCGCTCGCCCTCGCGGGCGAGCCCGAGCAGCGACTCGACGACGAGGCGGTACATCCAGCCGGCCGAGCCCGTGTACCAGGTCCACCCGCCGCGGCCGGCGTGCGGCGCCACCGCGTAGACGTCCGCGGCGATCACGTACGGCTCCACCTTGTACGTGGCCACGCCCTCGGGCGTGCCGGCGTGGCTCGCGGGGTTCATCATCCGGGCGAGTTCCCAGGCCCGCTCGCGATCGCCCAGGGCCGCGAACGCCATCGCCGCCCAGACCGCGCCGTGCGTGTACTGGCCACCGTTCTCGCGCACGCCCGGGACGTAGCCGCGGATGTATCCGGGGTCGAGGTCCGAGCGGTCGAACGGCGGATCGAGGAGCTGGACGAGCCCCGTCCCGCGACGAACGAGGTGCTCGTCGACGGACGTCATGGCGCGACCGAGCCGCGAGGCATCGCCGGCGCCGGACAGCACGGCCCAGCTCTGCGCGATGGAGTCGATCCGGCATTCGGCGTTGCCTGCCGAACCCAGCGGCGTCCCGTCGTCGAAGTACGCGCGCCGGTACCATTCGCCGTCCCAGCCGTGCCGCTCGAGGTTCTCGCGCAGCCGGCCCGCCTCGGCCGCGCATCGGTCGGCGAACGCCGCGTCCGCGCGCCCGCGCGCGACGCCCGCGAACCCGTCGAGCACCGCGCACAGGAAGAAGCCCAGCCAGACGCTTTCGCCCCGGCCCTGGAACCCGACGAGGTTCATGCCGTCGTTCCAGTCGCCGGACCCCATGAGCGGCAGGCCGTGCGCGCCGAACCGCAGGCCGTGCTCGATGGCGCGCACGCAGTGCTGGTAGAGGGTGGCCGATGCCGCGGACCGGCGCGGTGAGTCGTAGTACGAGTCGTCCTGCGGGCTGACGGGCCGGCCCTCGAGGAACGGCACGGCCTCGTCGAGCACGGCGGCGTCGCCCGTCGCGGTGACGTAGCGCGCCGCCGCGAAGGGCAGCCACAGGTAGTCGTCCGAGCAGCGCGTGCGCACGCCCCGCCCGGAGGGAGGATGCCACCAGTGCTGGACGTCGCCCTCGACGAACTGGCGGCCCGCGCACAGGACCAGGTGTTCGCGCACGAGCGCCGGCGCGGCGTGGACGAGCGCCATCACGTCCTGCAGCTGGTCGCGGAAGCCGAACGCGCCGCCGGACTGGTAGTAGCCGCTGCGCGCCCACAGGCGGCTCGCCATCACCTGGTACACGAGCCAGCCGTTGGCGAGGACATCGAGCGAGGCATCCGGCGTTTCCACCTGCACGGCGCCCAGGACCTGCTCCCACTGCGCGTGGACCGCCAGCAGCGCGTCGCGGGCGGCGGCCGCCCCCCGGAACCGCTGCACCAGGGCGCCCGTCTCGGTGGCGTTGCCACCGACGCCGAGCCGGAAGACGATCTCGCGTTCCTCGCCCTCGGCGAGGTCGAAGGCGACCTGGAGCGCCGCGCACGGATCGAGCGCGGCGCCTACCTTGCCGGACAGGCGCGATCGCCCCAGGGCCGCCGGGGCCCGCATCTGCCCGTTTCGCCCGATGAACTCGGCGCGGTCGCCGCTCGCGCTGCGCGCCGGGTCGTCCACGTCGAAGAACGCGACGCGCTCGGGGAATTCCGTGTTGTAGGCGTTCCGCGCGAGGAGCGCCCCGCCCATCGCCTCGATCTCCGTGATCACGTGCATTTCCGTCTTCGGCCGCAGGTCCCCGAGCACCCATTCGACGTAGCCGGTGGCCGAGAGCCGGCGCGGCCTGCCGGAGAGGTTGCGGACCGTGAGCACGGAGAACTTCACAGGCGCGTCGGCGGCCACGTACACGCGCAGCTCGGAGTGGATCCCGTCCTCGGCGTGCTCGAAGACGCTGTAGCCGAATCCGTGGCGCGTGACGTAGGCGCCCGTGCCGCGGCACGGCAGCGGCGTCGGGGACCAGAAGTGCCCGGACTCCTCGTCGCGCAGGAAGAGCGCCTCCCCGCTCGCATCGCTCACGGGATCGTTGTGCCAGGGCGTCAGGCGGAACTCGTGCGCGTTCTCGCTCCACGTGTACGCCTGCCCGCTCTCGGAGATCACCGTCCCGAAAACCGGGTTGGCGAGGACGTTCGACCACGGCGCGGGGGTCGCCTCCCCCGCGCGCGTCGTGATGACGTATTCGCTTCCGTCCGGGGTGAACCCGCCGAGCCCGTTCGCCAGGATCAGCTCGCGCGGCGGTGGATCGGCCGGCGGCGCCGGCACCGGCGCGCCCCGCGTCGGCACGAGGGGCGGCATGCGCGCTTCCGGGACGGCACGCCGGTTCACCTGCTCCGCGAGGCTTCCCCGCCGGTCCGTGATGATGGCGCGCGCGGCCGACTGCAGCAGGATGCGGTCCTCGTCCGCGACCTGCTCGGCCCGCCGCACGAAGATCCCGCCGGGCCGGTCGATCGCGTGCGCCTCGATGCCGGCGGCGATCAGCCCCAGGATCTGGTCCTGGAGGACCTGCCGGTAGCCGCCGCGGTCCTCGTTCCAGATCACGAGGTCGACGGCGAGCCCCTTGAGGCGCCAGTAGGCGTGCGCCTGCACCATCCGGCGCACGAGGTCGATGTTCTCCGCGTCCCCGATCTGCAGCAGCACGATCGGCAGGTCGCCCGAGATCGCGTAGCTCCAGAGCCCGGACTGCCCGCGGCGGTTGCGGATCAGGACGCCGGCCTGCGCGCGCAGGGAGGCATTGGCATAGATGACGGCGCTCGCGAGGCGCGCGTAGACCTGCGCATCAGATTCCGTCGCGTTGATCTGGCGCAGCGTCACCGAGCTATGCGTCCACGCGAGGTCGAAGACGCGGTCGGCGAGCCGGCGGTCCCGGTACTTGCCCACGAGGCCGAGCGCGCCTTCGCGGGTCGCGGCCATCCCGGTGGCGATGTCGACGGTCGCCGTCTGCTGCGGCTCGAGCTTCATCCGGTGACGGATCGCGACGACGGGGTCGAGGACGGAGCCCTCGCCGCCGGCGAGCGCCCCGGCCTCGGCCATCGCCCGCGGCGCGGCGAGCGTGCGCCCCCGCCCGACGAAGGCCATCCGGTCCGTCTCGTACGACACCTCGAGCGAGGCCGCGCCGTGCACGGCCACGAGGTGGAACATGCACGGCGCGCTCTCGTCGAGCGAGCGCGGGCGGCGCCGGCACAGGATGGCCTGCCGGTCGCCGACGATCTCGGTCTGCACGAACAGCTTGGAAAACGCCGGGTGCAGCGCGTCCGCGGCGGCGCTCGCGAGCGCCACCTCCGCGTAGCTCGTGACGTCGATCGTGCGGGCCGTCCGAGAGCGGTTGGTGATGCGCACCCGGCGCAGCTCGATGTCGTCCTCGGGCGAGACGACGATGTCGGTGTGCGACTCGATCTCGTCGTCGCGGCGGCGGAACTCGGCGCGCGCTTCCGTGAAGATGGCCTCGTAGTGCGCCGCGCGCTTGAGGGTCGGCTGGTGCGCGCTCGACCAGAACTCGCCGCTCGCCGTGTCGCGGATGTAGCAGAACGTGCCCCGGTTGTCGCACGTCGCGTCCTCCTGCCAGCGCGTGACGGCAAGATCGCGCCAGCGGCTGCTCCCGCCGCCGGCGTTCGTGACCATCACGTGGTAGCGCCCGTTCGACAGCAGCTGCACTTCCGGCGTCGGCGTGTCGGGGCTCGCGAGCACGCGCACGGGCGCCTCCGGCCCCGCGGACAGGCCGTGGCTCGCGGACAGGTCGGCCGACAGCGTGTGCAGGGCCGCGGCTCTCGGGACCCGCTCCTGGAGCAGCAGGAGCGTCGCCTTCACCAGCGGGTCCGACGCGAAGCGCCTCTGCATGGGCCGGTCGAGCAGCACGTGCGCGAGCGAGAGCAGCACCATGCCCTGGTGGTGCGCCATGAACGAGCGCACGATGGCGGACGCCTGCCCCCGCGGCAGGCGCGAGGGCGTGTAGTCGACGGCCTCGTACAGGCCGAACCTTCCGGCGAGGCCCTCGCGGGCGAGGCGCTGCAGGTTGAGGCAGGATTCCCCGGGGGCCACCATCAACGCGAGCGCCGAGGCGTAGGGCGCGACGACCAGGTCCTCCGCGAGCCCGCGCTTGAGTCCCAGGCCGGGCACGCCGAAGGCGCGGTACTGGTAGTTGAGGCCCGCGTCGACGGCGTTGTATCCGCATTCCGAGATGCCCCACGGCACGCCCCGCAGCTTGCCGTAGGCGATCTGCCGCTCCACGCAGGCGCGGTAGGTCTGGTCGAGCAGCGTGTTGTCGTACGTGGGCATCACCAGGAGCGGCATCAGGTACTCGAACATCGAGCCGCTCCAGGAGAGCAGCGCCGGCCGCCCGCCCGCGGCCGTGAGCAGGCGCCCGAGGGCGAACCAGTCCTCCTGCGGCAGCTGGCCCTGCGCGATGGCGACGAAGCACGCGAGCCTCGCCTCCGAGGCGAGCAGGTCGTAGCAGCTCGGGTCCCGCCGCCCCTCGGCGACGTTGTAGCCGATGGCGAGCAGGTGACGGTACCGGTCGTGGAGAAAGCCGTACTGCATCCGCGCGAGCTCGTCGCACTGGCGCGCGAGCGCCCCGATCTGCGCCATCCGCTCGGTGGCCGGGCCCGCGCCGGCCTCGAGGGACGCCACCTCGCGCAACGTCGGGATCCCGCGCGAGCCCGGGGAATCGTGGATGCCCGCCGCCGCCGCTTCGCTCCAGGCGGCCACGAGCTCGGCCTCGTCCCGCAGCGCGCGGCACTGCCGCACGAGCGCGTCGCCCCAAAACTGCGCCTCGCTCGCGCCAGCCGCGCCCTGCGCCGGCGGCCCCTGGGGCGCACCGCCGACCCGCGCCGCGACCTCGATCGCGCAGGCCTGGATCCAGTCGAGCCGCTGCCGCGCCGCCGCGACGGACGCCGGCGGGGAAGCGATGGCGCCTTCCAGTTCCTTCTCCAGCCGGACGAACGACGCCCCGGGAGCGCCCCCGACCGCCTCGGCCAGGCCGCGAAGGGTGTCGCGAAGGCCTTCGAACCACCGCTGCGGCACGATCCGGTCGTCGGCCAGCGCCTCGAGGCCCGGCCGCAGGGCGATCAGGTGGCCGGCGAGATTGCCGCTGTCCACCGCCGAGACATAGAGAGGCGCTAGCGGCTTCAGTGTCCGCGTGTCGTACCAGTTGTAGAAGTGGCCCTCGTGCCGCTCCAGGGTGCCCATCGTTCCCATCGCGTTCGCGGTGCGCGCGATGAGCTCGCCGGCCGGGAGGTAGCCGAAGTCGTGGGCCGCCAGGTTCGCGAGCAGCGAAAGCCCCATGTTCGTGGGCGAGGTGCGATGCGCGACCGCCGCCGCCGGCTGCTCCTGCCAGTTGTCCGGCGCCAGCCAGTGATCCTCGGGCCCCGCGAAGGTCTCGAAATACGCCCAGGTCCTTCGCGCCAGCGCGCGCAGGAAGGTCGCCTGCGCGTTCGTGAGCCTCGCCTCGCGCCGGACGAGCGGCTGCCCGATCCGCCAGGCGATGACCGGCGAGACTAGCCACAGCAGAAGCACGGGTCCCGCCACCGCCAGCGCGGACGGCGCCCAGATGCCCAGCAGGATGGCCGTGGCCGCCGCGATCGCCGGCCCGCTCCACATCGTCCGGGCCGCGGCGGGCAGCCCGGTGCGCCCGGGCCCGGCCGGTCCCGGGTCCGAAGGGCTCCACTCGAGGCACCGCCGGCGCGAGACGAGCAGGCGCCACAGCGTGCGCACGATGGCAGCGAGGTTGACGACGGCCTCGTAGGGCAGGAACGCGAGCGCGAGCGCCGCCTGCGCCGCCTGCCGCGCGGCCACGCGGGACGTGGCGACGAGGTGCTGCCGGAGGAGGACCTCGTGCGGCTTGCGCAGCGTCTCCAGGAGGAAGGCACTGGCCGGCGCCAGGGCGAGGATGGCGATCACCGCCAGCGTCCACGGCCAGGCGTTCGCGGTCGCGCTCCAGCCGAGCAGCAGGAGCAGCGTGAGGGCCGGGGGCACGAGGCTGCGCCGGATGTTGTCGAGGAGCTTCCACTGCGAGAGTATCGACAGCGGGTTGGTCGCCCGTTGCGGGCCGCGGCCCGGCACCCGCGACCGCAGCCACCCGAGGAGCTGCCAGTCGCCGCGGATCCAGCGGTGCCGGCGGGCGATGTCCGCGGCATAGGTCGACGGGAATTCCTCGTAGAGCTGGACGTCGCTCAGCAATCCGGACCGCGCGTAGCAGCCCTCGAGCAGGTCGTGGCTCAGGATGCGGTTGTCCGGAAAGCGACTGTCGATCGTCCGCGCGATCGCATCGACGTCGTAGATCCCCTTGCCGATGAACGAACCTTCGCCGAACGCGTCCTGGTAGACGTCGGACACGGCCCGCGTGTAGGGGTCGATGCCCGCTTCGCCGCCATGCAGGCGCGCGTACCAGGAACGGCCTGCGCCCGGCAGGCTCACGCTCACGCGCGGCTGCAGGATCCCGTACCCTTCGGTCACCCGCTCGCCGGCGCCCGCCCCGGGCCCTCCCTTGCGCGCATCGGCGCCCGGGTCGCTTCCGGCCGGGCCGAAGCACGGGCGGTTCAGCGGATGCGCCATGACGCCGACAAACTGCCGCGCCGAGTCGCGGGGCAATTGCGTGTCGGTGTCAAGCGTGATCACGTATTTCACGTTCGCGAGCACCGTCGTGTCGCCGACGACGAGCGCGAACCGCTCCCTGCCGCCGCCCCGCAGCAGCGCGTTCAGGTCGGCGAGCTTGCCGCGCTTGCGCTCGTATCCCATCCACGCCTGTTCCTGCGCGTTCCAGAGGCGAGGCCGGTGGAAGAGATAGAAGGCGTCGCCCGCGGAGGCGCCCGGTGCCGGACGGTACTTCCCGTTGAGCTCCTCGATTCGCCTGCGGGCGAGGCCGGCCAGGGGCTCGTCCCCGGGCAGGGTCTCGGCCATCGCGTCGGGGAAATCCGTCAGCAGGGCGAAGTGCAGGTGGTCGTCCCGATTGGCGAGGAAGCGCACCTCGAGGGCCTCGACCAGCGCCTCGATGGCCTCCTCGTCCGTGAGCAGCGTCGGAATCACCACCAGCGTGCGCGAGCGCGGCGGGATGCCGCGGGAGAAGTCCATTCTCGGCAAGGGGCGGGGATGCACGAGCAGCGTCGCGAGCCAGTTCACCATCCCGACCGCGAGCTGGCTGGAAGCCAGCAGCAGCAGCGATCCCAGGGCGAGGAGCAGGGCGAGATCGCCGCCGTCCTCCCGCGCCTTCGCGAGCAACGCGGCCGTGAAGGCGGCCGCGACGAGCGCGATCGCCCCCAGGTAGAGCGGCAACGGGAAATGTCGCCCGACCCGGCGCATCGCCTCGGCAGGCGAGACGCGCCGCCCGGCTTCCCGTTCGAGGCGCTCGCGGCCCTTGTCCACGAGGTAGAAGCCCACGTGCGCCTCGGGCGGGCGCTCGCCGCCGCGGCCCGCGCTCGCCCCCGCCGCCTCGCGCGCGAGCCCGACGGCCCTGCGCGCCACCTCCGCCTCGGACTGCGGGCTGCTCCTCGCGATCGCCTCCACCCCGTGCCGGTAGAGATCGCGGGTGGCGAAGTCCATCCGCGCGTACTGCCCGCCCGGGTCCTCGCGCAGAATCCGTTCGACGACGCTCATCGTCTCGACGAACTCGCGCCAGTCGGTCGCGCCGTGGACGCGCAGGCTGCCGATGGTGTTGCTGATCGAGACCTGCGTGCCGGCCTGCGCCTGCGATTCCGCCTGCACCACCTGCTCGATCGACAGCCCCGATTCGCCGAGCCGCTGCTCGATCCAGGTGAGCGGCAGCGCGAGCGCCGCGCTCTGACCCTGCAGCCGGCGCGCGAGCTCGGCGACGAACGCGCTCGCCATCGGCGGGTCAGAGCGCGCCATGTCGGCGACGACCAGGACGAGGCTCTTGGGGTCGCGCTCGGCGACGTCCATCATCTGGTCGGCCCAGGCGCCGGCCTCGTCCCGGTCGATCATGGCCGCCGCGATCCGGGCGCCGACGCGGCGCAGGTTCTCGATGAGGGCCAGCCGCAGCATGATGGGAATGGCCCAGAGCTCGCCCAGCGTGAGCGGCGTCACCGTCTGGTAAGCGGCCACGAAGAGCGAGAGGCTTTCCGCGTCGACGCGCCCGTCGCCATGGGAGATCGCCTCGAACGCGAGGTCGTAGACGCGCGGCAGCCCGGCCGACGGGCCGACCGCCAGGCGCGGCAGCTCGCGGCTGTATCCCTTCGGCAGGTGGCGCTTCGCCGTGCCGACCTGCTCCTCGACCAGGTAGAAATTGTCGAGCAGCCACTCGGCGGCGGGGGTGATGCGGCCGTTCGCCAGGGCCGCGCCGGTCAGGCGCTCGCGCACGTCGACGAGCAGGCGCTCGTTGGCCGCCAGCCGCGCGAGCAGCCGGTCCCGGGCACGGCCCGCCGCCAGCCTGTGTGAGCCGGCGAGGCTCTTGCCGTGCTGCTCCATCTGCCCGGCGCTGAACAGGCTCGAGCGAAGCGGCGGCTCCTCGTCGGCGAACCTGTCGCGCGGGTCGCCACGCCCGTGGCGCGCCACGCTTTCCAGCACCCGCTCGACTTTCATCCGCCTGCCCAGGTTGATTTCCGGAGGTCGACTCCTGCGGCCGAACCCCGGTCGGCGGGCCGCTCCCGCCGCGCCACGAGAACGGGCCCCGGTGAATGCGGCGAACCGCTCCCGGGGCACGCGTGGAAGCGACGCGCTACTTGACGCGCATGTCGTTCTTGACGGACTTGACGCCGGCGACTTCGCCGGCGACGTGAACGGCCCGGGTCTCGGCGTCGTGCGAGCTCACGAAGCCGCTCAGCTGGACCACGCCCTTGAAGGTTTCCACGTTGATCTCGGCCGACTTGAGCGTCGGCTCGTTGAAGATCGCGGTCTTCACCTTCGTGGTGAGGACTGCGTCGTCCACGTACTCGCCCGTGCCTTCGGTCCTTGCGGTCGAAGCGCAGCCCAGGGTCGTTGCCACGAGCAGTACACCTGCGAGGGATGCCAGTTTGGCGGTGATGGTGGACATGCGCGTTCCTTTGAGTGAGGCCGCCGGAAGGCGGATGAACCACACCTTATCGGGGTGCGCGGGCGGCATCTGTACGCTGGCGCACACAGCCTGCCGGCGGTAACATCGATCAGCGAAAGGCGCGCCGTCAGCGCCAATGCGGGGAGGAACTTCCTCGAATCCGGGTTTCCCCATGGCCACCCGACCCACGCCAGCCGGTCCGCTCCGCAACCGCCTCCTCGCCGCGCTCCCGGCGGTCGACTACGGCCGCATCGCGCCGCATCTCGAGCCGGCTCGACTGGAGCTCGGCCAGGTGCTGCACGAGCCGGGCGGCCGCATGACGCACGTGCACTTCCCGGCGACGTCCATCGTGTCGCTGCTCTACGTCATGGAGGATGGCGCTTCGGCCGAGATCGCGGTCGTCGGCAACGACGGCATCGTCGGCATCTCGCTGTTCATGGGCGGGGAGACGACGCCGAGCCGGGCCGTCGTGCAGTGCGCGGGCGAAAGCTACCGGCTGCGCACCGGCCTGCTCAAGGCCGAATTCGACCTCCACGGGCCGGCGATGCTGGTGCTGCTGCGCTACACGCAGTCGCTGATCACCCAGATGGCGCAGACCGCGGTCTGCAATCGCCATCATTCGGTGGACCAGCAACTGTGCCGCTGGCTGCTGCTGAGCCTCGACCGCCTCCCCTCCAACGAGGTGGCCATGACGCAGGAGCTGATGGCCAACATGCTCGGCGTGAGGCGCGAAGGCGTCACCGAGGCGGCCGGCAAGCTCCAGGCCGCCGGGTTGATCGAATACCGCCGCGGGCACATCCGGGTGCTCGATCGCCGCGGGCTCGAGGCGCGCGTCTGCGAATGCTACGCCGTGGTCCGGCGCGAAAGAGAGCGCCTTTTCCCGAGCTAGGAGAGCCCCGCTTCCCGGCTATGCGCGCTAGGCCACAGACGGCGCTCGCCGCCCGGACATACGATCGCGGCCTGGGTTGACTGATCGACGAAGGAGTCCCTTGTCCCGTCCCAAGCGCACCGCCCCGGGCAACAGCCTGCTGGCCGCCCTTCCCGGCGGGATCCTCGCGCGATTTCTCGCCGACTGCGAGGACGTCGCCCTCGCCCCGCCGGAGGTTCTCTTCGAGTCCGGGGGGCAGCTGCGCCACGCCTATTTTCCGACCACCGCCACGATTGCGCTTCTCTCGTCGACGGACAACTCGACGCGCGTCGAGGTCGGTCTCGTCGGCAACGAGGGCATGGTGGGAACGCCGCTCGTCCTGGGCGTCAAGATCTCGCCCGCGCAGGCGCTCGTCATGGGCGCCGGACGCTCGCTTCGCCTGGGCGCCCCGGCCTTTCGCGTGGCGCTCGGCCGCAGCCCGGCCCTGCGCTCGCTGCTCGATCGCTATCTCTTCGTGCGCATGACGCAGACCGCGCAGGCGGTCGCCTGCTCGCGGTTCCACCTCGTCGAGGCCCGGCTCGCGCGCCTGCTGCTGATGACGCAGGACAGGGCGAAATCGAGCACCTTTCACATGACCCACGAGTTCATCGCGTCGATGCTCGGCGTGCGCCGCGCCGGCGTGACCCAGGCTGCCACGTCGCTCCTGAAGCGCCAGCTCATCCGCTACGCCCGGGGCGACATCGCGATTCTCGACCGGCCCGGGCTCAAGGCAACGTCGTGCGCGTGCTACCAGGCCGACCGCGACACTTACGGCGACGCCTTCGGCTAGGCGCGGCGGACCCACCCGGAGCGGCTTCAATCCGGGCGGGCCCAGAGGGCGGCAAGCACCAGCGAGGCCACCGCGCCGAGCGCCACGGTGGCCCCGATCGCGTGCAGGACCGGGGTTGCTGACAGGGCGAGGCAACCGAAGGTCGCGACGGTCGACGCGCTGCAAAGCGCCAGCGTGAGGCGCGTGCGGTCGCGCTCGGCCCCGTCCGCGACCGGGCGCTCGAAGAAGAGCGCGTAGTTGAGTCCGATCCCCAGCACCAGGAGCAGGGCCACGAGGTGGAAGACGCCGATGCGCTGGCCGGCCGCGACCAGGCATGCCAACGCGACGGGAACGGCCGCGAGCGCGGGCGCGGCAACGCGAAGGGCGCGCCGCCACGAGCGCAGGCCCGCCACCAGGAGCGCAAGGATGAGGAGCACGCCCAGCGCGGCCCGGCGCAGGGCGTCGCCGCGGAAGCCGTCGAGCATCGCCTCCGAAACCTGCCTCAGGTCCACGAGGCGGCTGCGCGGATCGGCGAGCCCGGCGAGCGCCGCGCGAAGCGCGCCTGCATCGGCGACTCCCGCGACGGACGTGAGCACGAGCCAGCGGCCGTCCAGCTGCACCACCTGCGCGTCGAGCTTCGTGCCGAGCGGCGTTCCGGCGTACGCGGCCCGCGTCAATGGCGCCGCCTCGCGCGCCGCCGCCACGTCCCGGAGGAACGGGGCGAAGGCGTCGGGCCGGAAAGGCAGGCCCTTCAGCGCCTCCCGCAGGTTCCTTTCCAGCGTGCCGCGGTCCGGCAAGGCGCGCACTCGCGCCGCCTGCGTGGCCGGCGAAGGCAGGTAGCGGACGGGCGAGTCGAAGCTGCGGATCAGCCCCTGCTGTCGCCAGGCCTCGAGGCCCGGCACGATGGCCTCGGCGGCCTCGAGCGCCGCCGCCTCGCTCGCCCCGCCGCTCGCCAGGAACACGCTCACATCCGGAGCACCCATCTCGCGTCGAAGGCTCGCGTCCTGCGCCCGCATGGCGGCGGGCACCGGGCTGATGCCGGCGAGATCGTGCTCCCACCAGCGGGGATGCAGGAGCGCGAGCCCGGTGACGGCACCGAGGACGATCGCGAGCGCGGCGAAACGCGGCCAGCGGGCCGTGGCGAGGCTTGCGCACGCGGGCACGCGCAGGCGCGGGAAATCCAGCACGCGCGCTCCCAGCAGCCAGGGGACCAGCCGGTGCGAGGCGAGCCCGGCGACCATGACCCCCGTCATCGTGAGCACGCCCAGTTGCGCGAGCCCCGTGAAGCTCGACAGCGTGAGCGCGAGCGAGCTCGCGACCGTGGTGAGGACGGCGAGCAGGAGCGTGCGCCCGACGCGGCGCGCCGCCACGCCGGCCGTCTCGCCGGGCTGCGTGTTCAGCAGGAGGTAGCTCGGGTAGTCGACGGATTCCCCGATCAGCGTCACGGCGAAGCCCAGCGTGATCGCATGGACGGAGCCGAACAGGGCCTGCACCACGAGCACGCCGGCCAGCAGTCCCAGGGCCGTGGGCGCGAGCACCAGCGCGATGGCGGTGGGCGAGCGATAGACGAACGCGAGCAGCGCGAGGACCAGGCCGGTCGACAGCAGGCCCAGGCGCACCGCGTCGCGGTGGATCAGCCGGCGCGATTCGGCCGCGAACACGCCGGGCCCGGAAAGCGTGGCACGCACGTCCGGCGCCACTTGCGCCAGCGCGGCACGCACCCGGGCCATCGCCGCCGCCTGGGCGAGGCTGTCGAAGCCGGCCGCGCGCGTCTGCACGACGAGAAAGGCGCGCGTCGCGTCGGCACTGAACCACACGCCCTGCCGCCGCGCGGGCGCCGCGGTGGCTTCCACGCCGCGCAGCGTCGCGAGGAATTCGCCCGTCGGGTCGGCGGCGATGGTGCCGCGCGTGAGCATGCCGACGGGCGAGGCCATGCGCGCGAGGTCCTCCTCGAGCGCCGCCCGCAGCGCCGGCGCGGTGAAGCGCCCGGGCGCTATCCCGGGGCTCAGGACGTAGCGATGCCGCATCAGCACCTCGCCCTGCGCCGCGAACTGCCCCGCCGCGCCGTTGGCGGCGTAGTCGAAGGCGGGATCGCGACCGAGACGCGCCGCCAGGGCGCGGCTCGCGCGCGCGACCTCGGTGGCGTTCGGCGATCCCGCGGGCGGCAGGGACACGGTCGTGCAGGTCCAGGCAGGCGACAGCGGCCTGCAGGAGTGGCGCACGCGCTTTCTCGTGGATGCCTCGGGCCGCGACACCTTCCTCGCCGATCGCCTCGCCCTCAAGCGCAGGAGCCGCGACCACGCCAGCGCGGCGCTCTACGGCCATTTCCGCGATGCGCGCCGCAATCCCGGCACCGCGGAAGGAAACATCACCATCGCCTGGTTCGAGCACGGCTGGTTCTGGTTCATTCCGCTGAAGGACGGCGCCACCAGCGTCGGCGCGGTCTGCTCCCCGGCGTACCTCAATTCCCGGCGCGTCGACCCGGAGGCGTTCTTCCGGCAGACGATTGCGATGGCGCCCGAGATCGCCGATCGCCTGGCGCAGGCCGAGCTCATCGGCCCCGTCACCGCGACCGGCAACTACTCCTACGCCTCGACGCGCATGTCCGGACGCGGCTACCTCATGGTGGGCGATGCCTGGGCCTTCGTCGACCCGGTCTTCTCCTCCGGCGTCTACCTCGCCATGAACAGCGCCGCGCTCGCGGCCGACGTCGTCGACTCGGTCCTGGACTACCCCGCGCGCGCGCCGGCGCTGTGCCGGCGCTTCGAGCGCACGGTTCGCGGCGGCGTGCGCACCTTCTCGTGGCTCATCCACCGGGTGACCAGTCCGGTGATCCGAAAGCTCTTCATGGCGCCCCGCGATTTCCTCGGCATTCGCTCCGCGATGGTCTCGCTCCTCGCCGGCGACGTCTTCCGTCCCGGCCCGGTGCGATCGCGCCTCTACCTCTTCCGCACCCTCTACTACCTGAACTTCATCGCCGACTGGCCGGCCTCCTTCCGCGCCTGGCGCAGGCGCCGGCGGGACATCCGGGTGTCGAGCGGGGCCGCATGAAGATCCCTGCGCACGCGCCCGGCCGCCCCTTCGTCCTCATCGCCGCGTACAACGAGGCGGCCACGATCCGCGCCCTGGTGAAGCGCACGCTCGCGATCGTGCCGGACGTGATCGTGGTCGACGACGGCTCCACCGACGGCACGGGCATCGAGCTCACCCGCCTGCCGGTCACCCTGCTCTCGCACAGGCGCAATCTCGGCAAGGCCGCGAGCCTGTGGCGGGGATTCGAGCACGCCCTGGCGCACGGCGCGGGCCGCGTGGTGACGCTCGACGGCGACGGCCAGCACGATCCGGACGACATCGGCCGGCTGCTGCACGCGGCCGACCGCCATCCGGGATGCATCGTGATCGGCGCACGCCTGCACGACAAGCGCAACTTCCCGGCGCATCGCTACTACGCCAACCAGTTCGCGCGCTTCTGGATCTCCTGGGCGGCGGGCGAGCCGATCGCCGACACGCAGTCGGGATTCCGCGTCTACCCGGCGACACTCCTTGCGCAACTCACGCGGGCGGATGTCCCCTGGGGCCGCTTCGCGTTCGAAAGCGAGATCCTCATCGTCGCCGGCGAGCGCGGCGTGAGCAGTGTCGCGATTCCGATCGCGGGAATCTACCCGCCGGCGGCCCGCCGCAGCCACTTCCGGCCGGTCGTGGACATCGCGCGCATCGTGGCCATGGTCGCGAGCCGGCTCGTTCGCCGCGGCATGCATCCCGCCGGGCTGTGGCGCAGCATGAGCCTGCCGATGGGCATCGATGAAGAACCTGGCGCTGTGCTTGCGGAGCGAATCGGCGAGGCGGATGGACGAAGTGAGGCAGGCCAGGGTTCGCCGGCGCCACCATCGCCCGGCATCACGCTCGGGTCGGGGACCTGACGCCACGGCACGGCCGGATGCGAATGTCGATCCGCCCGGCGCGTGCGACTGGTCCGGAGGGCGGGGCCAGCTGCTGCGCAGTTGTGACCAATTGTAAGGAGCGGGACGTCGTGGCCGTGGCGCCCCTGGTGGTCGTGGAGACGCGGACGAGGCCGGGGGAACCGTCGCGCACTTCGCCCGTTGGACGGCAAGTTCGGCGTACGGGGGCAATCGGTGCGCAACCGCGGCTTGCGCTCGAAGCGGATCCCGCGAAATCGGGCCGCGAGCATGACCCGGGAGGGGAGCGCCTGTCGGCACGTGGGGTTGCCAATGCGTCGTCGGGCCACTCCGTTCGCTTGTGTTTCCACGGCGAAGGCCCATGATCGGGCCGTGCGATCCATGCAAAGGAGACCCGGCTCATGAGGAACCCCTTCCTGTTTCCGGCGATCGTCGCCGCCGTGGTGGCGATGGGCCTGTCCACGCAGGCTGCCGCCGGTGATCCGCTGGCCGGGGCCATTATCGGCGGCGGAATCGGTGCCGCCGTGGGCGGCCCGCCGGGCGCGGCTGTCGGCGCCATCATCGGCACGATCGCCGGCGCCAGCGAACCGTACTACCGTCATGACTGTCGGTACGGCAGGAACGACGGCCGCGCCTACGGGGAGCCGGAATCGGGCTACTACCCGCCCCCGCCGGCCTACGACCCGCCCCCGCTGGCCTACTACCCGCCAGCGCAGGGGTACTACGCGCCCGCGCCCGGGTACTACTCGCCTGCGCCCCGGTACTATTCGCCACCACCCAGGTACTACTCGCCACCGCCCGTCGCCTACGTTACGTCAGGAACCTATGGATACGGGCCGCGCTACGCCAGGCAGGATCGCCACGACTCTCGCGGCCCCGGTGGCTGGCACGACGGGCGGCGTTACCGGGACGGGTACGACCGACGCCATCGCTGAGGGTCGCGGCCGAATCGCCGGCGAAGCGCCCCCGACGGGCTATTTGGCGGCCTTCGCCTCCTTCTGGCGCGCCTGCCACGCGGCCAGCTGCTTTTCCGCGGCTTCCTGGGTGATCCCGTACGCTTCCTGGATCCTGCCGGCCAGCGAGTCGCGCTTGCCCGCGATCTGGTCGAGCTGATCGTCGGTCAGCTTGCCCCATTGTTCCTTGACGCTGCCCCGGACCTGCTTCCAGTTGCCTTCGATGCGATCCCAGTTCATGGTCTCTTGCCTCGTGGTCGGTTGTCGCGGGGCACGTCGCCCCGATCCACAGAGACTACGGAGACAGGCCCGCGGCGTCCGTCTGCCACCGCACCGATGCGCCATCGCGGTTGCCGCGTGTGTGCGCTGGCGTACGGAAGCCGCGGCTTCGCCCGGCTATCCTCGAACCGGCTCCGGGAACGTCCCGCGGCCAGAACGCAAAGGATCGAAACCATGGGCACGCACCACGACTATGTCTCCGGCATGCAGCGGCAATTCAGGCAATGGGACGCGCAGGTCGACGCGATCGCGGCCGACGCCAAGAAGGCGGAAGGCGAGGCGCGCACGGAATACGCCAGGCGCCTGAAGGAACTCCGGCTCGCCCGCAAGGCGGGCCAGAAATCCTTCGAGGAGCTGCGCGTCGCGACCGAATCGGCCGGCGCGAGCGTGCAGGCCGCGATGCAGGCCTCGTGGGAATCGATGCAGGCGCTGCTGAAGAAGGTCTCGGCCGACCTGCGGCCGGCGGGCGGGGAGAAGCCGGGCGAATAGGCCGATCGTCTCGGTCGCCGTGCGGCGAGGGACGGACCGCGGGGGTAATATTCCGGTAGGCGCCGATGCGTCCCATGCGCCTCACGGGCATCCCCGCTCCCCGCAGGAGATCCGCATGTCCACGGTCCGCAATGCCTCGCACCCCAGGCAGAACTGGCTCCTCAACGCGCTCTCAGAGGCCGACTACGAGCGCCTCGCGCCCCACCTCGAGCTGCTCACGCTGCCGCTCGGCCAGGTGCTGTACGAGTCCGGCGGCAAGATGCAATACGTCTACTTCCCGACGACGTCCATCGTGTCGCTCCTGTACGTCATGGAGGATGGCGCGTCGGCCGAAATCGCCATCGTCGGCAATGACGGCGTGGTGGGCATCTCGCTCTTCATGGGAGGCGAGACGACGCCCAGCCGGGCCGTCGTCCAGAGCGCGGGCGAATGCTACCGCCTGCGGGCGAGCTTGCTGAAGGCCGAATTCAACCGCTACGGGCCGACGATGCACCTGCTGCTTCGCTACACGCAGGCGCTCATCACCCAGATGACGCAGACCGCCGTCTGCAATCGCCACCACTCCGTGGACCAGCAGCTGTGCCGGTGGCTGCTGCTGAGCCTGGACCGGCTGCCGTCGAACCAGCTCGTCATGACGCAGGAGCTCATCGCCAACATGCTCGGCGTGCGCCGCGAAGGCGTCACCGAGGCCGCGGGGAAGCTCCAGGCCGCGGGCCTGATCAGCTACAGCCGCGGCCGGATCACGGTGCTCGATCGCCCGGGGATCGAGGAGCGCAGCTGCGAGTGCTACCGGGTGGTCAGGCGCGAGACCGACCGCATCCTGCCCCGGGACGGGACCACCGCCTGAACGCACCGCCGTGACGGCGCGCCACGCGCCGCTGCACGGGCCACGACGCGCGAAGTGCGGCTGCGTGAACTCGGGGTGCCCCGCCGGGGTCTACCGGAGGCGCGCACCCGACGGCGCCGCCCGGCGCGCCGGGCCCGACAAATCCCCCGAGGATCCGCCATGACGAACAAAGTCACCGCCGAGCCGCGATCCGACGCGCTGGTCGTCTTCGGCGCGACGGGCGACCTCGCGCACAAGAAGATCTTTCCGGCGCTCTACGCCCTGGCGAAGCAGGGCGCCCTCGACGTGCCGGTGCTGGGCGTGGCTTCCTCGAACCTGGGCCTCGCGCGGCTACGCGAACGCGCCGTGGACGGCGTGAGGCAATCCGGTCCCATCGACGACCCGGCGGCCCTGGAGCACATGCTCTCCCGGCTGGCCTACGTGAACGGCAGGTACGAGGACCCGGAGACGTTCCGCGCGCTCAAGCGGGCGCTGGGACGCGTGGAGCGCCCGGCCCACTACCTCGCCATCCCGCCCAAGCTGTTCGCAACCGTGATCGAAGGGCTCGGCGCGGCGGGGCTTGCGGGCCAGGCGCGCGTCATCGTCGAAAAGCCGTTCGGTCGCGACCTCGCCTCGGCGCGCGAGTTGAATCGCGTCGCCCGCTCGGTCTTCCCGGAGGACGCGATCTTCCGCATCGATCACTTCCTCGCGAAGGAGGCGATCATGAACATCCTCTACTTCCGCTTTGCCAACTCCTTCCTCGAGCCGATCTGGAACCGCAACTTCGTGGCGAGCGTGCAGGTGACACTCTCGGAGGCATTCGGCGTCGAGGGCCGCGGCCCGTTCTACGAGACCGCCGGCTGCCTTCGCGACGTGGTGCAGAACCACCTCTTCCAGGTCGTCGCGCTGCTCGCCATGGAGCCCCCCGGCTACCGCGGCTTCGGCGCCGTGCACGGCGAGACGGCGGACATCCTCCAGGCGATGCGCCCGCTCGATCCCGGCAACCTGGTGCGCGGGCAGTACGCCGGCTATCGCGACGAGCCGGGCGTGGCGAAGGACTCCGACGTGGAGACCTTCTGCGCGCTTCGCCTCTTCATCGACTCCTGGCGCTGGGAAGGCGTGCCGTGGTACCTGCGAAGCGGCAAGCACCTGGCCGCAACCGCCGCCGAGGTGATCGTCACGCTGAAGCCGCCGCCGCAGCGTCTCTTCGCCGACTCGGCGCCGGCGACCGGTCGCGCCAACTACCTGCGCTTCCGGCTGGCGCCGAACTCCGCCGTCGCCCTCGCCGCGCGCGTGAAGAGCGCCGGCGAGGACTTCGTGGGGGAGCAGCGCGAGCTCTATCTGCTCGACGAGCGCCCCGGCGAGGAGGCGCCCTACGCGCGGCTGCTGGGCGACGCCATGGCGGGCAACGGTTCCCTCTTCACGCGCGAGGACGCGGTGGAGGCGGCCTGGGCGGCCGTCGACCCGGTCCTCGAGACGCACCGGCCCGTCGCCGCGTACGAGCGCGGCTGCTGGGGCCCGAGCCAGGCCGACGAGCTCATCGCAGGCGATGGCGGCTGGCACAACCCGAGGCTCGCCGATGCCGCTGCCGATTGAAGACTACGCGCTGATCGGCGACTGCCGGACGGCGGCGCTGGTCGGCCGGGACGGTTCCATCGACTGGCTCTGCCTGCCGCGGTTCGACGCGGGCGCGTGCTTCGCCGCGCTGCTGGGCGAGCCCCGGCACGGGCGCTGGCTGCTGGCGCCGGCGGGCGAGGTGCGCGGCCTGCGTCGCCGGTATCGCGACGGCACGCTGGTCCTGGAGACCGAATTCGAGACCGCCACGGGATCCGTCCGGATCATCGACTGCATGCCGGTGTCGGGCGAGCGCTGGGACGTGCTGCGCATCGTCGAGGGCCTGAGCGGGCGCGTGGGCATGCGCATGGAGCTCGTGATCCGCTTCGACTACGGGTCGATCGTGCCGTGGGTGCGCCGCGTCGACGGCGCGCTGCAGGCGACCGCCGGGCCGGACACGCTCGTGCTGCGCACCGACGTGCCGGTGCGCGGCGAGAACATGAAGACCGTGGCCGCCTTCGACGTGGGGCCCGGCGAGCGCAAGAGCTTTGCCCTGAACTTCCGCCCTTCCCACGAGCCGACCCAGCCTCCCGTCGACGCGGAGGAATCGCTGGCGGCGACCGAAAAGCACTGGCGCGCGTGGTCGGCGCAGAGCACGTACCGGGGGCGCTGGCGCGAGGCGGTGCACCGCTCGCTGCTCACGCTGAAGGCGCTCACGTACGCGCCCACGGGCGGGATCGTGGCGGCGCCCACCACGTCGCTGCCGGAGCAGTCGGGCGGCACGCGCAACTGGGACTACCGGTACTGCTGGATCCGCGACGCCACCTACACGCTGAACGCGCTCCTGCTCGCGGGCTATCGCGAGGAGGCCGTCGCCTGGCGGGAGTGGCTGCTGCGCGCGGTGGCGGGCTCGCCCGGCGACCTCCAGATCCTCTACGGCGTCACAGGCGTGCGCCGCCTCGACGAGGTCGAGCTGGGCTGGCTGCCCGGCTATCTCGGCGCGGCGCCCGCGCGCATCGGCAACGCCGCCTCGACGCAGTTCCAGCTCGACGTCTACGGCGAGATCATGGACACGCTGCACCTGGCGCGCGCCGCGGGCCTGGATCCGGAGCCGGCGGCCTGGGAGATCCAGGTCGCGCTGCTCGAGTTCCTCGAATCGCACTGGAGGCTGCCGGACGAGGGCATCTGGGAAGTCCGGGGACCGCGCCGGCATTTCACGCACTCGAAAGTGATGGCCTGGGTGGCCTTCGACCGCGCCATCCGGGATGCCGAGGCCTGCGGCCTTCGCGGCCCCACCGAGCGCTGGCGCGAGGCGCGCGACGAGATCCACGCGCAGGTCTGCCGGGAAGGCTACGACCGGGACCGCAACACCTTCGTGCAGGCCTACGGCTCGCCGCACCTGGATGCGAGCCTGCTCCTCGTGGCGCAGGTCGGCTTCCTGCCGCCCGACGACCCGCGCGTGCGCGGCACCGTCGAGGCGATCCGGCGCGAGCTCGTCGTCGACGGCCTCCTGCTGCGCTACTCCACCGCGACCGACGTGGACGCGCTGCCGCCGGGCGAAGGGGCGTTCCTGCCCTGCTCCTTCTGGCTGGCCGACAGCCTCGCGCTCACCGGCCGCCGCGGCGAGGCCGAGGCGCTGTTCGAGCGGCTGCTCGCGCTGGGCAACGACGTGGGCCTGTTCTCCGAGGAGTACGACCCGCACCGGCGCCGCATGCTCGGCAACTTTCCGCAGGCGCTCACGCACATGGCGCTCATCCACACCGCGCACCTCCTGTCGATTCCCGACGACCAGGCGAAGCGGTCCATCCACCGGCACGGGCGCCCCGCCGCCGCCGTGCCCGCATCGTGAGGAGACAACCGATGCCGCCTCCCAGGAAGATCCTCGTCGTCGACATCGGCGGCTCGCACGTCAAGTGCGTCGCCACGGGCCACCCCGAGCCCGTGTCGTTCGAGTCGGGCGAGCGCCTAACGCCCGCGAAGATGATGCGCAAGCTGCGCCGGCTCACGCGCGGGTGGCGCTTCGAGGCCGTCTCGGTCGGCTATCCCGGCGTCGTGCGCGAAGGGCGCGTCGCGCGCGAGCCGCCCCACCTGGGCCCGGGCTGGGTCGGGTTCGATTTCGAGGCCGCCTTCGGGTGTCCCGCGAGAATCATCAACGACGCGGCGATGCAGGCGCTCGGCGGCTACGCGGGCGGCAAGATGCTCTTCCTCGGGCTGGGCACGGGGCTCGGCTCGGCGTTCATCGCCGACGGCGAGATCCTGGCGATGGAACTGGGGCACCTGCATTGCGCCAAGGGCCGCACCTACGAGGACCTCGTCGGCAACCGCGCGCGCAAGCGGCTGGGAAACCGGAAATGGCGGGCCAGGGTGGCCGATGTCCTCGAGGGATTCCGCCAGGCGCTGCTGCCCGACTACGTCGTGGTGGGAGGCGGCAACGTGAAGCACCTCGACCGCCTTCCGCCACGGACCCGCCGCGGCAGCAACGCCCACGCCTTCCGGGGAGGCTTCCGGCTGTGGGACGCGGATTCCGGGGGGAGCGCAACGCAACGGGAGGCCCCGTGAACGCGACTCGACGACTGCACGACCTCGGCCAGAGCCTGTGGCTCGACAACATGACGCGAACGCTGCTGCGCACCGGCACGCTCGAGCGCTACATCCGCGACCTGGACGTGACGGGCCTGACTTCCAATCCCACGATCTTCGATCACGCGATCGCGCACGGGGACGACTACGATGCGGCCATCCGGGCGAAGGCAACCGCCGGCCTGCCGGGCGAGGCGCTCTTCTTCGAGCTCGCACTGGAGGATCTCGTCGCGGCCGCGGATCTCTTCCGGCCGATCCACGAGGCGAGCGGCGGCGTCGACGGCTGGGTCTCGCTCGAGGTGCCGCCGGCGCTCGCCGACGACGCCGCCGGCACCCTGGAGGCGGCGAGGCAGCTGCACGAGCGCGCGCGCCGCCCGAACCTGTTCATCAAGATCCCCGGCACCCGCGCGGGTCTCGGCGCCATCGAGGAGGCGATCTTCGCCGGCGTGCCCGTCAACGTGACGTTGCTCTTCTCGAGCGGGCAGTATCTCGCGGCGGCGCAGGCCTTCCTGCGCGGCATCGAGCGTCGCATCGCCGCCGGGCGTGACCCGGCAGTCGCCTCGGTGGCCTCGCTCTTCGTGAGCCGCTGGGACGTGGCGGTGAGGGACAGGGTGCCGGGCCGGCTTCGCAACCGCCTCGGCATCGCCGTCGCCATGCGCGTGTACAAGGCCTACCACGAGCTGCTGGCCTCCCCGCGCTGGAGGAGCCTGGCCGCCGCCGGCGCCCGCGTGCAACGCCTGCTGTGGGCCAGCACCGGCACGAAGGACCCGCAGGCCCCCGACACCCTCTACGTCGAGGCGCTGGCGGCGCCGGACACGATCAACACGATGCCCGAGAACACGCTGCTCGCCTTCGCCGACCACGGCACCGTGCGCGAGACGCTGCGGGCCGATGGCGGCGACGCCGATGCGGTCCTGGCGGAATTCTCGCGCCTGGGCGTCGCGGAGGAATCGCTGGCCGCCGACCTGCAGCGACAGGGCGCGGAAGCCTTCGGGAAGTCCTGGGATGGCCTCATGGCCCGCATCGCGGCGAAGCGCGACGTGCGCTCGGCCGGCTCGCCGCGCGGCTGGCATCCCCCGCGGCCCTAGGCCTGCGCCGCGGGCCCGTCGCGCAGGAGCGCCGCCTCGACCAGGACGTCGACGCCGGTGGCGGGCCGGATCGCGCGCGCGGGCAGGTCCTCGCCCGCGCGCCAACGCGCCACGGCGTCCCGCTTCGAATCGCCGGCCACGAGGAAGAGAACCGAGCGCGCGCGGCTCAGCCTTGCCGCGCTGAGCGACACGCGTTGCGGCGGCGGCTTGGGCGCACCGAGGACCGCGAGCACGTCGGGCGACCCGGGCACGGCGCCCCACTCGTGGCCCGGAAAGAGGCTCGCGGTGTGCCCGTCCTCGCCGAGACCGAGCAGGACGAGATCGAATTCGCCGACGTCCCGCAACGTGCTTGCGTACGAGCGGGCGCCCGCAGCAGCGCCCTCCTGCGCGGCAATCGCGTGCACGCCGCCGCGCGCGATGGGCACGTGATCGAGCCAGGCTTCCGCCGCCATCGCGCTGTTGCGCTCGGGGCTCGCCGCCGGCAGGCAGCGCTCGTCGCCGAAGAACACCTCCCAGCGCGGCCAGTCGGCGCTCGCCTCCCGCAGCATCCGGTAGAGTCCGCGCGGCGTCTCGCCGCCCGCCAGCACGATGAGGAAACGCCCGCGCCTCTCGATGGCGAGCGCCGCAGCCTCGAGGACGCGCCGGCAAGCCGCCCGCCTCATCGCCACGGCATCCGCGACCGACAGCCAGCGCGTCGGGACCGGGCCCGGCAGGCCCTCGTTGCCCGCGGCGCTCATTCCTTGCGGATGGGGTGCCCGCCGAACTGGCCGCGCATCGCCGCCAGCAGCTTGTCGGAAAAGGAGTCCGCATCGCGCGAGCGCAGGCGCTCCAGCAGCGACAGCGTGATCACCGGCGCGGCCACGTCCAGGTCGATCGCCTCCGCCACGGTCCACCGGCCCTCGCCGGAGTCGGCGACGTAGGGGGCGATGCCCTTCATCGTCGGGTTTTCCTCGAGCGCGGCCGACGTGAGGTCGAGCAGCCACGAGCGCACCACGCTGCCGTCGCGCCAGATCTCGGCGACCTGGTGCAGGTCGAGGCCGAATTCGCTCTTGTGCTGCAGGATGGAGAAGCCTTCGGCATAGGCCTGCATGAGGCCGTACTCGATGCCGTTGTGGACCATCTTCGTGAAGTGCCCGGCGCCCACCGGACCGACGCGGCCCCAGCCCTTGTCCTTCGCCGGGGCCAGGGTCTCGAAGACGGGGCGCAGCCCTTCGACGACGGATTCGTCGCCGCCGACCATGAGGCTGTAGCCTTCCGCGAGGCCCCACACGCCGCCACTTGTGCCGCAGTCGACGTAGTGGACGGCGCGATGCGCGAACGCCTGCGCGCGCCGCTGCGTGTCCTTGTAGAGCGAATTGCCGCCATCGACCACCGTGTCGCCCGCGGCGAGCGACGGCAGGAGCCCGGCCAGCGTCGCGTCGGTGACCTGCCCGGAAGGAACCATGACCCACACCGTGCGCGGGGCCTCGAGCTTCGCCACGAGCGCCTCGAGCGACTCGGCGACTTCCGCCCCGTCGGCCTCCAGCGCCTTGCGCGCCTCCGGCTTCGGATCGAAGCCCGCGACCGCGTGGCCACCCTTCATCAATCGCCGCGCCATGTTGGCGCCCATGCGTCCCAAGCCGACCATGCCGATCTTCATGGCGTCACCTCGCGCGAAGCCGTGCGTTGAGGGCAAGGGCCGCCCACGGCGGCCCCCGTGCTCCTATTCGGCACCGCGCGGGCCGCGATGGTTCCGTCCGTCCCGTGCGATGGGTTTCCCGCCGGTGTGGCAGGTTGTCGCCAAGGTTTCCGGGGGCACCGCGCTGCTTGCGTACGCTGGCGCACCGACGCCATTCCTGCCGGTACGCATGCTCCCTCCATGCGTAACCTGCCTGCCATCGCGCTGGCGCTCGCCGGACTCGCCGTTGCCGCGGGCTGCTCGCACCTGGGCCCGCCCGCCGGCGACCCGCCGCGCGCCACGCCTCTCAAGGGCTCGTTCGGACCTCCCGCATTCCCCATCGCGCAACGCGCGACGCGCTTCTGCGCGGACGAGGCCGGCGGCAACCGGCAACTCCGGGCCGGGGTGCACGGCATCCCGTCATGAAGAGCGCCCCGATGGACGGCGGGCAGTCCCCGGCGAGCCTCGCGCCGATCCATGCGGCCCTCGCGATTCTCGTCGGTCTGGGCCTGCTGTTGCTTGCGCTCGCCGCCCTGCACTCCCTCGACGCCGATGCCCCGGCCTCCAGGGCACCCGCGGCGCAACCGGCACGCGATGACACCCGGCACCCTCCGTTTCCGCCCGCGCCGAAGCGAGCCGGAAAATGGGCGCGGTCCGGCCCCGCTCAGGGCTCCGTGTCCGGCGCGTAGGCGCCGCGGAGCGCGTCGCGCTCCTCCTTCGCGCGGACGAGGACGCGGCAGACTCGCCTCTCGATGCGGGACCCGAGGTCGCATTTCTTGAGCGCGGCCTCGCGCTCGGCCGGCAGGCGCATCGCCTCTGCCTGGAGCGCGACGCCGCGCGAGCCGCCGTCCGAGGGCTCGGCGCCGGAGCGCCCCGCGAAGATCATGGCCGTGCTCGCCGAAAGCGCATAGATGCCGGCGAGGACGCCCGTCGCGATCAACACCGCGGTCGCGGCCTGGCGATGGTCGTCCATGGCCAGCCGCCAGCGGGCGGGCGGGAAACTCATCAGAGGCGCATGCCGCTCGCGCCGAGAAGGCCGAGCACGCCGATGAAGACGAGGTAGCCGGCGACGATGTAGCTGAGCAGTCGCGGCACGACGAGGATCAGGATGCCGGCGACGAGAGAGATCACGGGCCCGAGGGCGATCGAGAGATTCATGGGGACTCCTTCCACGCGGGGTTTCATGCAGGCTAGCCCGCCGCGGGCGGACCGTCGGTGCGCTGGAGTACATTGCGCCACCGCCGGGGCACGCGGCCGGCCACGCCTTCCGGGCGCATGGATCCGATTTCGCGTTGTGTACGACATCGCACAGACCGGCGACCCGCTCGACCGCCATGCTGGCGGCACACCATCTGGAGGACAACCATGAACAACACTTTGCGGATTTCCCTGGCCGCGGCCGGGCTGGTCGCGGCCGCGCAAGCGACCGCGCAGGTCACCTTCTACGAGGCAGGAGGGCTTCGAGGGCCGCTCGTACTCGACGTCCACTCAGGTCGGATCGCTCGCGCGCCGCGGCTTCAACGACCGCGCCTCTTCGGTGGTGGTCGAAGGCCGCAACCCGTGGGTGGCCTGCGAGGACGACCGCTTCCGGGGTCGCTGCGTCGTCCTGCGCCCCGGCTGGTACCCGAACCTGGCTTCGCTGGGCCTGGGCGACCGGATTTCGTCGGCGCGGGCCCTGGGCCCCAATGAGCGCATCGACGATTATCGCTACGCCCCCGCCCCGGGCAACGCGCAGATCACGTTCCACGAGCGCGAGGGGTTCGAGGGTCGCACCTTCTCGGCCGACCGGCAGGTCGGCAACTTCGAGCGCCGGGGCTTCAACGACCGCGCCTCGTCGGTCGTCGTTTCCGGCGCCGCCTGGGAGGTCTGCGACGACGCCCACTTCAAGGGTCGGTGCGTGATCCTGCGCCCGGGCCGCTACCCTTCGCTCGCGGCGATGGGCCTGGAAAACCGCGTTTCATCCGCGCGCATCGTGGAAAATGCGGCCCGCGTCGATGCCAGCCGCTATGCGCCCGCTCCCGCCATGACCTACGACTACCGCAGGCGTCACGACGAGCGCACCTTCGAGGCACGGGTCACGTCCGCCCACGCCGTGCTGGGCACGCCCGGTGAGCGGTGCTGGGTGGACCGCGAGCGCGTCTCCGCGGATCACACCTCGGCCAACGTGCCCGCCGCGATCGCGGGCGCCATCATCGGCGGCATCCTCGGCCACCAGGTCGGCAACGGCCGCGGGCAGGACGTGGCCACCGTAGGCGGCGCCGTCGCCGGCGGCGTGGTGGGAGCCAACGTCGGGCGCGGCAGCGGGCAGCAGACGTACGCGCCGGAAGTCACGCGCTGCGAGACCGTGCCGGGCCAGGCGCGGCCGGACTACTGGGATGTCACGTACAACTTTCGCGGCCTGGAGCATCGCATCCAGATGACCGATGCCCCCGGACCCACGGTGACGGTCAATGAGCAGGGCGAACCCCGCGCGTAGTTTCCGGGGACTTCGGGCTCCCGTTGGCCCGGAGTCCGCGCCCGTTTGTGCGCTCACGTACGGAAGGGGCGGCCGCCACCGGTTAGCCTCTCTCAGGCGGCGACAACTTCCCGACGCATCGCGCGGGGAGCGCCGCCCCAACCGGAGACCGCCCCATGAGCCAGACGCGCCCCGAAGTCACGAAGGAGAAGCTGTTCGAGGATTTCCAGTCGGTCGTCGCGGAGACCGGGCAGCTGCTGAACTCCCTCGCCGACGCCGGCGCGGACAAGGCCGGCACGGTGAGGGCGAGCGTCGAGCAGAGGCTGGCCGCCGCGGGCGATCGCCTCGCGCAGATCCGCGCCGCCTCGATCGCGCAGGCGCGGGCCTCGGCGGATGCGGCCGACCAGTTCGTGCACGCGCACCCGTGGCAGTCGATCGGCGTCACCGCCGCCGTGGCGGCGCTCGCCGGCCTGGCCGCGGGACTCATGATCGCGCGACGCTGAGCCAGCGATGAGCGCGGACTCGCCGGGCCGGCCTGCCGGGAGCGGTCTCGGCGCCGCCCTGCGCGCGCTCGGCGGCACCCTGCGCGAGGCGCTCCTCGTGCGCGGCGCCCTGCTTCGCGTCGAGTTGCGCGAGGAGATCGAGCGCCGCAAGCACATGCTGCTGCTCGCGGTGCTCGTCTTCGCGCTCTTCCACATGGCCTTCGTCCTCCTGAGCGTGCTCGTCGTCGCGGCGTTCTGGGATTCCCACCGCATCGGCGCCATCGGCGCGCTGCTCGTGTTCCATCTCGCGTTCGGCCTGGCGATCTTCGCCCGGCTTCGCGCCGCTGTCGACGCGAGCCCCGCGCCGCTGGCCGCCACGCTCGGCGAGCTGGACGCGATCTCGACCAGTTCCGGGCGATGCGATGAACGCCAGGCTCGAGGCCCTGGCGCGGGAAAGGGAGCTTCTCGTCGCGTGCTCCGCCCTGGGTCGCCTTCGGTTGCGTCGCCGGTCGCAGGCGCTTCGCCAGTCGCTCTCCTGGCGGGGCCTCGCCGTCGCGGCGGCGAGGACGCCCGCCGCGGGCCCGCTGGCGTTCGAGCTGACCCTGACCCTGGTCGGCGCGCGGCTGGCCGCGCGCGCGATCGTGCTCGCGAACCTGGCCCTGTCGCTCGCAGGAGCGGTCCGGGCGCTCACCGGCTACGCGCGGAGCCGTGCGCTCGACAGGCGAAGGGCGATTCCCGCCGTCGCCAGAGGGGCTTTCACTCCCACGGCCGCCCCGCCATCTACCGGACCGGTCTTGCGTTCGTGATCGGGCTGGACGACGAAAGGGGATGGCCCTTTCCGCGAGCCGCGGGGGGCCCGCCACGGCTTGCTATGTGCGCTACCGCACAGAGCGAGCGACGGGGCGCGGGGATGATTTATCGTCAAAAATCAAGGGATATCGCCATTAAAAGTCACTCCATTCTCGGCCCGGCCTCGCTGCTCGGCCTGGCTTCGCTTCTCGCCCTTTCCTTCGCGGCCTCGGCCCAGACGGCGCCTCCGCTCGGCACGACCTCGACCTACGGCGTCGTCTCCGGCACGTTCACCAACTCCAACACCGCCCCGCAGACCATCATCAACGGAGACGTCTGCTTCACGACGGGGCCCGTGACGCCGCCGCTCACGATCACCGGGGCCACGGCCACGCCCTGCCCGCCGGCCGTCGGACTCGACCAGGCGACCGCGCTGGCAGACGTCAATGGCCAGCCGTGCGTCTCCCTGGGCGCCGGGGCGATCACGCTCGACTCGGTCGTCATCGGCGCGAATCCCCCGGGAACCATCCCGCCCGGCTGCTACTCCAGCGGCGGCGCCATGAACGTCACCGCCACCACGACCGTGACGCTGAGCGGCGCCGGCGTCTACCTCTTCAGGCCGGGCGGCGCCTTGAACACCGGGGCGAACTCGAGGGTGGTCCTGGCAAACGGTGCCTGCTCCAGCAACGTGTTCTGGGCGCCTGTGGGCGCGGCGACGATCGGCGCGAACGCCGCCCTGTCCCCGACGCCGACGTTCGTCGGCACCATCATCGACGCGGCGGGCATCACGATCGGCCATTTCGCCAACCTGGCGGGCCGGGCGCTCGCCTTCGGCGGAACCGTCACGACGGACGCCGTCACGATCAGCCCATCCACTTGCGTCGGGGGCCCGGGCGGCGCGGGAGTGCCCACGCTATCCGAGTGGGCGATGGTCCTGCTTTCCGCGCTCCTCGCCGTCGCCGGCATGGTGGCGATCCGCAGGCGGGCCGCGTAATCGCCCGCATCCGGCCCGACCCCGTCACGTCGCCAGCGAGGAGACCCGCGTGTCCGCCGCGAAGGCCGCTCCGGATCCCAGGCAGAACCATCTCCTGGCCGCGCTCCCGGAATCCGACTACGGACGCATCGCCCCGCGCCTCGAGTTCGTGAGCCTGCCGCTTGGCGAGGTGCTCTACGAATCCGGCGCCAGGATGCGCCACGTCTACTTCCCGACGACCGCCATCGTGTCGCTGCTCTACGTCATGGAGAACGGCAGCTCCGCCGAGATCGCGGTGGTCGGCAACGACGGGCTGGTGGGCATCGCGCTCTTCATGGGCGGGGAGACGACCTCCAGCCGGGCGGTGGTGCAGAGCCAGGGCGGCTGCTACCGCCTCAAGGCGGCGATTCTCCAGGAGGAGTTCAACCGCTACGGTCCGACGATGCACCTGCTGCTGCTCTACACGCTGGCGCTCATCACGCAGATGACGCAGACGGCCGTGTGCAACCGCCACCACTCGCTGGACCAGCAGCTGTGCCGATGGCTCCTGCTGAGCCTCGACCGGCTGCATTCGAGCGAGCTCACCATGACGCAGGAACTGATGGCCAACATGCTCGGTGTCCGCCGCGAAGGCGTGACCGAGGCGGCTGGCAAGCTGCAGGCCGCCGGGCTGATCCGGTACAGCCGCGGTCGCATCAAGGTCCTGGATCGCCCCGGCCTCGAGGCGCGGGTCTGCGAGTGCTACGACGTGGTAAGGCGCGAGTCCGCCCGCTTGCTGCCGAAGTAGCCCCGCCTTCCGGTCACCCTTCCGCGCCTGCGGCGGCGGCCCGGGCCGACGCCACCGCCTGCTCCCACGCCGCCGGAGGGGATGCTCCCGACACGAAGGCGTCCATCAGCGAGATCACCATGGCGAGCGTCTCCGCGTCGAGCGCGCCGGTCTCCGCGCGCCGGAACTCGCCCTCCTGGTAGGTGAGCGCGACGAGGATGCGGGCCAGCAGGCGCGACTGCGCGAAAGTCGGGTTCAGCTCGATCCTCGTCACCGCCGAGGCCAGCGGGTCGCCGACCACCGGCCGCTCGCGATAGGTGGGCACCTGCCGCAGCGCCTCCTGGAACTGCGCGGCGGACAACCGCTCCGATGCCTTGATCATGGTCGCCGGGCCGCCTTACTTCTTCGCGTCCTCGGCCGCATCCTGGATCTTCTCGCCTGCCTGCTCGAGCTTCTTGCCGGTGTCCTGGACCGCCTTGTCGACCGCCTTGCCGGCGCGTTCGCCGGGACCTTCCTTCTTTTCGCAGGCGGCCAGGCCGCCGACGAGGATGCCCGCCGCGAGTGCCGCGCCGATGCCCTTGAGGATGAACTTCGTCATGTGCTTTTCCTTTGTGTGGCGGGAATCCGTGATCCCCGCGAAAAGAGGCCCGGCGCGAGCGTGTCGCTGCCGGGCCCGGTGCTTCCTGACTGCGTGGAAGCGGCTATCGCGCGCTGACGAGCACTTCGACCCGGCGGTCGCGGCGCTGTTGCGGGTTGCCGAACGAGCCGCTCTGGATCCTGTTCGCCGGCACGCCCGCCTGGATCAGCGCGTCGCGAACGCTTTCGACGCGGCGATTGCCGAGGCTGTTGCTTGCCGAATCGAAGGAGCCGTCGATGCCGACCTGCTGGCCGGGATGCTGGCTGACGTAGTAGGCGATATCGGACACCTTCCCGGCATCGGCCGACTGGACGTCGGAGCGATTGGCATCGAACCAGAACTCGTTGAACGTGGTCCAGGTCGCAGCCGGGCCCCCCGGTCCCCGCGCCCCGGTCGGGCCGACCGCGCCTTGCGGCCCGGCAGCGCCGGTACGGCCGGTCGGACCGGCGTAACCCGCGAGTTCGGTCGCGCCTTGCGCGCCCGTGTATCCCGTCGCGCCTTGTGCGCCCGTGGCGCCCGTGACGCCCGCAGGCCCGGTCGGGCCCACCCGCGTCGGGCCTTCGGCGCCCGTGCTGCCGACAACGCCCTGGATGCCTTCAGGACCGGCACGCCCGGTCTGGCCGGCAGGGCCCGGCAGGCTGTCGCCCTGGGCGCCGGTGGCGCCCGTCATGCCCTGCGCGCCTGTCTTGCCGGTCTCGCCGGCGGGGCCGGCACGACCCACCACCCACCTGCCATCCGGGCCGGTTGCACCGGCGGGGCCTTGCGCGCCGGCAGGGCCGTCAGGACCTCGCGCGCCGGCAGGGCCGGCCATCGCCAGGCCAGGTGCGCCAGTGGCGCCGGTTGCGCCCTGCGCACCGGTGGCGCCTTCTGCGCCGGCCGGGCCGGCCGGGCCGACATAACTCACCGGCGCAGGCGATTGGTGTTCGGCGTAGTGCGGCGTCGAGGCGCAGCCGGCCGCGAAGACGGCGATCACTGCGAGTGCGAGCGTGCTTTTCGTCATTGCGTATTTCATGGGTTACCTCTTTCAGGTGAGAAACGGTGCCCGCGTACGAAGTCGGGTTCGTCGGTGTTGCGGGAAGGGGTACGGGGCACGACTCTTCACGGAGGTTACGCGGCACGACGGCCAGGCTCGGTGCGCTGCCGCGCATAACGCGGCTCTTTTCTTTCAATCGCCCGTTCGTACGCTGACGCACGGAACGGCCGGCCGGATCGCCGCATCGTGACCGCAGGCGTCATCTCTGCGGTCCGCACGGTATGCGAGGCCGCGATGCGCGCCCGACGTGGCGGGCCGGTCCAGGGCGATTCCGCCTTCCGCCCGCGCAATACCCTAAGGAGACCATCGTGCTGTACACCATCGCCATCATCCTGTTGATCCTGTGGGCCCTCGGGCTCGTCACCTCCTACACCATGGGCGGGTTCATCCATGTCCTGCTCGTGATCGCGATCGTCGTCGTGCTGCTGCGCGTGATCAGTGGTCGCAGTGCGCTCTGACGCGCTCGCCGGCCCGTGGCGGGGACGTTCGCCGCAACGCGGTCATCGCCGAAGCGACGAGCGCATCAGCTCTCCCCTGCGCTGGGTCCGGGTGCCCTCGACGCTGCTCGTCGCCTCATTCGCCCTCCTCTCGCAGGCGACTTCGCGCCTCGCGTGGAAGGCGCGTGCCGAGCGCGCCTCGCAACTGCAGAGCGTCCGCGCGTGGGAAAACGAAGGCGGTGCGCTAGCGCAACCCGAAGGCCCGCGGGGCCGCGAGGCGTAGGGGCGCCGCGATCGTCGACGAACGCCCCGATCCCGGGGTGGCGATCAGCGGCCGCGCGCGGGATTCCGTGTGCGGCACCGCACCGAGCCGTACGGTGCCGCACAGACGCGCCGCCCCCGCGGGCGCACGATGGCGACCATGAATCCCTTCCCGCTCGAACATGGCCGGATCGCCTATGTCGCCGATTTCGTTCTCTACGGCCTCGCCGTCGCGCTCATGTCCGCCGTCCTGCTGCGCGGGGCCCCGGGGATTTCGCGCACCGAGATCGGCGCCATGGCGCTCGCGGGCTTCGTCGGTTGGACGCTGGTCGAGTACGCCATGCATCGGTTCGTGCTGCACGGGCTCCTTCCCTTCCGGCGCTGGCACGCGCTGCACCACGAACGGCCGAGGGCGCGCATCGGCACGCCGACGACCCTGAGCATGCTGGTCTTCCTCGTCTTCGCCTTCCTGCCGGCGTGGATGCTGGGCGGCCCGTGGCGCGCCGGCGCGGTCACGCTCGGCCTGGTCGCCGGCTACCTCGCCTACACGCTCGTCCACCACGGGACCCACCACTGGCACGGGCGGATCGCGTGGTTCAACCGGCGCAGGCGCTGGCATGCCCTGCACCACCACGGCGAAGGTCCCTCGTGCTTCGGGGTGACGACGGATTTCTGGGATCGCGTGTTCGGCACGGCCGGCGCACGGCCGGCGGTGCGTGCGAAGACCGGGAAGGCCGCAGGCTGCCGAAGCGCCGGATGACGATGGCGCCGGGCCCGCGAATATATTTCGGGCATTCGCGGATTCCCGCCCCGATACGTGTTACTGTGGGTCCCGCAGGATAGTCAAGCAGTGAATCTCGCAGTCCACCCCTCGCCGAAGTCCGGCGTCCGAAGTGGCAGTCCATTCCCCACTTGATCGTCATGCCCGCAGCGGGGCTCGGCTTTGTCTCGTACAACGATCGAAAAGGAATGAACAATGGCTACCGGCATCGTGAAATGGTTCAACGACTCCAAGGGTTTCGGCTTCATCACCCCTGACGACGGCGGCAAGGATCTCTTTGCCCACCACACGTCGATCCAGATGGACGGCTACAAGTCCCTCAAGGAAGCGCAGCGGGTGGAGTTCGAGGTGCAGTCGGGCCCCAAGGGCCCGAGCGCCGCGAACATCCGCGCCATCTAGCGGCATCGACGGCGGATCGCGGCAGCGCGTTCCGCTTTCGGGCGGGCACGGGAAACCGGGTCCGCCCCGCCCTTCCGCCGGCCGGGAGAACCCCGGCACGCGCGGAGCCTCGAACGCGCATCCCCAAAGGACCCATGACATGAGCACCATCGCGGAATACCTTGCCGGCATTCAACTGCAGCTGAAGATCTGGGACACGCAGTTCGACGCGCTCGTGGCCGAGGGCCGCAAGACCAGCGGGGAAACCCGCACGGCCTACGACCGGCGCCTGAAGGAACTGCGCCTGGGCCGCAAGGCCACCCAGAAATCCATCGAATCCGCGCGCGGGGCCGCGCCGGCGCTCGTCGCGAAGGCCCAGGCCGGCGTGCAGCTTGCCTGCGACGAATTGCGCGCGGCCATCGAGAAAGTCTCGACTGCCCTGCGCGAACTGCCGCCGGACGGCAGCACCCGCAAGCCCGCGCCGCAAGCCGACTCCGGCGAAGGAGCCCCGGCGGCGGAAGCCACGGCGACCTGATCCGGGGAGCCAGCCGAAGGACCGGCGGCACGACCCGCTGGCGCCTGCCGGAACGGGCAGGGATCGCCGTGCGGGTTCTCGGTCGGCGCCGAGCGCCTTCGCGTACCGGGCCTTGCGGGCCGCGGACTCCGGCGCCGGATACGGGGCCGTTCTCGATCCGGGAGTGATGCAACCTCCCGTGATTCGACGCTCAGCGGACGTCGGGCGCCCGGAGGAAGCGCAGCACGGCCTCGAGCGGAAAGCCGCGCTGCTGAAGGAAACGTACCTGTTTCGCCTTCTCCTGGTCGCTGGCCGGCGCCCGGCCGAACCGGGAGCGCCAGGCCGAGGCGAGCGCCTCGCCCTCCTGCGCGCGAGCCTGTGCAAGGCCCTTCTCGATGCCGGCCTCGTCGATGCCCTTCTCGCGCAGGTGGTGCGCGATGCGCAGCGGCCCGTACCGCCGCGCCTGCGTGCGGACCGCCTGCTCGACGAACCGCTCCTCCGAAAGCCAGCCGCGCCTCGCGAAGTCGTCGAGAAGGGCGTCGAGGTCGGTGCCCTCCGGCGCGTGGGGCGCGAGCTTGCGCTTGAGCTCGGCGCGCGAGTGCTCGCGCCGGGCGAGCAGCCTCAGTGCGCGGGCGCGAAGCGACGCGCCGTCGACCGCGGGAACCGGGAATCCCCAGCCCATGGCAGGCTCGCGGATGCGGCGCTCTCTCAGTCGGCCTCGGCAGCGTCGGCCGCGTCCTGGGCAAGCGGCATGCCCCCGGCGATGCCCACGGCCTCGCGGATGCGCGACTCGATCTCCGCGGCCATCGCGGGATTCTCCTTGAGGAACTCGCGCGTGTTGTCCTTGCCCTGGCCGATCTTCTCGCCCTTGTAGGCGTACCACGCGCCGCTCTTGTCGATGATGCGGTGCTGCACGCCCATCTCGATGATCTCGCCGTGGCGGGAGATGCCCTCGTTGTAGAGGATGTCGAAGTCGGCGACCTTGAAGGGGGGCGCGACCTTGTTCTTCACCACCTTCACGCGCGTCTCGTTGCCGATGACCTCCTCGCCCTTCTTGATGGAGCCGATGCGGCGG